>JAISXM010000017.1 GCA_031270515.1 Holosporales bacterium | reverse complement strand
AAACAATTTGAAATTCGTTGCCGTTATTTCTCTAGATCGGGCTCCACGTTCAAATTGTTTTTATGGGCAGGTATACCGGCTCCCCATAACAAACAATTTGAATTTCGTTGCTGTTTAAGGTTTTTATCGTGGTCCAAGTTCAAATTGTTTTTATGGGCACCCGCGAGAAACGAAACGACGAACGAATAAACTTATTGTGTTTGGGTATCAGTGTACACTGCTCCGATCCCACTCCTTATGCCTAATCCAGTCAAAGATCCGCAGCTTAGGAGGGAACCTCATGTAATACAAGCACATGATAAACGCGCTAAGCGCCACATCAAAAAACGGCACCCCAGTAATGTGGAACACGCCCGTCCACACAAACAGACCCACTCCATACGACACCAACAGCGCCAAATAATTGCCCCTTTGCTGCTCCAGCGACTCTTTGTCTATGCGAAAATTGCTAGCAATCGTCTTCGTGAGGATAATGGACAACATGCCCATAACTAAACTTCCTAAAAACTCGATGTACACAATGTCGGCCTTCACTTTTGAGCTAACCAGCCCGTAAAACAAGACCCCGACCGAACTCAGCATGAAGACGACAGGCATTCTGCTTTTTGACGACGTCACTTGGGTTATGACGTCAGCACCGTAAAGTAAATTCGTGGAACAAATATTTATGCCGCAAATTAACACAAATGCAGTCAACACAAACGGCCCAATCCCAGACGGAAGGTACGCTATATTGAGAATATTGTTTGACGGAGAGAACATGCCGAAAAAAACGCCTGACACGTAAAATAGGGGCAAAATAATGAGGTACGTCAGCTTGATGCTGCGCCGAGCAATGTCCACGGATGTGGCCGACTTAAAGAATGTTGGAGAAAACATAATCAACGTGGTTAAGCTTCCAAACAAAATAGATAGTGTTGAAAAATCAATAGTGGACAGTACAGCCAGATGGGTTGGCGTGTAAAACGAGAGGAAGAAAAATAAGCAGCACAATAAAAACAGTAAAACAGGAACGAACAATACGCTGACGATGCGAAGGCCGACTTTGTCCGAACACGCGACCGCGCAACAAAACAACCCAAGCGCAACGCCCAGCTTCTCCTCGGACAGCACTTTAAATATTGGCATGCGCACAATTGCGTAATCCCGCACGAAATGCACACAAAAGCTCAACTGCCACAAAAACCACCCCAGCAACGTCAACGCAAGCACAAGCGCACAAAACCGCGCCCCGTGCGCCCCGAAATAGTGGGACACCAGGTCCAACGACGTCAGCTTCCTAGGGACGGACACCCGCAACAAAGAAAGCGACGCCGCATAAAGCAAGGAGCTGCAAATTAAGAACACAAGCAATGCGCCAATTATGCCTGACGCGACATAGACGGAATACCCGAGGAACAATACGTTCGCGGCAGCGTACGACGCGATAGATATTCCCGAGAAATACAGGAATTGCTCTCCTCCGCATTCGGTGATTTTATTTTTCAGTGTTGCAAACATTCATCAAACCTCACTTCCAAGTGCTGCACACAAAACATGAGTTATTTCAAATGGAGTGTCTAACACTGTGATGTGGTCCAACTTTTTCATGGACAACATCCCGACCTGAGGTCCCGTGTCTCGCACAACTAAACCGGTCTTTCTCGCCAGCTGCAAATATTGCCGAGTCAACTGAGTCAAAGAAGGAGAGCCCTCGATGTCGACGTTCTCGTTGACGAAATCGTTGCCCGTCAACATCGCATGAGTAGACGCCGACGCATATATATAGTCAAAAATTGAGGCATTAACGTTAAACAAATTATTCAAAGACTCAACAAAGTCATCGGATGCATTAACAGAATCTATGCCACAACAGTGGGATGAAAACACGACAACGGGACGCGCCGCATCGCACTCTGTTGGGGAAAAAACTTCGAACTGCTTGGTCTGCGCATTGTACTTGAAGTAAAAGATTTTTTGGGCCGAACATCCCCACTCCCCCCTCGAAATGGACTCAGCTTTGCGCAAAAGCACCGCAACCACGATGTCAAATGCCGCCGCCAACGTAGCAAGAACCACCAGCCCAGGGAAAAAATGAAACAGCGGAATTGGAATCTCGGAAAACGAAAACTCTGGCAACTGGGAAAACAACACAACCAGCTCTTGCTTGGCGAGTTCCGATGGCACCGGGTATAGCCCGTTCACGTGCACCAACCCGGGGGGCACATCCGACATCCAACGGCACAAGTCCTGTAATACGCGGACCTGAACGATTTGCTTAGCCAAGCCAAAAAACAAATTTCGCTGACGTGCACTATCCAGGCTGGACAATTCGTTGGGCCAAAGTTTTACGTTCGAACGAAACGGGACGTGCCCAATTATTTCATGGTCTGCAAAAAAAGCCGTCTCGGTGAGGAAGCGGCTTAGTCCAAAAACGATCAAGTCATCGTCTGACATTTGGGAACGACAGCGTTTTTCGAGCGCAAAGCAAGCAATCCAAATGACCCTGAGCTGGCAGGAACGGTCGCTAACCATGGGGTCGAATAAGTGGTACTGGTGGAGCTCCAAAACATCGCGCGCAAAATCATCCCCATACTTGAGCATGTCGTCGAAAAATTGCGTCGGATATGAACCAAACGCTGACGTGATTGCATCAACCGAAGAAAGCACCATAAGTTAGCCTAGCCAAAAGCCCACAGCGACGATAATACACGTTTATGAAAAAAAGTGCACTTTTTTTATTTTTTAAATAGACCCAAACACAAAAAGTTTATCAGTGCGTCGTTTCGGAGCGCAAGCTTGAAATGTATTTTTTACTAGCGAGACCTAGTACAGCTTTTAGCAAAAACAACGGCGTATGCTGCAGCCGAAATAATTGTCGTAACGATGATAATTTTGCTCAAATATAGCAACACACATTTCGGCATGCAGCCGCACCAAGCATTGTCGCATAACCACAAAAAGGGAAATAATAGGACAAAGGCTGTATTTACTTTACCAATAAAAAGCGGAGATATTCGGATATTAAGCCGAAATATTGCACTAATACCAATTGCGCCTAAAATTCCAATATCCCGCGCGAGCACCAACCCAAAGATCGCTGGGTATTCGTGGCGCATGGCTAAATAGGAAAACAGAGTTAATGTTTTGTCTGCGACTGGGTCTAACAAGCGCCCCATGCGAGATTCGCATTTTAAATAACGGGCAAGAAAACCGTCAAAAAAATCGCTAACGCTGGCAAACCAAAACAAGGCAACGGCGTATAGATATTTATCAATTGAACAAAAGTATAAGACGAAGGGGGCACTTATAATACGAAGGAAAGTCAGAATATTCGGGATGTTTGCACTTGCGCGACGTTTTCGCGAAAACGAATGAGAGGAGCGGAGGAAAAGTTTCATACAAAAACACCAAATCTTCAGACTATTACTTTTCGAGCGTCCTTTATAGGACGAATTATTCAAAAATTCGTCCCCCTACCCGGATCTATAACTGATCCCCCTGTAGACACTCGTCCTCCTGCCCTGCGATGTTACTTACAAAGCTCAATTAAGCTAAAAAAGAACGAAATCTCTTGCGCTGCAGTCTCCGGCGCATCCGATCCATGCACAGAGTTCAAGTCAATCGACTCGCCAAAATCATGGCGGATTGTTCCCGGCTCAGCGTTGCTCGGGTTCGTCGCCCCCATGATCGTCCGGTATAGATGGATCGCGTCCTCCCCTTCCAACACTTGCGCGACGATTGGCCCCTTGACCATATTGTTGCACAAATCTTCGTAAAACGAACGCTCTGCGTGCACTTGATAGAACGCTTTTGCTTGTGCCTGCGTGACGCACAGCATCTTTTGGGCAATAATACTCAGACCCGCATCTTCGATTTTTGCATTAATTTTTCCAATTAAATTCCTGCGCGTAGCATCAGGCTTAATGATAGATAGAGTTCGTTGAATACTCATTTTTTTCCGAAAACAAAAACACCATATGGTGACTATATACCAAAATGCGGCGGGGTGCGACTGTGTGGGCGCTTTTGTTACGGCTCAGTCCCCGGGCATTTTGCAAATTTAAACGTTTGTGATATGAATTGGCCGTCAATTAAAACTTTAAAGGTCTTTTTCTAAAAAACTACCCCATCATAACAGCGGTTTTCTAGCATCAACTAGCCGGTCTCATGGGCTCAAATTTGGTTCACATCTTTGTGAACCTACACAGTTTCGGCACTACGAAGTGTACACTCTTCTATGACTGGGTATCTAACATTAGAAAAAAGCATCTTTGTGGAATCCTTAATCTTTACATGATAATAAGGCTTGCGTACTATCAAACCGAATCTATCGCAATTTTGCAGATGAGCTTCGGCCGACTCTACTATCAAACCGAACCCCCTGCAATTTTGCAGAGAAACGTTTGAACTAAGATATGCACGAAGCCATACGTTTGGATTTTGTGAGAGATCGTCTGGATCTTGTAAGAAATCGCAGTCCTCAAATTGGAAAATACCAGATGCTCCATACACTGCGAATCCTCTATCACATTGTTCCGGTACGTCCGGTTTTCGTGAGGGCTGACCCGACGGTAGAATCTCATCTCCGTTCAGTGCATCTATTTGACGGTTCGCCGTTCTTACACATGTGCATCCTTTGAATTTTGCTAGAGAGAAACCAAACACCGATACACACCAATATTGATCATCTACTTCAAAACGGCAATTGTTAAAACAGCCAACACTCTCTTTCGAGAGTGTAACCAAGCTTGATAGCATTTCGCCTCTCAGTGGGCCGTGTTTTAGTGTGCAGTGTTCAAAGGTAACAACTGTAAAGCATTCTATAGACGTAATGCCGTCCATAGTGGACCTGATTTCGCAATTTTTAAAAACAACGTACCCAAGTCTTGAGATTATGATTCTTCCACCTATAGTTAAGTTTTCCAATAAAACATTGCAGCCCAATATTAACTGGCCGAAGGTTGAGTGTCTCGATAAAAAACTGCCGCCCCATGTTCTCCCGTAACAAAATACAATAGTTTTTGAAGGTTGTTGGCCCGGCAAAAGACTGTCATCGCGAATCACC
The DNA here is from genome assembly GCA_031270515.1 of Holosporales bacterium. Lineage (GTDB taxonomy): Bacteria > Pseudomonadota > Alphaproteobacteria > BNTO01 > BNTO01 > JAIRNK01. Next base: position 41,745 of record JAISXM010000017.1, on the reverse strand, counting down.
ACACTATAGTAGCCATTGTCGAGCGCAAAGAAAATCTGCTCTTCTGTTTTGTATATCGGCTTGGTTTCGGCCATATGACGGCTAAGCGTCGTCACAGGATCGTCAATATCAGTACGAATCTGCGTTGGCTCAGGATCTTCATTGCGACACGCGAGCTGGAGCTCCTTATACCATGGGGCCTGTGTCTGTGGCATCCCTGGTGAATAGGTTAGGTAATACACCGCAATGGGAGTATCTGTTTTTTTGCCGCTTTCTATGCATTCGTTGAAATCATGTAGCGGCGCCCCATCTGCTATTTGCTGTTTTATTTGGCTCGCATCTAAATGTGTAGCGAGTACTTCATCTGGGAATAACGATGCCAAGCAAAACATTATATTCATCGTTAAAAAACTTCTTTTATTCATATCGTCATCCTAAATAATTAAATTGTTAAACCTACACACCAAACGCGAAAACATTGTTTTGGAAGCAGTCAGGTTTTCTGCGGCATGCCCCCCCGAAGAAGTCGCGATGTTTTTATGACTGGATATGCCCCCAGCCCTAAAAAGATGTTTGGTTCGTCGTTTCGAAGCGCAGCAGATGAGCTTTCTGCCCCTCGTTCCAAGATGTAGTGTCACTTACTTTGCATTGGAAGTCAATCGTTTTTTTCGTGATTTATGCTGTTGACTATTGCTGCGCACGTCTGATACATTAAAGAATGAGCGTTTTTTTATTATGGAGTCTTTTATGACAATCAAATCCTTAGGCATGTGTATCGCCCTAGCTACGCTCTCTCAATGCGTGCAAGGATGTCCACTTTATGGCCCAGCTCCACTTTTTAGTTCAGCTCCACTTAAGGCTCCAGCTGATGCATTGCAGTTAAACTTCACTCCTGAATGGTTACGTTATATGAATTCGGAACTATACTCAACTGTGGACGGAAAAGTCGTCGTAACCGAAGTCTGGGAGGAGGGGATTCGGTACATACAACGCATCAACGCTAGCGACGATGACGTAGTAGCATTCGTAAACGAACATTATAACAAAAAACGTCCCTATGGTTCTGATTGGTATGCGACTACTATCGCAAATCATGTAATGCTTCTGCAGAGAACCTTCTGTGCGTTTAACTTGCATGATCAACTCGCTGCAGTAAATGTGAAGTATCAAGTGTATAAAAGAGGAGAGACTTCAGACTCGTTTTCAATATCGATTGGAAAGGCATATCGTATGCTGCGCGTAGGTAACTGTTTAGTCATGGCTAAAAAAGAAATATATCTTCAGCAGTTCATAAAAGCACTACGCAACACAATAGACAGGTTTAAAACAATATACCAAGAACTGGGGGAAGTCTCATGATCCACAGGAGACGCCCGACTAAGCATCTGACTCGACTCCCCTAGAGTCGAGATGCCCATAGCATCCCCATCCACAGAACCGGACGTGCCCTACTAAGGCATCCGGCTCCCAATGGCGTCCATTTCGATGCTACGTGACGTGATTTTTGATCTTCGCCTAAATCGCCCAATGTAATGGCGCGTATTGCTGTTGGTTATTATGAAAAGATATATTACGTGCGGAGGTATTTCTTTCCCGTCATTCTAGTATGCAGTGCATCAGCTCTGTCCAGCAATACGCCCGTTGTTGAAACAACGGAGCTGCTTTGAGCCGATATAACCACATGCGGCGTAAGCAATAACGCACTCTGCGGTCCGCCCTGCCCTTCTGCATTACCGGACTCATCTCCTGCAACCCCTGCATCACCGCTAGGTACTCCTGCATCACCACCAGGCCCTCCTACATCACCGGCCCCCCCGGCCCCAGCACCAGACGCCTCTCGTACATCAGTGGCTGGCGTAGATTGAACGATAACAGGAACTCCTACTGTTGTGTCGTACACCGTGGCAAACAGCCTTTCAATGACGGGAATCCCATTTCCGTCATGAGTTCGCGCATTAAACCTATCCTGTAACAGCGCAACATCGATTCTGCGGTTTACATTTTTCAACAAGACATACACGCTCTGAAACGTTTGATACAACCCGTCGACGCACTCAATTAGCGCAGCCTGTCCTTCGTCATTCAGCACACTCGCGCCAGCGCCCACACCTCCGCCAGCTCCAGCATCCGCTCCTCCACTCGCGCCAGCGCCCACGCCTCCGCCAGCCGCCAGCCGCCACGCCTCCGGAAGTGTGCCCGCGCGATATGCATCAAGTATCAGCGTTAAGTTCTTTTTTATTACTAATACAGACGTAGGCACTACAACAACGTTATGCAAATCGACTTTGATTCTGTGTTGCACATGAAGCCCCGCCGCTTTACTTATAAACCCAAAAGTATCCCTTCCAAACGCATGAACAGACGCCGCCAATTGAATCACCGATTGAGACACGCTATTTGCATGCACCACATTGACCACATCCTCGTTATACCCCATGTGCTGCGCGATGCACCGCGTCATTTGCTGCACCCCAAGCACAGGGGATGTCGCTGTGCTCGCCAACAAATCGTCGCCCCCTTTAACCTGCCGCATCCACTCAGCAAAAGCGGATAGCTGCACAAAAAATTGGTTCACGTCCTCACTATAACTTGCCACATCATCAATGTGTTCAGGCGAAAAACGCAAATTTTGTGCCGCAATCATGAACAAGCATGTCATGTCGTTGAGATTCGCAATGATCCCTCTTTCTTTCGGCGCAAGCGTATCCCTCAACTGCACGGTCGCCGCCCAAAACCTCGTCCCAGAAGAAATCGGGCACAACGCCGCATCACAATAAACCTCCAGCTGCTTAACGACGACAGCAACATCCGCAAACCTAGCGATCGCGGCAAATGTGCTGGCATCGTTTGCGGTGATGTTAAAGTATGCGCAGTGTTCACAAAGCCACTGAATCGCCTCGGCTGCGTTTGCGGAATACGTATCAAGCATGGAAATCGCGGACGACACATACCGTTCTAAAGAAAACTCAATCGAGCCAAGCGTGGAAAACGCAAACTCTTGCCCCAGCACGTCAGACAAAAATGCTTGCGTACGAATGGCGCTTTCGTTAACCAGAGCGCTAGTCTCATCCAACTCGCGAATAAACGCATACTGCTGGGCAAAATTGTCCTTCAGCCCTCTAATTTCAGGAATAACCGCGGTTAATTTGGTAAGACTCCGGATCCAGCCATAAACAATGGATAGCAATTGCCCCGCGTGCCCCGTATTGGCGTCGTTTATGTAGCGATTAATATCGCCCACCAAGTGCAGCGAATCAAACGTCGACGTAAGCTTGCCATACGCATCCAAGAATCTGTTCAGAGCCACCGCAAGGCTTATGTGCCGATGATTTACTAGATACGCATGTATACTTCCGACAACTCGCGCAAGCGTTGCCTGTCCGTTATAAATATGGGACAACACGTTGGCATGATTACAGTTTTCACATATTTTCTTGTGCTCTGCGTTAGTATATATCCCGAACATAACCACAGACATATCCGCCAACGCGCGCACCACCCCTTGAACGGCGCTGTATCCCTCCGTGGTGTGAGCCGGCGAACGATGCAGCGCGACGTCGCTCAACTCGCTGAATATGCTAAGCATGTTTGTCGCTATGGCGTCGAATGCGCTGGCGACGGACTCCAGCCGTATGCCAAACGAACTGCAGGTGCCGTGGATAAATGTAATCCCGGGATCTGGCGATATAAACGTCACCCCCAAGCGGTTAAACAGCGCGCTTATCGCACCAAGCACGTTCCCCTGCAATATGTTCCCCAAGTCAACAAACGTTGGGCCAATATGCGCCATAAAACAGAAGTCGACGGCTGTTGATTTTGGAAGTGATTGGCGAATCGACAAATATTTAACCAAATATTCGCGCACAACATCAATGGCGCCCTCAACCCCCTTTATTTCATCCGCATATATATCATAATAAATCTCATAGACAGAGAACCGATATGTTGCCAACTGGTCCACGTTTAATTTTATAATATTGGTGATATACTCCACATTAGCAAACGACTCGTCCGTGCCCTCACAGCAATACTTTGACACAAACGCATTCTTCAAATTGAGTACTGCGTCAGCCCAAAGGTGAAGGTTTTCTTTTAGCAACGTAAAGTTTTCGTTCATCACATCTCTGTTGCAGTTTGCGCAAATTTGCCGTTGATCCCCCACCAATACTAACGACGATACAAAACCTTCTATCTCTATAAGTTGTTGGTACAGCACCTGCAGTGGGTCGAGCGCCAACTTGTTTATTAGAGCTTCTTTATGTGCGTCAATCTCCTCCGCAGTACGCACCAGCTCTGTGAATTTGTCAAAGTACGCCGTTATTTGAATAACACACTTCCCAAAAATCGGCAGCATAGACGGTATCTCGGTACAAGTCGGTTTCAAATCGTCCCACCTTTGCCTAAATGACTGTGGAATTTGGTGCAGCTCAATAATCTCGGTTGTTCCATTTACAAGCTTCAAAGTATTGTCACGTAATAGGACTAGCTCATCGGAGAACAATTTCATCCGACAATTATTAGGATTATCACGAGTCTCTTCACGCTTTTGAAGTATTGCGTGTAATGCTTCGCCTACGAAAGAAATATTTGTGCTTAGACATTCTACGAATTCGACAAGGTAATTCGGACTATTGAGTATGTCTGCCCACCTAAAAAAGTCCAACACGTTACACTGCACTATCAGCATAGAATCCGGCAATTGAAATAATGGTTTAAATGGCTCAACGCAACAGTTTGGAGATATAACTTGGCTCAATCTATCTAAAAAGTCAGCCATCATTTTTATTTTGGACCTTATATCCCATATTTGCTTACGCACAGGTGTTCCATTTATAAAATTACACAAACACCCTGGAGGCGGAACCTTATCGCAATTGTCACAAAAGCTAAGCTGCATCTCGCATGCTTTACAATCGTTCCATTTCGGACAAGGGAAGTTGCCCCACGCATGATATAGCGCTTCGAAATGTGACATTTGCACATTAAGGTTATTACTTAGTTCAAGTACACCAGACGCGATTTTAATATTAGTAGTCAATTGATTTGAATTGATTTGCGTAGATATCTGTTCGAGGGAACTAAAGACGTTTGCAATCTCAGTTTTGACGTCGCTAAGCACTCTGGCAAGCGCTAACTTATCATTAGACGGCGCAAGCTCTTGATATTCATTCTTCTGCTCTGCATATCTAAAGTCCTTGGTAAATTCAGCAAAAAGCGCAACAACCTCCGCGAACTTATGGGCAAACGACGTCGCCAAATGGGCGATATTGCCAACTTGGCAATATGTTGTACTTGCAGTTGGCGCATTTGCTACGATCAAGCGAAGCAACTCGTTTAAGCCGTAGTCTGTGCTGGACATACGGGAGTAAAGGTCGTTGATATTCAAGATTTCGTAGTATTTCGAGTCATCTACAAGATTGCTATTCCAAAAAGGAACAAGTTCTCTACTTAAATTTATAAGTATATTATTCAGCAAAGAAATGTTAAACCTGAAATAATCAAAGGCTTGAACGGCTTCGTTATCGCAATAATCTGATAATATTTTTATTAATGTTTCTACGTGCATTCTGAGTTCATCGAACACTAATACATCAGACGCATTCTTTTTACGCAGTGCATTTATAAAAACGCTTTCGCTCTGACACTTTGTGCAAAATACATCAGTTGTCTGCGCCAAGTTAATAGACGAAAGAGAATTAAGTGCCCCAACGAACTCCGCCAGTAATCGACACAAATTCAGCACTTTCGGGTAAACGAATACATGATATTCCACTTTGTTTATGAGGATGCCAAGCGCAGCCGACAAACTCGATACAGAATCCATGCACAAATTCACGACATTCGGCAATATATCGCAAGTATACACAAGCGGCCTCTCCAGAGGAGAATTTGGTCCTGTTGTATATTGTGTGGGAAACATTGCAATTATTTGGACAAGAACATTATCCCACTGATCCAAGAAATATTCGATCTCTCTGGCGGAACAGTGGTCATTTCCAGGAACAGCAAACAATGGCGCAAGTTTGACCCACTGCGTTAAGTTAAAGTTTTTATCCGGCAGATTTGACGTCAGCAGCTCTATAAGGGCGGATGAATTCGCCTGGATGTCCTCATTACAAAGGAATTCAACAATTCCCCCCAAAGATTCGCCCGCCAGTGCGTTCATTGCATTAGATATAACGTAGGATTTGTCGTACACATTACACGTCTGAAAAGCAAGACGCGAACAGCACATTTGTTCCAAATAAAGGATCGCCCCATTTATATCATTCGGGATCTGTTGCACAATTGCGGGAATTTCGCTCAACGTTAACGCAATCTCCGTCCGCTCACAAAACTGGCACACGCTCACAAGATTAAATAGCGACGGAATACATGGCACCAGCGCATTTAACTTTGCATTCAGCAATTTAGCCGAATCAATGGTCCCTTTGTGGTAATCCCGGACCTGACAATTGGCGGCACTCTGCCACGCAGCGTTCATGGAGTTCTGCAACAATTTTAATATTTCGACAATGCGCCGAATGAGCACCACTTTGTCGGGATAATGAGCGGGCTCTGCGTGAAGTGGCATCGTCAAATAGGGATTCATGACTTGGACGACATTGAACACTGCGCCTTTCGTGGCGTCCAATTGTTGCGACAATTGCGTTACGTGCTCCATATTAATAGAGCAAACATACGGGGACGCATTTACTGGAGCAGTCGTAATATCCGCAATCACAGTAATTAACGACGCAATATTAGTTGTTACATCATCAAGACGCGCCGCAAACGTTGCACTATCCTGCGCAGAAAGGTTGTTTATGAATGTAGCGCTACTTGTACTAAACGCGTAGTTCAGATCATCCACGAAATTAACAAACGCAAATATCACAGCATCGATAGGTTCACAGTACGTTGCCTGACGCACCTTCTCAAGGAACGCCTGCTCTGCGGTGGCAAGCTCGCTTGCTTGATCGGCCAATTCATGCGCAAGGGAAAGGTCCGACGTATGGAAGCCCCTGACCTTTGCGACGAACGACTCAACCACATTCGCCAAACGCTGCCACGTGGACCGGACAACAAAGTGACCGCGCCCTGTGGGCATATGCTCAACCAGGGTTATAAAGCGCGTTAACACATACATCAGCCGCACTCTGTCTTGCGCGATCAAGCTTGCCCCATAAACCGGAGCCTCCTGCATTAGGACAGGCAGCGCCACATCCGCGACATATAAAATGTCGGCAAACTCTTCTGTGGCGGCGTGAATGATATTTTTGATCCCCGTGTAATTGCCGTTGCTGTCGCCTATTTGCGTCAATACGCGCGCGTTAAGATTTAATGCTTGCTCAAGTATCTCTATTCTTTGCGGATCAAAGTCATCAAAGTCTTGCGTAAAAAATGCATGCGAGTATTGTCCAAACAGTTCCACCGCAGTAACAAGCTCATGCAGTGTTCGTGAATAGCGCTTACTGCTGTTGCCTTCAATCAAGTGAATCACGTCTTCGAACTCGCGCAAGCTCTCCATGACACACCCCAACAGCGATGTATAGCTGACGGCATTGCATACGTAACAGTTCTCGCCCTCAAACGACGTGCAAAACTCCCCAAGCTGCACACGAGCCGCGCGCAGGGCCAGCAGGAACTCGTTCAGCGCGTCCACAAAGGCTTGGCTGTACGCGAATATATCAATTTGAGCTAATTGCACCTTAAGTTCCTGCATAGCAAGCTTCATTCCCGCAGCAATGGATGACAGCTGCACATTGCCTGAGATAATCGCGGCACATATGTTGGCAAAATCCGGGAGCGCAAGCGGCGCGTCTTCTGGTGCAAGCGGAGCGATTGTTGCCAGCATGTTGCTTACGGCAAGCACCATAGCCTGAAACGCAGGAATAATCACTTGACCTGTTTTGTCGCTGATCAGGCTAGCTTGGCAAGTAAGCTCCGCATCCACGGCAATGCTCGTTAACGAAGACGCCAGCGTCTGCAGCGCCAACGTTCCCTCTTGGGTCCGCAATATCCATGGGGCTAAATCCTGCTCGCATACAAACGGATCTTGCACAAGGTTGCGCGCCGCTCCAAGTACGGCACGACGTAGCTTGTCGAAGGTGGCCGCAATTAATGCTTGCTGTTGTAAGCGCTTGTAGCAGCACGTTGGATTGGTCACAAGCGTGTGCAGGCCGGTAAATTCGCTTTTCACAAACGTGAGGTTTTGCGCCAATTGTGCAAATAGCGCCTGCAGCACGGGTTGGCTGAATGGAGCGGGCGCTTCCGTTGGCGGGAACACGAATGTTTGCGCGTATACAGGGGCAAAGTTCGCGTTTACACCACTTATTATGGTTCGCAATACTTCAACCTTTGCACACAACGCAGCAAAAATATCCGTGTAGCAGCGCTCGTTGTGGTTGCTTCCGTCCTCGGCCGCTATGCTTGTGCGCCAATCCTTCAGCGCAAGTAATATGCTGCCTGACGTGCCCATTGTGTCGATAATTTGGCCTAAATATAAGGCGAAATCGCTCGATTGGAACGTTAGGTTCTCCTCCAGTGTTGCAGAAATAACGACGCCGTATTTCGCTATATATGTGGATAAATCCGCAGTTATGTCGCAAACAATATATTCCAGATTTAATAATCCGTGCAAATATGAGACCTCGTAAACTTTGGAGTCGTGAATTCCCTCCAACACTGCTGCGATATTATTTATACTAACCGTCAATTTATTTATGAAAATCAGCGCATCTTTGATTGTTGCATTCCTAAATAGAATATCCGAAATCATTACAACCGGAGCTAGTTGCTGATAAATCCTATACATATGCATACCACTGCGGGCGAGAGCACACTCCTTATACACAGCCAGCGCGCGGATTGAGCTTGCGATGTACGCACGGAAGTCATCAAACTCATTGAACTGCGCAACGAGAACATCCCCCCTCAAGAAACAAATCTCGTTATGTGTGAGCATTGCCTTTACAGCAAGCATGGCCGAGTGCTGCTGCGCCAAGGCCTGGTTCAAGTTGCCCCATGCCGTTGCGATGTTGTCGTCGTAGTACAAATTTAGCTGACGAATATTCGTGTCGAACTGCATGAATTCCGTGCCCAGTGCCTCACCAAGCTGCAAGTCATTAATGTCGCAGTGCAGCGACGCCATGTTCGCGGTGTGCGCTTGCAGTGCGTCCATTTGGTCCGCGAAATGTGCCAACGCTTGCGTCAATCCTTCATCAAGCGAACTGATGCACAAGCCGTTGGATGAGATTTCCAACTGAAGCAACAAGTTCTGCGTCTGCGCATATGTTGTCCCCAGCGTGGTGACCATAGCCACCAGCTTGCCTGCCATGGCGCCGATTGGCCCACTCTTTAAAAATACGTCTTGGGAGCGCACACCAAATGTGGAAGCACTCATTCTGTGCAAATTGAGCTTAATTGCGGCATACGTATCCAATATGCTGCTCATCTTGCTTGTATGTGGTTCGCAGCACGTATTGTGGCTCAATATGAACTCCAAATGGCGCAGGACTTCAAGCGAAAGCGCAGGACTCAGCGATTCACGCGCGACAATGGGACTCAAGCCTTCACGCGCAATAGCAGGGCACAAGCACTCCAACAATTGCTGCTGAATTGGATCAGACGAATCCACACGTGCAACAGCGCTAAACGCGATTACAGCGTCAAACACCTGAGCAAGCGCGGGGTTATATAAGCGTTTTTGTCTAAAATCAGGGTAAATGTCCGTCGCAATCACACCAACCACCGTATCCATGAATTGAGATATCGCCGTAATATCTTCACGGATTTGACGCTCCCCAAACACCGTTTGCAGCAGATTTGGCAACACAGGAGCAGGTGCACCGACATCAGAGTAAATATTTTGCAGAATCGTTACATAGTCCCCAAACTTCAATTGGCTAACGAACTCATGCCACTGGCCGTCGTCCGTGCGGTGGAGCCACGCATTCACATCGCTGTACAGATTTGCGCGCAGCTGCTCAAAGCGAGCATTCACCAAGGCCAGCTTGCTGTTATCCCAGTCAACCTGAGCCAACCCACGCACCAAAATCATGAGATTTTCCACGTTTCCACGCAGCTCATGAACGACGCTGCCCACGTAGGAATCCTTGAACTGCCGCAAGCGCCGCTCCAACTTACCGGGGTACGCCTCCATGATCACCCCTTGCCGCACCAGCTCCGTCACAAACGCGCGGCGATATACGCTGTTGTGGAGGACACAGTTCGTCATGCCAGAAACATGCGCGGCTACGTATTGCAGGGCATCGCACAACTCGGCGAATATTGGCGCGAACGTGTCCGCCATTGCCGTGATTACCTCTTGGCGAAGTGGCATGACTTGCCCTACCTCAGGAACGATGCTGTCGATCAGCGAGAATAGCTCCCTCTGCGCATTGCATACATTTGTCCCAATGCGCGAAATGAGGAGGTCTGTTTGCTCGCACAAAGCTGGAGTCAAAGGGGGGGCGACTTTAGGCACGCAGTTAAATATTGTAGCAATAGCATTTACGTTATTCTGAATATTTGCAATTATTACAGACAACTGTGTCAACGTGTTGATATACTGCACATCAAAATAGTCTGCGTGTACAAGCGTTTTATACGCATCATTTATACCGTGTATATTTGGTGACAATTCGGATAATACAGCAAGAAGCTCCCCGTACTTTTGTTCTGCAAGAACATGCATATTCAACGCAACACTATTCAGTGCATGAACCATATTCGCCGTGCTTGCTTCAATTTGACAAAGCACCGCATTGCGCCCAAGGCAAAATGTCGGAACACGAAGCTCGCCGAGGAAGCGCTCCAAGATGCTCGCGACTTTACTCCAGCTGCTGGGCGACGCTTTTACCTTTTCCAGTACAAGTGACACATTATTGATCAACTCAGGCTTAAGGACATACGGAGTTTGCAGCCACAAATGCGTGAGGCGATCGCACTGCGTAAGAATGCGCTCGACCTTTATTTCCGTCTTGTACTGTATCTCAGGTATGGACCCAACATCCAACCTGTTTGGCTCAATAAACGCATCAGATACTGTCACGGAAAAAGCGCTATTGACCAGCGCAATGATCGCATCCAACTGCGCGGCATGAGTCACCGGAGCCAACTCCGCCGCATCCGCAATTTGCGTGACAAGCTGGCGGAAGAACGCCTCTGCGTCTTCGATGGTGCTGTTGCCCACGATCTTATCTATTTGCTGGGAGAGTAAATGCACGCGGTTCAGGACATCTTTATATGTGCACAATACTCTGACTGGGCCCTGATTCGCAATTGTATCCCTGATGCTTGTAATAGTAACCAAGAGCTTGGCAAACATTCCATCCAAAGACTCAAGTATATATGCCCATTCATTGCTCTCATATGCCAGTTGACCGCGCAACGTCTGTGCCAGCGCCATGATTGGCTCTTTCGCAGCAAGGATCAGGAGGATTGGGCTGCTTTCATTCACAAGCGAGGCGACGTACTCTTCATCAAACTCCAGATTTTTTACAGCGACGGAAACGCGGTTCAGCGCCTGCAAGAAATGCTCAAGCTCATCCTTGAACTTCGTCAGTCGCCCCCCAACCGGACTCGTGCTGTCGTGCGCGATGGATGCGTTTTGCCCCTGCGCGTTCAGCAAGCTTGTAACGTACGCGTACAGGCATTTGTTTATATCTGAAATGCCGCCACACACGTCATCGAACGACGCCACCGGCCGCTGTTGTGTCGCCGCCGTCCATGCGTCCCCAAGGCGCGCCAACGCTGGCTGCAAGTGCTCCAAGCTTTGAGGCGGCAGTTGGATTAAGCGAGCGACAATGCTTTCTGTGTGCGAATTGATGTCTGATGTGTTCTGCTCTATTCTGGCTAATACTAAATTTAATACATCAGGCAATACGCCAAGAATATTCTGAGTTACATCCAGTTCTTCCATCACCACCTTTTCTGCGGCATGGTTCAAATATATATTCCTGAGCGCGACCAACTCCTCCACGACAGAAATAAGTGTCACCCTTATATGTTGACGAACGAACAGTACGCCTTCCGTGTCGTGCAGGAAGGAGTTTGCTGGCGTTGCGCCCTCGAACAATTCTGCAAATTTTGCAATGCGATTGATGCACGTACTGACCACGCGTACGGCATAATCATTTTTCGACAATGTCATTCCCTGTAATATTGCTCGCCATTGGGCAAATACACGCGGAATAGTAACAACATGATCAATTATTTGATTCACGTATTGTTTCTTTGCGTATTCGTTGAATGGAACAATTCGCATGTATTCTTCGCTGGGCACCTCCGGCAACCCGAGCCCAGACGCCAATAGCGCCGCCAGCCCTGTGAGCGCAACGTCCTGGGTGGGGCTGTGTATGGGGGCGCTAAAATACGCAGCGATGGGCGCCTCCAGCAAGTTCATTATGCGGACAAAGTCCAACAGCGCGTCTGGCTTTGCGGCGTCGAACGATTGCCCCGTGATGTAATCCGCCAGCGCCTTCACACCATGAGCAATCGATATCAGCGCATTTTCGACGTCAACACTACAGCAGAATGCTGCCAGCGTATCGCTTAATTCGGCCAAGTTTTTGTACATGATCGTAACACACGCTTCCATGCCGGAAATAAAGGTCCGACTCGCCGCTTCGTTCTCACAAAATGTGCACATTTCCTGAATTACGCCATTAACATCGCGCAGCACATCGCACAAGCGCATGAGGGCGTTTTGCAATGATATTAGCTTCTGGATGTTATTCAATGGGATCCTTGGCCCACTGGAGCGAACAAACTCAACAAGTCGTGTAAGAAATGTGGCGATGTTGTTGGTCACGCTCAAATTATCTAATCGTGCTCCATTCAGCGTATCCCCGCATGCACTGTTGTCCGTCGTAAGCGGGAGCGCCTGTAGCGCACTGTGTTGACCAGCGAGCAAATTATTTACGCGGTTCAAATCCGCATATACCTGCTCCACGTAAACGTTAACAATCCCCGCTGAACAATACCGCAACTTATCCGCCATGTAGTAATAGTGCGCAGGCAAATGCTCGCTGAGGTTGTACAGAGACATCGTCATTCCTTCAATGAGCTCCAACACCGAAGTCCCCTCGTCCCCATTGGGCTCATCCAGTAGCGCCCAGTTGAACTCGGCAACGACGTCAATTGCTTGCAATATACTGGAGAGCCGCTGAAGTTGTGGATGGATGCCCAATGAGTATGTATTAAACAGAAAGCCACATCGCTCAATATTGAATAAGTCAGATAGTTGTATGATCTTTTCGTATATATCAGTAAACGTATTGCTTACTTGTGCAGAAACATTATGGATAGGCATGCGCTCGCCGCCATAGAACGTATCCGACAACACCGAGTACAGATCAAGCATATTGACGATGTTGCGCGCAATTGGACCGGACGCTTCGAAATACGCGGCAATAGTCGTCAACAAACCTTGTGTTGTGATGCACCCAAGCCCTGTGTTGACGTTTTGGGCAATCCCCAAGCTCACAGCCTGCGCAAGCAATTCTTCGAGGATAGAGTTAATATTGTCATTTATGTACTGAAACACATTTGTCGCGGGGATGACGCTTGGGGCAAGAGGAGGAAGCGACCGCCCGAATATGCCCCCAATTTGCGCGAGCTGTGTTGACGTCGACGTACCTCCAAGGCCATCTGCAAATGCTACGAATTGATCAAGGACATGGCTTATCTCCGCTTCATTGTGGACGCTTTCAAGGTCGTCAATCGTTATCAACGCGAACGTTTGCAATTGCCCTTTAATCGCCGTGAGATATTGCCTCAGCAGAGTATATTTATCATCCTTGTCCGCACCAGTTAGGGCCTCATTCGTGGCTCCAATATCCCGAAGCAAAGCCATCGCATGCGTTTGCGCCCTAATGTACGTGCGTAGGCGATGTATCGCATGAGAATACGGCGCCCAAAAGCGCAGCTTAATGCTCTCGATTATTTCTTCAATAATCGGAGGGTACTTGCTAATTTCTTGTGCAATATCCACAATAATCAACGAGTACTGATATGACTGACATGCCTTCACCATGTTAGCTTGCAAAAGCTGAAGCTGCGCGACCATGCTTGTAAGGACGGTGTTTATGTTTTTTAAATTGGGCACATGCAACGCCTGGTACGCAACCTCCCCCGTGCGTGCGAAATATTCGCGCAAGCGCACCAAGCTTTGATTCAAAGACCGCGGTCCATCTCTTAGCGCACTGAGCACACGCGCCAACGCGACCAAGTTTTCCTCCGTTGGCCCCATGTCCGCGCCCCATGCTGGCGGAAGTTGCGCAGGCAAGATGCTTGCGTCAACGGTGCTTGATATATCATGCGCAGCGCCAACCACCAAGTTTAGTTTTGGCACAATTTGCATAATTTGCGCGCTTGCGTCATAGCACAAAACTTCAGGCGCAGGCGCCACCCCGAGATGAGTGACTACGCTTTCCAGCTGAGTTATAAATGAGCCAAGCGACGTGCTGAGCGATGTTATGTTTGCACTGCAAGTAAACGCGTCGCCATCCTGAGCAGACTGCGTAACAAGAGCGTCCGTCAGCAACGCAACTTCCTCCGCGAACTGGGCGAACGTGCGCTGCACGAGGCTCGCTCTGTTGTTCTCGCAACACTTGGGGGAGTAATCCGCCAGCGCTTCATTTAAGTGCTTCGCAAGCAATTGCAGCTGTGCAGCGAATTTAAAGTGCACGTCCTTTGGAAGCGAATAGTGCCCTGCAAAGGAAGGCGTCGCCAGCAATGCTGCAGTGTCTTGGCAAAAACGCGCCGTAATAATAACGGCGTCGCGCACAGTTGAGTTCCCAGAGTACGGTTGTTCGAAATACGACTTGAACAATAAATACACACGATTACATGTGTTCGTTACATATTCAACTAACCGCTCAAATATAACAGAATCTGGTGTCGCATATTGCTCAACCAAAGGGATCGGCGCAGGTAATGCTGTGCCACCTATGTTGATATATTCTTGCAATAAATTTGAGCTAAACGCGTGAATACTTGCAATAAACGTATTATCATCAAAAGATTCATTACAATACTCTTGGGACACAGTGCGCAAGTTCGCCAACAAAGCACAAAACCAATTGTTCGCCACCGTTGTATTCGTAATATTGTACGAAACCGCGTCAATATTAACCGCCATTAGGGGCAGCTCAACACACGAAGCAACCGCATTCTCCAGCGCTTGCAGCGCCTCCGCAATCCGAAACTGGCGGTGACGCACCTCCGCATATTGGCGCTGGAACAAAACCGATGCCAGCGTTGCCAGCGTTTGAGCATGTATGCGACTGCACAGATCCGTCTTCAGCCGCGCAATTGGCGCAACACAAGTGCGACACACGGCGAAATGCGCTGGGGGCTGATCCAACGTTTGCAGCAAGTTATTGCGTACGTTTAGTATAAATCCTTGGAGTTTAACAATATTCTCATAGAGCGCCTGCGAATACGCCGGAGGAGTATTGCCCCAATAAGTAAGGACCTCGTCGAATATCATCGACATATTCTGCACGGCCTCCGCACTTTTGTGCAGCGCAAACGGCCATGCCTCACACTGCGGAATGCTGTACGCGCGAGTGTAACCAACCGGCACAATGCCCTGCAGGTCGCCGACTATGTCGAACAACGTGTCGAACGAACGCGTGTGCTCTACCACGGATTCGAACGCGTGCACCAACTGAGCAAACAAGGCGTCAAACGCAATGCCGTGCTCAATATTGTTGTGTACAGCGTCGGCAATTCCAACTTGCGCCCCTTCAACTGCGTTAAGAAGTGCAAGTATGTTGTTGGCGTATTCGACACAACAGCGGTAATTCAACAGCGCGTCAACTAAAGCGTCAAGCCTTTCTTGCAGCGTATCCAACGGTTGCGAAAACAAGTCCGTAGGGTCGTTATGTGACAATGCATGTGGAAGCGCACGGTCCATAACGCCGCGGAAGTGTTGAAACGCCCGCAGCATGGTGATTGCGTCCGGCGTATATGTAAAGACACGCTGCTTAACGTCTATTATTAACGCATATAACTTTCGATTAATTCCATCTATACACTCCTGTATTCTAATCAACTCAAGTTGTTTTCGTCGTTCATTATGCCGCGTGTATCGCTTTGGCAAATCAATCGCGTCGGGGCACAAGTGCGACGCCAGCGCCCTGATGTGCAGCAACAATTCGGGCTGAACCTGGTGCTCAACGTACTCCGCGGACGGTAAGCTTTGAATGTACGCACAAATCGCGGCAACCTCTGGCATGTCGGACGTGAGTTGCTCGGCCGTTAACGTGCGAAAGAAATGCCGCACCTTGTAGAACTCATCCGCCAACTCGCTGTAATATAACGACTCTGGAGCGCAACACTTCCCATTCAGCGCATCAATTATCCTTAATGTTGCATCACGAAACAAAGCCAGCAGCGCGACCGTTTCTGACGAGATAAGCACCTGCTCCGTATTTGTTGCGTCAAACGCGGGTATAGTTAACGGCGCATACGACAGCAGGTAATTCCGTATGTTTTCCGAAATAGAGTGCGAATAATCAGCCTCCACTTTTAGCGCAATACTCTGTAACGACGCAACTATTTCGCCCAAGTGGAAGTTGTAACGAGTAAACAGCGCCGCAATGCTATGAGTCGCAACGTCCTTGATGTCAGATGACGCAACCAGCGCCGCGGCAATGTTGTTAACCACTTCGTCCAGCACGCCAACCGCATTTTCATCCTGCACATCGAAAATGCCCGGCACATCCGCTATGGCGCCCCACCCGCCATCCAAGTGGTTATCCAATGCCTTTAAGTTGCGTGCCAAGCGTTCGATCCGGGGCCATGCATCCTCAAGCGCCTCCGACGTTTGTACGGGCGCGACATAAAACCAGCGACGCCCTTCCTCTGCAATGTGCGCAATAATATTCAGCAGCGGCCATACATTGCGCGAGCTGACTTCCTGCGAGTTCTCCGGGCGCTGGCCCCAGGCTTGCTTTAGGACAGAGTGCAGCTCTTCCGCAAATGCAGAAAACCTGGCCCCTGTGTGAATCAGGTCAAGGTGGTTGTTGAGCGATAATCCTGCGTTTACAAGGCTGGCATAAATCCGATTAAAGGAGCGCAGCAAACTTAAGTGATACCACTCGAGGCGCCTATCGCGCGGCAATGTAACGACGGACAGGTTGATTGATGCATTCGCTTGAATGCTTGCGATGTCCGCCTCCAGGAGCGCAAAGTCCCCCTGCCCCCAGGACAAAACGCTGCTCGTCTGCAGAACATCAACCAACGAACGAAACGCATCAACATCACGGGTGCCTGGGTCTTCGATTTTTGACTCAAAAAAAGCAGCCATGCGTTCGCAAAACTCCGACACCACCGCAAGTTCTCGTGCGTCGGATGTGTACGATGGCTTGCTCAGCTGATCACATATGTACACAATGTTTATTGTAATTGAGCGTACTAATTCCCGGCAGCGGGCTATATATATTTCATTTGCAGTAACATTACAAAGGTCGCACATGTGCACATTCAGCGGAAACGCGGCAAGCATTTCGTGTAGCGCAGACCCGAATGCTTGATAATCTGGGATGTTGTCGGGACTTAAGCTGGACCAATCGGTTTCTTTGCTTGCGTGCCTAACGTTGCCGTCGATCAACTCCAACCCATAAACGATGTTGCTCAGCGACACTTCCACGCCACTGCAGTCCGCATCAAACGGCAGCTCCGGATGCGCGGGATCGGCAGCGGTTGCGTCGGCGATCGCAGTCAGCAGTGCGCCAATACCAGTAACGCGGTCAGTGGTGTCGTTGCTGCAAATATCGGCAATCGAGGTTTTGTCACAAATAGCACGCACAACTTGGTTTATGTCGAACAAGTGGAATGCGCGATCCTTACAGATTGATGGTTTTTCCGACAGATCGCGGACGATCTCGTCAAATATGGCAAGTACTTCCTCCAATGCTTGCATGAACGATGTAGGCAAAGTTAAAAGAATAGAGTTGGGCGTCACTATTTGCGGCAGAGATATTGCGGCAATAAAACGCACCCAATTCGATTTAACATTTTTTATGCCCCGAACGAGAGCAAATGTTTCTTGGGATATGTTTGTGACATTGGTGTTCAAGTAATCATGCACAAAACGAAGCGTATGAATATTCTTCGTTGCGACATATGTAATCTCGTTAATGTAGTTTGCAAGAAAAGTGCGAGTCGAATGCAAAAACTGCGGAGACAGCCACTCGTACGGCAGTAGTGTAAAAAAGTCGTACTCTTCTTTAATTTTCTCCAGTGACTCAAATTCGCGTAAAAATTGCCCCCAGGATTCAACTCTGCTGCACATCTCACTAACGGATGCTGCACTATTTATATATCCGTCGATGGTATTCTGTAATTCGAAAAAGTTAAATAGCTTCGTTAATATTTGTTTGTTGTCATTGTAATCCGCATATGTATTCCATTGCTCATTCAGCTGTGACACATAATCTACGAGGCGATCCATTTGTGTCTCTATATCTGCGAATATGTACGAAAACGCCACACTATTACACAGGCCACAATACTGGATGTTGTAAAACACCGTTTTTATTGCGCTGACCAAAGTCGACGTTCCCTGAAGCAACTCCGCCATCGCCACCCAGTTGCCATGTGGAGGCGCCTGAGCGTTGTACAAGACGTCCGTCATTTTGTCTGCGATTTTTGTGACGCTGCTAAGCATACGAACGCACATCGCCTCGAGGATGCTGCAATCGTAGTGCTCCCCGGTCACTAAGTCCGGCACCTTTGGCGTGAGATCCAGGGCCGCGCACATCGCCTCGATTTTGGAGCACAGCGTCGTGATGAACCCCACGCTGTTTTCGCACGACAGATTCATTTGCGTTTCCGGTAGCGCGCTCAGCTCGCTCATGATGCTCATGACGCTGTTGATTTTGTCGTACTGCGGAAAGTCAGCACTGTAAGCTTCCAGGCTTTCCACCAGTGCTGCCAGCCCGGACGCCGCCGCAACAAGCGGCTTGCACGCATTGCACACAGCGCAACGCTCCGCAATCACCAAGCACGACTCTCGTATGTCGCCGATCATGGGGACGTATCCATTGAAGAAAGCGCCAACATCTACTTTGCACCTGTTACAGAGGGCGCCGTCTGGAATGCTGGCGATAGGCCCTTGCAATAGCTGGGCCAGCGTCCGCAATTGCGAGCTCAACTGGAGGTGGTACTTCACGGTCGACCAGTCGCTGTGGTTGGCCAAGGAACGAAACCACTTGGCTATATTTAATATGTATGCGGCGGCGTCATCTAATATTTGCTGTAACGAAGGAGCGGCCTCATAAGCAGTATCACTAAATGTAGGAAAAAAGAATTCATTGAGAATTTTGAGTATTACATCTGAATAAGAAAATATATCATCAGGTTGCTGCGCGTATTCAAGCGTCAGTTCAGCGGCAATACATTGTTCAACCTGCACCAATATAGAATCAAGCGTCGTCGGAGGCTCTAATATTTCCGCCAGAGGCAACAGCGCAAGCTTCTGATGCAAAGTCGACGCCGCCTGTGCAGTTTGGCGAACATTGTCCAAGAGCGCACATTTATGTATGGCCTTCTCGTAATCCGAGATCGCTGCGTTTATCGTCAAGTGCAGTTGCTCGAGCGGATACATTTCGATGACTTTGATTGCGTCGTCATACAATGCATATCCACAAAACAGCGCCGCCACATCCGAGGTGCGCATATTGCGCAGCAACCTGAATGCGTCAAACTGAAATTGTTTCAGGTCCTCCAGCCAATCTGGAGCATCCCCAAACGTAAGGCGCAAATCAAAAATCACTTCCGGCAGCTTTGCAAACATCTCCAATGTGCGTTGAATTGTCGCAGGCAGCAGCGTTGGCGCGTCCTGCTCCTCTATGTTGCTTGACATTTGCAGCAGTGAATCCATCACCGTGCATCCCTCTGGCGCCCCTGGGAACACCGAAATAGCAGGAAAGGCCACAGGGTTGCCGTCAATAAACGCCCCAATCACTCGCTGGATGGAGTACACCGCATTGTTTACGGATGCAATGCACGTTGGAGGCACTAAAAGCGCGTCCATGTACTGTTGCAAGTTGTAATGAAGCTCGTCAATTGCCCCTTCTGCATGCAGTGCATTCAGCAACTTGAACCGATCAATCAGTTTGTGCAACATCGCCTTGCAATGTGGCAGCACATTAATAACTGTGTTCAGATGCTGGATTAGGTCAGCACGATAGTGCTCGTTGTCGACAGACGCAGGGGACGCAGTGAGCTGGCGTGCATACGTGAAGATGGAGCCGACCATGCGGCATACGAACCCGTTAAGCAATTCAACTAGGCTGCGGACGTCCGTTGTGTACGCGGGGATGGGCTCAAATACTGCACCTGCATCCGAAACGTAAGTTTCCAATTGGGTATTCCAAAACGTTAGCTCTTGCTCCACAGTCGTATCCGCGAGCTGGCGTGATGCAATCGCATGAAACAACGCGGTCAACCCATCAAGCTGCACCGCATTGGTGGCCATGACGATGATCCTTCCGTTGATGGACGATAGCAAGCCTGCTACTGGTGCAAGCTCATCATTGACGAATGCGTTCAGCAGGATATCGTCCTTTAACAAAAGCAGTGCTTCTAAAAAATCCTCCCACTTTTTTTCAATGCGCGGAAATCTCCATTCTACAATGCTTGCAGTTGGGCAAGGTCGCACTTCTAATATTGCTAATACAGCGCGGACTTTTTCGATTAATGTATTAAACGATTCTATCCTAAACAAATCAGCATCTTTCGTCATTATTATATGTTGCAATTGGTTGTGTATACACGGAATCATGCGCACAATTTTATCGAGCGCATTCACCATACATGCAGCATATCCATAACGCAGCTCTGTGGCGGATAGCGAAGGTGCGTTCAATTCACCTGTTAGTTCATATAATACATCAGATGCAAGTTTTCCAAGATTGTGGGTAGTTATCATGCCATCTAAACACGCCATTATTTCATCGAACTTGCTGTATACGTAGGCTGGCGTAACATCTGTAGACAGAGCATTGTAAATTGCAACCAAGTTCGTTGCCGCGCTACCACAGTCATGCATAGGATCCCCACACGGGTCCGGGTCCCCAAACAGCGCCGCCAATGACGTCAGCTGATTCAGCGGCCACGTAGCGGGCGGAACGTTGTGATGTATACAAATGCTGCGGTTGATTGTTATTTGCCCATCTTCTTCCGTACCAAAGCAAGCTAGCACGTCATTCAGCGCGACATTAAGGCCCAAAAAGGCCTCCCCCACGACTGGAATTACGCAATCGCGGATGCTGGCTATACGCACGCCCCAGCTGGAAATGTTTACGCTTATTTGCGATAGCTCATCCACGATAGCTCGCCACAAATCTGCGGTGTTTGACGGAGCGTGCCAGGTGTCTGGAAGAGCATAGTTGCCAGCAAGTACGCTAAGCGATCCTTGTGCTTCGACTAACAGCCCGACGAACGCACTAAACGAACTGCTGTCGATGTCATATATATGTCCAGAATGTTCCGGTAGCGTTAGAGGATACGCCGACAGAGCGCTTGTCAACTTCCCAATGACGCCAACCATAACATTTTGTTCACCGTCCCATGTATCAAATAGAGCCATCGTATTTTCGTCAGTAAATATAATGTTCCAGCATTCTGCAATAGCATGCACGTGTCCCAATATTTCAATGTGAACGTCGTCGTTTGCACTGCACTCTGCAAGGTGGTCGACAAATGGAGTGACAAAGGTAATGTCCTGTATGCCAAGCGACATGGCGTTCTTTATGGCGAGGATCGATGCGTTTATTGGGGCCACACTAAAATTGAGGCATTGTGCTTCCTCTTCACAGAACGCACTCGCGGTGATGCTTAGGTCAAACAGGGGCTGAATATCCGTAAGAAAGGCCTGCAACTCCGCGAGACTCTCCCTCCTGCGCTCAGTATCAAACGCAATAACCTCGGGCGGGGTAGTGCGAATATAATCATTAATGCTGCATATGGATTGCAATATTTGAGTCAAATACACAGGGATACCATTGCGCAATACGCTGTTGATGGTTGTGCATGGCTCGCAACCGTCAACGTCAAACGACAGCGGCTCCGTGTACGATCCGCTGAGTGGATTGCCGAGTAGCGTATTCAGAGCCGTGGCTAGCTCCAGGATCGCGCTGGGATAATCAAACGCGGACGCGGGTGGAATTATTACTTGGTGTACAATATTGTAGATGCACTGCGTAACGTCGGTTACAGACAGCGAATTATATACCAGCGTGCTTGGATCCACCTGTCCAATTAACTGTGATAAATGAAACACGCTTTCGTCCAATATTCGCAGCGATGTCGCAAGACGTTGTTGCTCAATGATGTGCAGCAACTTAGTTTGCAGGGCATCAATATAACCTATTCCCGTGGTCAGACTTTCCATTATTTGCGGGATTTTTGTGTTTATACTTAATATTTCATCGCTGCTGTTCGTAATGTGTCGACATTGCGGAATAAGTGGACCAACGGGTGGAACTTCAAGGTCACCAGATGCGTCTGCGTATTCGGTTTTGCAAAAAGACTTAAATACGATCGCGCTGCCCGGAAACACGCCGTGCAGAGCTTGCAAAAATGTGCGTAATGTTCCTAAACCATCGTGAATGACATCGGCCGCACTCGCCGTAATATCTATATCATTGATCCAAGTGTTAATATTATTGATCGCACTGTAAAGCATATCCAAATATTGTGGGACATGTTGCGTAATTATTGTATGCACGCTAACGCAATATTCGTATGATAGGACCGGAACCGTAAGCGCCGCGTTAAGAGGCGAAGTCAAAACTTCATTTTTGGAAATCGTACTAAAGAACGCATTATTGATTGCTTTAATTATCGTATCTAATGCATCAACTTTGCTAACGATCTCTGAGTCGTCGCAATTTTGCGCGTCAACCTCTTTGATACTGTTGAATGCGCTTATGGCGTTGCTGAGCTCCGTCTGTTTGCTAACAATAGCGTCAGTCGCCCTGATTGCCGTAAAAGGGTCCAGCGCAAACGTTTGCAGAAATTGAGTGTTCGCGTACAAATCATCGCCCAATTGGCGCAGGGATTTGTACACGTTGTCGCAACATACGACCTTGAATTTACCGAGCATTGCTTCACAACACGTTTTAATGCGGTTGGTAAGATGATTGAGTACGGTATCTGTTTTACCAATTGCAATACTATTGCTCATTATTTGGGTTCCGGACGGAGCGGTTTCCTCTGACAATATAAACAACAAGCATTCTTGGATTGACAAAGTGTTAAGGCGTGCCTCTATTATTTTACTCCTCGAAGACTCATTGCTTGAATCTGTCGAAAGTCTATCTAATAAAATATAGTCTGCAGGAGTTGTAGGGATTATGTATTTATAGAAATCACTCATCTTCACGTTCCCGTTGAACTTGCCTATTTCAAACGACGCTGCTATTTCTTTGAAATTTTCGAGTAGTGACTTTCCGCCTACGCCAGTTGTGCTACCCACCCCCGCCGCAAGCAGCTGGGAGATCATGGAGCCGGAGTGCGACGCTGTATCTGACTCAGTGCCCCATATGGTGCGCCAACATGCGGTCCCTTTCAGGACGGTGGTGGCGGTCGTTGGGCCAGTGGCGGTTATGCCGGCAATCGCCCCGGCTAAGGTTGGGGAATAACCCCTGGATCCAATTTGCGTAAGCGCGAACAAGGTCGCCGCATCATCATCTGCAGTGCCATCAAAGGTGGTCTCGCCAGTTTTAATCCTTGCTTTGTGCAGTTCTTCAATAATTGTATTCAAACAACTAAAATATGTAATAGATGCACTAATATCACTAGGAGCTCCAAGTAATCCTTGAATTTGATTTGAATTATTTCTCATCTGTCCAAGGAGTGCTGTTATTGGCCAATCGACTTTATTAACACTGCTTGATTCTAGCTTATCTACCAACGATGTCGCACAACTACTTACATCCCAAAAAGATTGACCCGCTTTAATTTGACTAATAATATTAACAATCTTTTTAATCTTTCCAAAACCGCTAATATAAGTCTCTTCATGAGAAGGGATGTCATTTTGTCCAGTTGAATAGGCCAATAACGTTTGAGCACCTGAACCGACGATCCAAACTGCGCCTGTCCCGTTATATAAAGTTCTTTGATTCCCGGGGGCCCACTTTGCGCTCATTTGTTGAATTGTATCAACCGTTCCAATACCAGTTTCTATCGTTGTATAATCAAGCGTCGCATGCACAATGTCGTCGCAACCTAGCCACAACGCGGCGACTGCTGCAAATCGGGAAACAAAATGGCGCTTGGCTAGGAACATGCAGTTCGCACAATTAATCCATATTCGCCTTCATTTTACTGACATTTGTGTTAACAAACTCTTTACACCACACAAAAATTTAGCTTTTTTTAAGATAATAACTTTTTTGAGGTGCGAGCCTTCAATGTCCACTTACGCGACAGCGATGGGAAAGCTATGGTTGCACGCTGCATAACGTTGGCGGAACCGTGGGACCACTTTAAACGTTGGGCTGAGGTCCCGTTATACGATGGATGAGCTGTGGTTAAATGCCACATATTTGTTGAAGCTGCTATCCTGCAAACGTCACATCTACAAACGCAGGATCATCAAATGGCGAAGCCGTGAATGACGCCGCTAAGTATTGCGGGTTGGACGTATACTCTTCTGCGTCTTCGGTTGGCTCATTGCTATATTGGCGTTTTTTTCGCAACAATGGTTTTCCATCCACATTGTAAGAGTCGTCGTGCTGCGGATTTACATATGGCGCGCCCTCCACGTTGCGAGGACCTTGCCCCTCAATCATCTCAACTTCGTCATTCGCTTGAACAGCCTCGGACTTGGATGCAAGCCCCTGCTTCGATGGATTAACAGATGAGCGCGCCAACCCACGAGGCGACGCGGCCTCCCTCTGTCCTTGTCCATCATTCAATTCGCTACTCTTCGCATTGCCTATAGGCGTCTTCCCTGCGAAGTTTCTGTGATCGAAGGTCCTCCCCTTTGGAATAAACAGCCGGTCCTCAGGCTTAAAGAACACTTCATCCGAGGAGTGCCTCATTTCGATTTTTTCAATCAAGGAAGAACGATTCGACCGCATAGCGCTTATCCTCGAATGCATAGACTCAATCGGGTTGCTCGATGTGTGATCCGCGTCCATGCCATACCTGTTCCTCCAGCGATCTGACAGCTCCTCCTGACGTAGCCGACGCGCATCCTCCGACTGCAAGACAGACGCCCTTTCGTGCTCCAACTTATACGCTTGGCGCGCCGTTGGCGAATAATCTAGGTTAAACCCCCTCCTTTTATTTGCAACTAGGTGCTGCCATTTCTTAAAAAACTCAATAAATAGCACTTTTTTATCAATCTCAACATCAGGAAAAACAATCAACACTTGCTCCAATAAATATTGGAACAATTCATTTATATGCGCTACTTGCGTACTGTCGCTCAATGCGGCGCGCACATCCCCTCCGATTAACTGGACGAAATTGCGCAATACACACTCCGCAACTGCCTCTGTGGTAGCGGCGGCGGAGGGCTCGTGCACTTGCTCCAGCTCGAGCAGTATCGTTTGGGCTAATGCGCGCACATTTTCCTGGCCTAAGCCGCTCACCTGCACAAGTTGGCGAGCTACCCGCGCCGACGCCGACGCCGCCCCCCTGCGTGCAACCACGCGAGCAAGAGAGCGCCCACTTCGCAGAGCCGCACTCTGGGTGACACTGGGATAACCGGATTGCAGAGCCGTCCCCTGAGTTATGTTGGGATAACCGGATTGCAATTCCCTAACCCTTGATGACAGCGCCACCGCATCTGCTAGCGAACTTGTCGCCTCGTCGTTGAGGCGCTGCCTGCGATTTGCCCGATCAATAGACTCCTGCGATCGCATTTGGCGGCGCTGAGTCAACGGCACCCTGGCGGCGGGGGGAGGCGCTTCGAGGAGGTTGTTGCGTCCTTGCTCATCTGCCGCCGATGTATTTAATAGCGAATTTGGCTCTGTGGCACCACGGGTCAGGTCATCAGACGCACCGGCATCCGCGGCAATCGCACTAATGTCAGCCGCATCCGGGTCTAGTATTGATCGCTCCACAACATCCAGGTCTAGTCCTGTGTCAGCCGCGTCCGGGCCAATTCCTGTGTCCACAGCATCCGGATCAAGTATGGATTGGTCAGCCGCATCCAAATCAAGTACGGATCGCTCTACCACGTCCTCAATTTCGCATGCTTCATCTGTAGGCATCGCGCCATCCCCGGGCGACGTCCCGTCCCTATTCCGACGCGAAGCCCCCCCCCTGCGGCGACTCGAGCTCACCGAAAAATCGCCCCGTTGGCGCACCGCTTCGTCTTCCTGCCATTGCTTTATGAGATCATTCTGCTTCCGAAGCTCCTGCAATTTCGAATCCAAAAGCGCAGTCGCCGCACGAAACTTTGCAGCACGAGACAAAGTCCCCCCCGCGTCAGCAGTTTCGCCTCCAGTTTTGTTCCCAATAAACACTATGAACAAACTGGCAATTCGCCATATATTTACTTTCGATGTATCGCTCAAAGCTGTCTCCAAGCCACATGTCTTAATAAAATACTAGTGAAAATTAGTTAAATATACGTAAATACTTTTTAATCAGTACGCAGTTTTATCGCGCTCGCGCTTCAACCACAGCGACAAACTTTGGATCATGCTCCAAATCAACGTCGCAACGGGCATGACAAAAATTACTCCGCCGAGCCCTACGCAAATGGACATGCTCAACACAGCGAAAAATATCCCAAGAGGGTGCAGCCCGATCTTATTGCCAACAAAGTGCGGAGTTAAAAAGTTGGATTCAATAGATGAACCAATAAAGTACAATGCGGCAACGCCACCAATTTGCGCGAATGAAAGCCCCTGAGTTACCGCGACTGCAAATGTAATCAAAAATGCGACAAAAATCCCAATAAACGGAATAAATGTAAGTACAGCGCTAATTGTGCTAAGCAATGCGACGGGAGCCAGCCCAATCCCAGCCAGCCCCGCCCCATATAACACCAG
This sequence comes from Holosporales bacterium, assembly GCA_031270515.1. Classification (GTDB taxonomy): domain Bacteria; phylum Pseudomonadota; class Alphaproteobacteria; order BNTO01; family BNTO01; genus JAIRNK01. Next base: position 14,749 of record JAISXM010000017.1, on the reverse strand, counting down.
CACGATTAGCGACACTTTGAGTTGCCCAGCCATTTGGTGCTTGAGGGCGACCTTCGCCTGCGGAATTGCAAAATCCGCAAACGACAGCGCTTTATTCGAAAGGCATGCCCTTACCTTCGCTATGCAAATCGGCCAGTCTTTCAACATGTAAAAAGTTAATATAGGTGTTAAAAACATAAAAGAAAACACACTAACGACAGACTTTGCACTGTCATAAATAGAGAGCACATATACTCCAAGTTTTTCCGCGATGTCCCCCAAGTTTGACATTAAGTAATCGCGAATGTTTTCTGTTTTTATTTCAATTGGCAAATGTATTCGTTCACTCAACTTGTGCAATGCCCGGGGAATCCAGTCCGCAAGAAATTCGATCGCGGTTTTGATGTCCTTCGAATAAGAAATTATGTGTTTGTGCACCGCGAAATAAAATAGGGTGACGGCCAGCATAAGTATTGAAACCGTCGCTATCGTCAGGACAGCCGCGCCCGCATAGCGCGGAATGCCGACTTTTTGCAGCTTGTTCACGCCCGAATTCAACAGTGCGGCGAAAAACATGGCGAACAGAAATGGCTTGACGGCGGGGGCTAGCTGGATGAAAAGTGCGCCAACAATGAACGCAATCGCGACCCAAACGACAGCAGCACGAAAAGCTTCTTCGTCCTTGTACAACTTTTTTATCAGAGCAAACATACGGCCTCACAAGCCAGGGAAGGCAACTTTGCTTGCTCATTCTAGCACGCAGAGGAATGTGTGCGTATGTAAACATTGCAATAAAAACGATTTGAATCTTTATTGTCTAAGCCTTGTTGGGCAACAACTTTCAAATTGTTTGTTACGGAGCCCCTGCCTAGATTCACCAGAGGAAACGATTGGAAGGTTCGTTATAATACAAGGCTTAAACGAAAATAACACGTCCAATCGTTTTTATTTGCAAGGACACAGCTTAGAAGCATGGGTACAGCAACTCAATCTTATTGTCTATCACAAACTCATCAAGTATTTGCTTCACTCCATCAAAACGTGAGCGATCTAATGCAATTGGCTTAAACGTATTGAATAAATCGATATATTTATCCTGTATTGAAAAAAGTAATTTTTGTTTCTCGTTAATTTCATTCGATAATAATTCTGGTAGTGCGCCTCCGCAGGTTTGTTTCAAGTCATTCAAAAACGCCATCGCGTTGATGTACACCTGATTTTTGCTCGCATCTACCTTTTTCGTCCTTGCATTTTGCCAACGTATAGGCGCTTGCAAGTAATCCGGAGGACTTTTTAACTCTTGACTAATTGCATTCCTCAAATTTCCTCTAGGATTCTTGTTTCCTCTAGGAGTCTTGCTTACAAAACTGACATTATCTAAAACCGAACGGAGAGAATTTACGTCATCAAATTGCCCCAGATTCGCTGATATCCCATCAATGATTGCTTCAATCGTAACGACAGGGAGTTCTTTTTCCAATTCTAGAGTGTTAAGTAGGTTACAGAGCTGCGTTGAACATAGGGTTGTACTCTCTATGATGCTGCGCTGCCATCTAGCGAACCATTCCTCTAATAAAACCATTGCGACCTCTGCGCTAGGACTTACCCCAGCTGAAGGTATCCACTTCCCTTTCCTAACGGCTAATATTTGTTTCCTATGAGGATCACTGCTCTGTATATCGAGATCAGGATGCTCGTGATTACATAGCCACGAATATTGACTTGACTCTTTGGGACTGCTCTGAATTAGCTGTTGTGTCGCCTCTGCTGAAAAATGTGGATTAAAGTTTTGCAATCGTGCCTTAGTGTTCATTACATCGCGCCTCAATGCAACGATATTGTGCATAGCATTTAGAGATTCTGTTCCATATCTAAGACATCTACTAGTTATAGACACAGGTTCATTACGCAACATCCCTTTTATAAGACCAAGACCTCCGTTTATCTCATTGAGAACGGGTACCATCGGCTCGAATTGCTTTAGACGATCCTCCGATTGCAGATAACTCACCAATTTCGGTAGGTCACGATTATGTGCTAAAAAAAGCTTATCTCTTAAAGAGGAATTCCTGTTTTTTTCATTAGATAGTGTCCGTGCACATTTTACTGCATCCAAAATTCTATTCACGGCAACTTCAATTGGCAAAATACCTAGATGGATGAATCTAATTGGCTGAACAGAATTTGCAAGCGCCTCAAATTTGTGCTGTATTGCAATGCGAGCGTCTTGTGATTTTTCGACCATATCAAAGAATGCTTTTGTAGATACGTCGGGCGGAAGCTGTGCTTCATCACCTCTGCGATCAAGTTGTTCCGCGGACGAAAGCTGTTCGCTCCTTTGTTTTGCCAAACGAATGCGGTCGTTAAATTCAACAAAGCCTTGATCTTGGCTCATGTCTACAGCCCATTTGTCTTTTAAAAGTTGAGCTCTTTGTTCATATCGATCGTTATAAGTGTTAACTATTGTACTAAAGATGTCGAGCAAGCCTGATACTTTTTTAAGAGATTTCTCGTCATAAAACGCGTGTATATTATCTGAAATTTCATCAAGCTTTGCGCTTATCGTTCTAGTCGGATCTCCATTCCATTTCTTCAAAATATTCAGTACATTAAACACACTATAAGTGTTATTATTTGCCATCGCTTGTTCTATGCTCGATCCCCACTTTATCCACGCCTCCCTCAAATATGCGACCAAATCTAAGCCAGTATTTAAGTCCTCAGGACGGATAGTCGAGTCCCACAGTGGTCGCCACGGATTGTTTCGGTCCCTGAGCCATGAGCTTGGCCCTTCAGCATGGAGTCTTCTAAACTGATTCACCGCGTACATAGAACACATTATATTGGCTTCTTTCCACAGCTGTACTATAGATTTTGCTTCATTTTCCAGATCAGGAATACGACTAGTTGTCTCGGGAATTTCTATATGCAGGCGAAGAGGTTGTAGCAGCTCGTTCTTTATGATACCGATCTTTTTTATTATTTCGTTCTGAAGTCCATTTATTGGATCGGAATTTTGATCAGAATCAGCAGGAGATACTGCAACTGCGAGTTCCTGACTTGACGCGCCTCCCTCTACGGCCAACATTGCGATCATAAGCAGCGGAATATTTTTCATAACTCAACCTACCGTATTACTTCTTTCTATTATCAATGGTATATTGTTTTTGATAATTATTCAACACAAAGCGGAACACTTTTCTTAAAAAAAAATCACGATATAAATTTTACGTGTTTACTATCTGTCTTCATGCACACGCTCCCCCCGCGCCGCGCCAGCCCCCTATTTCAGCTGAAAGTCTTTTGTAATAAGCACCAAACTGTCTAGCAACACGTCCAGCTGAAACGCGCTACTCGGAGCCTCAATCAAAGGACATATCCCGCGGTCCATCGCAATCTCCGGCAATTCATCCCCCGCATATCCCGCAGGAAAGGACATCAACGGAAACACATTATTGCGCAGCGAAAGAGGATCATCACTCTCCAACACAATGGACAAATTGCCCAGCCCCTCCGCACTCTCCGTAATGTGGATGACCCCGTTCAGCGCGTTATCCATCAAGCAGCTCAGCCTCATCAGCGCAACCGCCCCAACTTGCGCATGCAGCTCTTTGACTCGGAGCACGCCATACGGCAACTCCCCAGGCTCCACATTGCTGCGCTCCGGGATAATGCACCCAGAAGTCTCAAAGTAATTGATATCCCCCACAGCTTGCAGCGTACAGTCGCTGCCGAGGCGCACCACATCTGTGTCAATCAAAGTCCCCAAAGAGGCACAAACCTTGCCCGCGTGAATATTAAATTCGTGTAGTCTCATTTTTGCGTCGCCGACCAAGTTGAACAAAGCATTGCTACAGTCATAGTCCAGCACATCGGCTTGAATGACTCCGCTCGAAAAAGTAGACATCTGCGACGTATTTCGAATCGTGATCGTAGGAACAAGGGCAAACCCCGTAACATTCATCGACGCAAACGTCCGCTCCTCCTCCAAAAACAAATACCCCGCGATGTTAACGATCACGTCATTTTCAAGATTAGGCGCCGAACACACTATGTTCTGGCCAATCGTTAATGTCTCAGGGCTTACCACGTCAGACAACAACGTCACGTTGTGCTCCTGCCCAAGTTCGCTCAGCACCTCAAAGCACCCTCCGCGAATCGCCGTATTTGTACTAAAGTCCGCAGATAGGTACAGGCTCGCGGTAACGTGGTCGCTCAACAACAAGCTCCCAAGCCCTGACATATCGTGCAAAACCAAATCATTATTTGCAAACGCGCTCGTGTCCTCAGCCAGCTTCAGAGACGTCAATGACGCCACAATCAATTGGTCAAACTCAATGCATCCATATTGCACGTTATACACGCCACCAAAGTTGTTATCACTCGCAATACGTAAAGTTTTCGCACCATTTTTCGTGATAATAGACGTGCCTTGAATATCCCCGGTTATTGTGACATCACTATGATCTACATTAATTATAAGCTCCGAATCATTTGCGACAAAGATAACCTGCGGCAAGCTCATGTTCGTCCCCATCAGCACCAGTTCATTGCGCGCCCCAGCTGACACTAGCGCAGAGTTCGCATTTAGCGTTGCGTCCGAATGCAAAATCAAGGTAGCTTCGTCTTGCAACACAAGTGACGTATTGTTCAGATAACACGTGCCGTCTAACTCAAGGAATTGCCCCATGTTATATATGCTTCCAGTGAAATATGGATTGGATGACCCAATGTGTACTTCGCGCGGCTCCGAACTCATAAATGTAAGACTGCCCGAACTTATAATATTCGCATCCAACGTAAAGTCCCCGTCCAAATTAATAGTTAATTTATCGAATTCAAGATGTCCTGAGCCATTTATTGGTCGAGCCTTCTGCCACCCATGCAACTTCAAACTTGCGTCAGGCTCAATATATATTTGCTCGAACTCGTTCAAAGCCGCGGTATCAGTTACTTCAAGTATACTTTGCTCATGTAAAACTATTTCTCCAACCAACGACTTGATGCCACGTCCTCCCCACACTAAACGACTTTGCTCATACATGTGCAACTTCCCTGACGCAAAGTCGCCATCAAACGCCGACGTTTGGTTGCCTGTTATGTGTACAGTCCCTATGTCATTGAGCTGCACACGTCCTGAGCCTGCGATGTGCTGCAGTGTTAGGACCGCGTATGTGTAGTACACGAGAATGCTACTTGGGTATTCAAGCGTTATGCCAAAAATAGAAGTATCCACATAAAATTGCCACTCTGAATCATTCTCAATGTTTATATTTCCGCACCCTTCTAGCGCTTGGACATATATTTCCCCACGCATATTTAAATAACCCGCATTTTGCACTGTACCTAGGAACGCCATAGAACCGTTTATGGCGACCCCGTTTTGCCTCGCGTCAATGATTCCGTCGCTCCCTTCCAAGGATGAAAACACGTGATCCACACCCAACAGCAGCACACTGCCGGCATTGAACACGATGTGTTCATTTTGATCTAAGCAAGCATTTGCCTCAAATGTCGATACAATCACTAAACCAGTTGGCGACTTACTTGGCCCGCTCCAAGTAAAGCACCCGCTGCGCACTTCCAGCGGCCCTGAGCCTTCGATGATGCCGGCAAAATCAGAATCCGCCTCAAATATGCATCGATTCAAATATTTAAAGTGCCCGCTGCCTGTTAATGAGCCAACGGCTATGTCGTTTTGCATGACCTCCAGCAACCCATCGCACGCCAACGTCGAGTGCGCCAGACTCCCCACGTCTAAGACCACGTGCGATTTTGCGGTGGCACCCAGCGTCCCTTCAAAGTTAGGATCTCCGCTGTATTGCCAATACCAGGGGCTATTGGAATCCACGATAAGCTCGCTACACGCGACTAGCCCTTCAAACTTGTGCAAACAATCGGTCAACTGCAGCAGGGTCATGGAGGCGCTAGAGATTACGGTTCCGTGGCCGATGATGTCAGATATGGTTTCATCCGCATTCAAGGTAACCGTTGCACCGGCGCTTAAATTTAAAACAAGGTTCTTGTTTAACTTTGCATTCTCCCCAAACGTGATGTCTACGCTGCCGATGTTAAATGTGCCAGTAAACAACTCGACATTGTTAAACGTCACATTCGCGCCATCAATATTTATATTCCTTGCACCAATAATGCCTCCGTCAAAAACGCAGTCTTCGGACGCATTCAGAATAAAATCCTCGATCGCGCGAATGATGCCGCCCCCGCTGATGCGCGCGCCCTGGGCAAGCTGTCGGAATTCCACTTCGCCGTCCGCAACTAATTCGTTGAACTCGATCTCACGCTCTGCAACAAACGTGCTTCCCTCCGCGACGCTAAGACTACTGCACGCAATGGCATGCCTCATGTTGAACGTATACGCACCTTCAAACGTCATTGCGCCAACATTTTCCAGCACGCCATAAAACGTTTGCGATGCATTCATGACGACACTCAAATCGGCGCCCCCAAATTCAAACGTACCGAAGCCTTCGATTTGACTGAGCGTCTGATTCCCATGAATGTGCAATATCGAACCTTGGTGCGTATAGATCTGCCCAACGAAGCCGTTATTCCAATCGCTCCGAGAGAGCGACACTTGCATGTTGTCATGTAAAACCAACCGCCCTGTGCCTGTTAGCTGCCCGTCAAACACGGTCTCACGCGAGCTCTCCAGCGCCAGGTCACTCTGTATATCCACAAGTCCACCACCACTCAGGAACTCGATCTTCTGAGGGCTCATTATGTGCAACGTGTCCGCAACATCAATCTGCGTCAACGCGTGCAGCGTGCCATGCACTTCGACGGCGCCGCTATTGATCCGCAAGTCAATTGGGTCACTGTACTCCGCCAAAAGCCTCAGCACGCCAAGCCCTTCTTTCGTCACAATAGATTGCCCCTCCAGGCGCTGGGCCAACGTCAGCACGCTCTCGTCTTGCACGACAATGCGAGCGCTCTCGTTTACGATGATCCGATACCCAAGCGTCATAGTCGCAAACGCGCCAAACGCACCACCATTCACGACGACGGGGCTGTTAATGTTCTCAGAGCAAGACGCCAACAGCTCTCCGGCGCTGCTGATGAAAATGTAGCCATCCCCCAGCTCGGCATTTGGTCCTAACCGATTCGACACAGTGTTTATGTAGTACTTTCCGGTGTGAGATCTAAACTTCCCATCCAAAGCTTGCGATTCGCCGTTAACTACGATATCTCCGCGCCCTTGCCAGATGCCAGTCCAACTATTGCCCGCCCCAGTTAAAGTAATGTTATGGTCGCTAGCTACGTATCCATTGCCGCTCAACGCACACAGTATGTCTGTATTTGCGTTCAACTTCCCCTCATTTAGCACAAATCCTCCGCAATCGCGCGATGGACCATTAATGCTCAGCTCCCCGGTCAAAGTGAACCCGCCGTCGTTGTCAAATATTCCGGAGTATGCGCTCTGACCAGTAAGTGTTAATCCTTCGTGAGTAATGAAGCGAGCCGTCGCGCTATCACTATTTACTGCGTCAACCAGCAACGAAGACGGCGCCAGCGTTGTTCCATCCAACAGCTCAAACCGGCTGCCATCCGCGAATGCATCCCCATCCAAGCGCCCTTCTTTCACGACCCACGTGTGTGCCAATGCATCTGTGCCGTTGATGGTTAACGTGGCCGGCCCCTCTTTAGAGACGTCAGCCGCGCCAGTGATATCGCCACTAAACACAACGTTTGTCATGGTTTGAATGCGCACCGGCTTGTTCATTGCAATATCGGCAACCGTATCGATCTCTTCCGGCCCAGTGAAGCGCAGTATTCCCGTATCCGCATTAATCAGCACATCCGCGCCATCAGCGACCAGATCCCCCTGAATCTCAAGCGTTGTTCCACTTCCCACCAGATTTACCGTGGCCCCTTTTAGGCGCGATTCCGCCGCTGCGATGACAGTGCCGCGCTCGACATTAAACACGACCCCATTGGAGCCAGATTGTATCCCCCTGTTGATCGTAAACGTGCCTGCGCAATCAATGTTCACAGTGCCTGGGCCCTTGATCCATGCGCTGTTTAAGATGTCTTCTGTGCTTGTGACTTGTACGGTGTAGCCGTTCAGCTCTAAGTTTTCGGACAAATGCTCATTATGCAGTGCTCTATTTCCAGTTAAGCTTTGCTTTTGTCCATGTATAATTACCGTTGGATCAAATATCTCTTGGTTATACACCAACGTAACATTGCTATCTGTCAAAAACGTCCCCTTAAACGACCGCTTCCTATCGCCAGAAAGAGTAAACGTAACAGGCTCACTTGCCGTCAACGTAATCACGCCATCGCCCACAATGTCCCCAGCAAACACCACGTCTTCATAAAGCACCATATCTACATTTGATGCATACAAAACACCGTTTCCTGTAATGCCTGCAATCGTTTGCGCGCTTTCGAACCACACGCTGGACGTCTCATCCTGCAAGTGGATGCGCTCGTGGCTATGTAACACGACCCCCCGGTCAATAATCAACTGAGCCTTATCCTTCAGTACAATGCCCTGGGTGTGATGCTTGATGCCTCCACCCCAGAGGAATGTCTGATCGCCAGAAAGTTCCACGCCAGTCGCCGCAAAGTCTCCCGTAAAGATCTGTCTGTTGTCAGAATGAATCGTCAGCGTATTTCCGTCTCCGATTAAGAGTCCGCTCCCCTTTAACCCCTCAAACGTCCGTGGTCCGATCACTTTTATTTGTGAATTGTCCAAAATACGCAGTTTCAACCGCGGATCAACTACGCCGTCAATTACGACATTGCCGGAGTCTTTTGCCTCCAGATATCCAAAGAATTCGGACAGCGCCTCATTTGAGAACGTCGCATTCCCACTCGCGCCGATCACGTTACTGGTTGTTTCGCCAATGATGTGCCCTGAATATATTATATCAAGCAACGTGTAGATGTTTTGTTTATGCAGGCGAATTGTGCCGTCTCCTGATAGAGAGGCAAACGTTTGAGTCGAATACATATCAACGGATGCAGGCGACAGTATATCTAGGTATGTACTGTCTCCCATGTCCGCTTTATTTGATATGCACAATACCCCTTCCTTGACACTAATAGAGCTAGACTTGCGCGCACACATTTCGCCTAGTACAAGTACATCATCCCCAGTTTTGTTAATCACATTCGTTTCACGTAACGTCCCATCGATTCGCAGTTCATGATTTGTTTGGATTTCCGCCCCCAGCGCTGCCTGCATATTACAAAGCATGCGACTTGGGGTGATTGTCTTAACTACGCCACCTCCATTTAAGTTAATTGCGACGTTTTGAGTCCCGATCTCAAAGCACGAAGCGTCTGGCTCCATATTGACCGTCGCATTGCGCAAGCCGCCAGTGACACGCAATGTCGCGTTGTGCGCGATGTCGACCGTATTGGGCCCTTGTATGATAGAGATCAGCGTGAGCTCACCCTCTAGAACTTCGACGACTGGGTTGAACAACGCCCCCGATATAACTTGGTTCCCCAATCCAATTTTTTGCAGAGTTCCATTCCCCGAAACTTCCCCACTAAACTGCTCCTCTATGCCTGAATCCACGTCTATCGTAAACACGTCAATTGGCCGCCCTACGTCCGCCAGCTTAACAAAGCCGCTTCCACGCAAGCCTTTTGCTGTTTGCGCTGTGGTTTGCGACATGTTGTCATCGCCATCGTAACAACTGACCTGATACGTCGTCCCGTTTGCCACATACAGCGGCGCATTCGGCGACACCACGCCAACCAGCGTTCCGCCTTCAATGCGGGTTTCGCCTGTGTGAATTGGCGCATCATGATCGAGCCATTCAGGCGCAGTCCGCTGGCGAAAGATTTGGCGGCCGCTCCCTTGCTTTACAATCGCCCCCGTAAACGATCCGTAGTCGGCCCAATTACAAGACAACGTCATGGCACGGAAGTCATCATAATCCAGCCCTTTGGTGATAGTTAACGTATTACTTCCTTTCAAATGCACAGCGTCTCCCCACAGTGCAGCAAACGTTGAGTCATGATCACTTAGGTTTATGCACGAATATCCTGAAGGACTGTCGGATAACAAATGACAATTAGGGAAATATCCTGAAATACTTTTAAGCTGCGAACTATCCCCATATTTGATTGTGCCAATAAGTTCTGTGTGATTATTCTCTCCAGCATAAAAGTGCACATTATTTATTTGCAAGATCATTGATTCGACATTACTTTGCGTGTACGTATTCTTTATGTCGCCATTAAACGTCATCGACATGCTGCTTCCTGATGTCGCCCCAAGCGCCAAGTCACCTTGAGCCAGATCCATTGTTCCGTAGCCGCTCAGCGCCCCCAGCAACGTATCGCCATGGAGGCTGTCTGTGCTGTCCGTGCTGCCGTCCACGTTCCTTGCCAGCCGATACGTGGTATTCTCCGCAATTGCAAGCTCCCCGCCAAAGCCGATCTCTCCGCACAGCATGCCGCCATTGATAAATGTCCCACCAACATAGCTTGATGGGTTCGTAAAGATTTGCGAACCAGCCCCCGCTTTGATGATGCTTCCGGCACCTAAAATTGTTCCGTGATACACACAGCCGCTCCCGTGAGTAATCGTTAGATTTGATCCTGTGTGTACAGTAATTGCACCAGTTGCAGCCCCAGCTAGCCCTTTTATCTCAAACTTAGATGCGCGAGCCTCCATCGCTCCATCGCACGTCATAGTGTTTGCTACAACCAAGCTAGCGGTTACGCCACTGCGCTCGGCTGGCCCAAGGTATGCGGACGCGCCTACCGCAATGTTGAACTCGCTCACGGACACAATCGACGACGTTCCATAGCCAGCGCTTGCCATGTTTAAAATGCCGGCGTTTAAGTTCAACACCTGACATGTTAGTTTCCCAACACCAGGATGATCGTTGCTTCCTCCATAGAAACTGGTACCAACACCAAAATGTCCGCCATTCACATTAATATTCCCGTTACAAAGGACTTCTGATGTGCCGTTGTTGCTCCCTATGTCAAAAGCGCCGCTGCTGGTAATGGAGTCGCATACGATATAGCCTGTCCCAGCATCCCCAATGACCAAGCTCCCATCAGCCGCGACAGCGATATCTACGCACTGGAGGTCGCACGTGCCACCAGTCCAGCCGCACACGACGCTTGCTCCGCCTTTAATCTGCAGAGAGCCAAACTTCGACCCTGCTTTTAAATCGAACCGCTGTTTCCCTTCGCCAAAGTCGCGGATCAACACCGTTGCAGTCTTCGTATTGTCGATAATTGAGCCGCTCCATTGAGCACCTCGCAACACAAGTGTGGATGCGTTATTTAGGTAAACCGTCCCAGCACCCTGCAGCGAGCCAGCGTAAAAAGCTTCGCCCGCGCTCAAACTATTCGCAATAATGGTTCCACTGCATGTCAGTACGCCGCTCACGATAAAAGCCCCCTGCCCTGCCCCAGCGCCAATCGTGATGGTGAGCCCTGCACTTTGGGCAAAGCTCGTCGCCGCAACGACTCCCGTATTATCCTCGCGATCTTTTGTCCCGATGTTCAGAACGCCACCGGTCATCGTTACTTTTCCGGCTGTAAAGCTCCCATGTCCAGAGCACGTTGAGCCGACCGCGCCTCCGCCAACGGTGACCGTGCCGCCAGAAATAGTGGTGGTGCTCGCGGTTAGCGTCCCACTTGCATCGTATCCAACATAAAAGGTCCCACTTTTAACAATAGTATTAGTGGTATTCAAATATGCGCTAGTATCGTTTCCAAACCCAAGAGCAACTAACCCCGCGTTCAGTTCAAGTGTAGTAATTGAGGAGTCTTCTACTATATTGAATATATGAGCAGAAATCGGGATTTTTGAATCAATGAATATTTTTCCGCCACCTGTAAACTTTCCAAGGTAATATTCATGAGAACTTGTTCCATACAAGGTCAATGTTTTTCCATTTAAATTATATATTGTTGACGCAGATAATGAGCTAACAGCAGTTATATATTGATGACCAAGCATCTTGTAAATAGCAGAGCCGCTGAGCACTATCTTTCCATTTGTCGACGTAAATCCTCCAAAGTGGAGCTCCCCCTCTTTTACATTAATCGACCCATGAAAATCATCCTGCTGAGCTGAAACAATTTGGGTGCCGGTTCCAGTTTTCGTAAGCGTTGTCTTCCCTTTGATCTGCCCAGCAAATCGGCTATGGGCGGCATCTGTCTCTGCGGGAAATGCGAAAGTTAATAAACCGTCCTTAGCGTTAGCAAAGTCCCCAAGCTCAACAATGCCCTCGCCAGACAGCCCTGCAACCGTCTGGGCCGTAATGCCTGTGACATTAGTCGCGCCGTTATAGCAGCAAATCTGATACAGCGCATCCGCCGCAACAAACAGCGGAGCATTCGGCGACAGCACGCCCGACAGCGTACCTCCTTCGACTCGCGTTTGCCCGGTATGAGTCTGGGCATCCTTAGGTTTATTGCTAAATCGAATAATCTGGCGTCCATTGCCTTGCTTTACAATTGCGCCATCAAATGTGCCGTACTCGGTCCAATTGCCTGCTAATACGACGCTGCGAAAGTCGTTGTACTCAAACCCTTTTGTGATGATTAGTGCGTGAGTGCCCCTCAGGTAAATCGCGCCAGCACTGCGCAGCGTTTTAAAGCTGGAGCCGTGAGGAGTCAAGTCGATGCACGTTTTCGGCTGTCCAGTGTCTTGAACGAGATTGCAATACGGAAAGTTCCCAGCAATGCTGTGCCATTCATCAACGTTGCTGTACGTTATAGTCCCAATAAGGTTAACGTTTTCGTGAGTTCCAGCATCAAGTTGTGCGCTATTTATTCTTAAAATATTTTTATTTTCATCCGTATCTGTATTCTTTATTTCGCCATTAAACGTCATTACACTTGGAGCCCCTGTGGCGTTCCCAATTGCCAAAAAGCCTTTCGCCAAGTCCAACGTTCCGTACCCGCTGAGCAAGCCCGTCAGCGTCTTATTTAAGCTGTCTGTGTCATCCATAGCTTCGTCCGGAGTTAGCGTCAGTCGGTACGTGCCCTCGGCCTCAATATTTAAATTTCCGTTAAAGCCGATTTCGCCACACAGCATGCCATGCGTAATAGTTGTGCCCCCAGTATAGCTATTTAGCGTGCGCAGTACTTGTATTCCAGGTCCTTCTTTTAGAATTGACCCTGTCCCAACTATTGTTCCAATATACGTATCCGTCTCATTCTCAGCATTGTGAATAAGTATGTCGGCAACGTTATTAAGCGTTAGCGTTCCGTCACCAATCAACCCACCAACATAAAATTCGCCATCATCGCGGATTGCATTTGCGATGGAGGTCCCGTTATTGGCAAACTTCCCCGCAACACTGAGGGCTCCGCGTCCTAGCGCATTGTTCCCTATGACAAGCGTGGCCCCGTGCTCCACCTCCATGCCTTCCGCAACATAGAGCCACCCCTTGTCCGTACCCAGCGCCCCGTCGCCAATATGCAGCTCTCCAGAAAAATTTACGCTGTTTGTATCCAGAGAGCCTGAGCCACCTTTTCCAATCCACACTGAGGTGCCGGTGTTGATGTTCAGCTCATATACCCCCGAGCCCTGCAGTGTGTTGATGGTCAGGGGCTGCAACGAAAGCAGATCCAGCGTGCCAATACCGGTCAGCATCCCGGAAATAAACGACGGCGTAGATGTTCCAACAATCGTCAGCTTGCTTCCAGATGCATTAATGCTGCCCGTGCTGTCTATGCTATTCCAGGTCTGGTCGCACAGCAACACATACGTGCCATCGGATGCGACACTCAGGTGGTTCAGCGCAAAATCTGCATCCCCGCTGTGCCCCAAAACGCGCAACACGCCGTCATAGACGTCTATGTCGCCGCCGCTATGCGTGATTAAGTTCGTAACAGAGGTTGCCCCCGTCATTGTCTTCATGAGCACACCATCCAGCGTGATCTCGTTGTCATATGTAACATTCGCTACGTTTCGCAGCTCTAATGTGGTTTCAGCATTGACATAAACAGTGCCCGTGCCCAGCACATCATTCAGTGCCAAGCGCCCTTCTGTCACAGTCGTAGGCCCGCTAACATTGTTGGCGCGTGTTAATAGTGCGGTCGCGCTGCCACGCTTCTCTACGGCTCCTCCACCAGAAAACGTGCTGTTGTAGACAGTATTGAGCGCGTTATCAAAGATCAAAGATGTATCGTTTACAACGTCCCCGCTGCCAAACGCCGTTTCTAAGATGACGACCCCTTCTTTAATAAGGGTCCGCCCCGTGTGATTCACGGCGTCGCCTGCGAACACCTGCGTCCCCAGCCCATCCTTGGTGATGCAGGTGCCAATCGCGCTAGCAAGGGTGCCAATGTACCTGTCCGTCTCCGCCTCAGCATTACGAATAAGCATATCTACAATATTGTTAAGTGTTAGCGTCCCGTCACCGGTTAATCCACCAATATAAAACTCGCCATCATCGCGGATTGCATTTGCGACCGTGGTCCCGTTATTAGTATACTTGCCTCCAACGTGCAGGGAGCCGCGCCCCAAAGTGTTGTTCCCTATAACAACCGAGGCCCCGCTCCCCACGGTCATATTTCCAGTAGCCGACAGCGTCCCTCTATCCGTCGCCTGCGTCCCGTCGCCAATGTGCAGCACGCCCGCCACGCTTACGCTGCCTGTCGCCAGAGCGCCTGTGCCAGCTTTGCCGAGCCACATCGCGCTGCCGGATTTAATGCTCAGCGTCTGTGCGTCTGAGCCTGCGGGCGTGTTCATGGTCAGAGGCTGCGTGGACGCGAGCTCCAGGATGCCTATACCCGTAAACAGGCCGGAGATCTG
>JAISXM010000029.1 GCA_031270515.1 Holosporales bacterium | reverse complement strand
AGCAAAATTCAAGCAAAATTATCTAAAAAAAATTTATCAGACCCTATCATGCGCAAACGCATATCCAACCAGCTGAGGGCTCTTCGTCCGCTAGTCATCGGCATGGGCAACCTAGTCCTTCCTCTGCAACAGCGCAGACGATCCGAGTTTATTAAATTCCTCTCGTCCCCACAAAAAGTTGCCCGCGTATTTAACGACCCAACGTTTTTATTCCTTCTTGACCAACCTTCACTCTCATCTGAAACAATTGCTGCCCTCCCCACAATAAAAACGCTAGTCCTCGTCAAAAGATACACTCCAACCGGCCTAGAACACACTGTGTGGCCCAACTTAACCAGCCTCGAAAAACTAATAATGCTGGACGGCGAAATGACCGACGCCCTCCGCACCGCCATCCAAAACCTCGCCAAAGGCCCCAAAAAGCTGCAGTACCTAAACATCCCGCACTGGGGCACTAATGTAGCAAACAGCGCGTTCAATGGTGCGTCATCCCTTCGTACTGTCGCAGGATTCGATGACGTGACCATGCTAGGTTCAAGCTCATTTCGGAGCTGTACATCGCTGCAATCTGTAAATTTCCCACGATTGGAAAGCGTTGTGACTCACACGTTTTATTCCTGCAGTGCACTAAAACATGTCAATCTCCCAAATCTAAAAAATTTAGGGGAGGGCTTGTTTTTTGGCTGTTCTCAATTAATTTCGGTAGAAATACATAATGCGAATGTAAAAAATATTCCGTCTTGTACTTTTGATAATGATGTCAACTTGACGACAATTGTTTTGCGAAATGAAATGGTTGAGAGCATTGATTCTTATGGTTTTGATGATGCTGCTGTCACACATGTGTCGTTTTCGAACCTAAAAACGTTAGGGCTCGGAGCTTTTCAGGGCTGTATCTCTCTGCAATCTGTAGATTTCCCACAATTGGAGAGCGTTGCGACTTATGCATTTTTGAACTGTCCTAAATTGCGCTCCATCACGTTGTCAGATCAGATTGCGTATGTTGGGAGCTCTGTTTTTCGTGGGGTGACAAATTGTGCCGTAAACTTTGTCGGACATTTGACGACGGCAGGGGCTGCCGAAAATGGAGTGACATTATCCTGCGCGAATATGAAATCTAGGGAGTTTGGATCTGTGGCGGCGTTTAGTTTTACGCCTGGGGCGGATGTGTTGGAGGCGGTAAGCGGCGCGGCGTTGCTTGCGTATATAAATGGTGTGCTTGGGTTGACTCGGGCTGGGGTTCCTCTATTGACCAATGTTCCTTCTTGCCAAAGTGTTCTGGATTTAGGGAGTGCAGTTGCAACCACAGCAGGGTTAGTTCATGTAGACGGTAGCTTGATAGATATAATAAAAATAGCAAACGTCGAACGCACATGGAACGGCTCAGCTTGGACTTAAGTTGATGTAGCGGTGCAGTTTTGCGTAATTCCGCCAATGGAACGGCCTCGCCTGGGCTTAATTCCGCAAACAGAACGGCTTTGCTTGGGCAAGCTTGCGCTTCGAAACGACGCACTGATAAACGTCTTGTGTTTGGATATAAAAAATAAAAATCTTCTTAACGTTTTTTTAATCTTTTTGTGATATAATAACCATCCACAGCCCCCACCCACCCAGGGGGCTGTACGGAGGAGATGCCTTACCTAACTTTAATTCTGTCATTGCAAAGGTTAACAATGCAACCACTTTTGCCAATTTCCCTCCTCAGTTTTTTTCGTATCGTGACAAAATAGTCAGGGTCCCGTGCGTCAAGATAAGGAGGTTTAAGGAGTGAAGGTAGGCCATTCGGCGAACGGTGTAGCCCGGGTTCCCATAATAAACGATTTGAAATTCGTTGTAATACAAAGCGTCGACGAATATAAAAATTCAAATTGTTTTTATGGGCAGGTATACACGAGCCTAAAGCGAATACGTGTCTAGGGTCGCATGGGGCGTAGCTATAGCATTGCTGAGTAGTAACTTTTTTATAAGTAGGCCCTGTCTCTCCGAAGAATTCATCCTGATGTTCCGAAGAATTCATATTGACGAAGGCGGCTAGGCTGGTTACCATCCCTTTATATTAGCCCCACTAACGGAAAAAGCATGAAGTCCATAAAAAACATCCTAATTACTGCTATTTTGACAGTCGCGTCATCTGGAATAAGCGAGTTGTGTTCAAACTCTCCTGCCATTGCAATCGACGGCGACACGTACTGCCTCATTGGCAGAGAAAACACTGCGTGTGCGTACATTGGCCTAAATAGCTTTTCCCGATCGCTAGATTTTTCCATATCGCTAGCTTTTCCCCGATCGCGAGCGTTTCCCCGATCGCTAATAGTACTCGAGGGTCTCGCTTACAGAGTCATAGCGTTGGCAAGTCCACAGATTGGTCTTCCAAACGAATGTTTACTTAGTCTGTGTATCCCGGGTAGCGTTGTGGATATTTGTTTTGGTTGTTTCGAAAAGTACGCCCATCTGGCTGTCGTCGCGTTTGAATCCAACTCCAAGCTTACCCGAATAGGAAACGACGCTTTCAAAAGGTGCTCATCGTTACAGTCCATTTGCATTCCACAAGGGGTTGCCTCGATGGGGCGAGATTGTTTTTATGATTGCCGCAGCCTACTTTGTGTACACTTTTCCCTCGATATTCGCCTGGAGGAACTCAGCGAAAGCACTTTTGACAAATGCTCTTCCTTGCCACATTTATGTGTTCCATCCAGTGTAATTACCATATCTGATAAGTGTTTCTGTGAATGTGACCAATTGTCCATATTGACGTTTGAACCTAACTCACGGCTGCGCAGTATCGGAGCAAATGCGTTTGTCAGTTGTCATTCCTTATTATCGATCTGTCTTCCACCCAGTGTAGAGGTCATCGGTAGGCGTTGCTTCTATGCGGGTAGCTTATCCACCGTAATATTTGAATCTGGCTCCGAACTGAGCAGTCTCGGAGAAGGCGCGTTTAGTTATTGTTTTTCCTTGTCATCCATCTGTATTCCATCTAGTGTAGAGTTCCTCCGTGAGCGTTGCTTCTTTGGAGGTCGCAACTTAGCCACCGTAACATTTGAATCTGACTCCAAGCTTCGCCGGATCGAAACATACGCGTTTAGTGAGTGTCCTTCCTTGGAGTCTATCTGTTTTCCATCCAGCGTCGAGGTCATCTGTGACTTTTGCTTCTCTAGGAGTAAGAACTTAGCCATCGCAACATTTGAATCTGACTCCAAGCTGAGCCAGATCGCAAGAAGCGCTTTTCGTTATTGTTTTTCCTTGTCATCGATCTGTATTCCATCCAGCGTAGAGGTAATCGGTGAGTGTTGCTTCTTCTTTTGTAACAACTTATCCCTCGTGACATTTGAGTCTGACTCCAAACTGATCCGGATCGAAATATGCGCTTTTAGTGGTTGTTCGTCTTTGTTATCTATCCGTATTCCATCCAGCGTAGAGGTATTATATGCGTCTTGCTTCTCTAAATGTGAAAACTTATCCTCCATAACATTTGAATATTTGTCAAAACTGCGTCGTATAGAATGTGATCTTCGTGATTCCTTGTCGCTAAGCGTAGGGGACATCCGTGAATGTTGTTGCCCTGGATGTCCCAACTTATCTGCCATAATATTTGAATCTGGTCCAAGCTTAGCCGTATAGAAAGCAGCGCTTTAATAACTCACAACGTTTTTGCGAGTTGGGTATAGTTACAAAGATGGCGCTTTTTGCTATACTGGCGTAGTGACGCGAAGGTATATTTAAGGTGATTTGTTCAAATGAGTTATTTCAATAGAAAAGGGAAAGGTCCTACTGAAAAAAATACAGCAAACGAATCAGGCTTGGACACAAACAAATACAAACAAACGAACGGCGATGACGCGACTTCGCATGCGGACGTAGGCCCAGGTGATGCGGGCGCCCCGGATCCAGGCGACGCTTGTCATTGCCAAAAGTCCGAAAATGCTCATCCGGGCGGCCAGTGTTGCCATGGGCACCGGGACGCCAACCATCAATCTTGCCACAAAAGTGCGAATCAATCTTTCCACAAAAGTGCGCATGCGGGCTCGGATGCACCCGACGGCGCCTCAGCCTCGCCCCCCAGCGATTCATCATGTCATGGAACGCACGCATTGGCGGAACGCATAGCGCAGCTTGAGTCAGAGCTAGCATCTGCCCGCGAGCAGTACATTCGCACAATGGCAGACGTAGAAAACGCGCGGAAACGTGCCCAGCGGGAAAAAGAGGACGCCGCCAAATTTGGCGCTTCGTTGCTGGCAAAGGATGTTGTCCTTTTTGTCGATAATCTGGAACGAGCGCTCCTGCATTCGCCAAACGCGGCCGCCCCTGAGGAGGTGAAGTCGTTTATCGACGGCATTGCTATGACCGCCAAGGACGTGATCGCGACGCTAGAGCGACACGGGATATGTAAAATCAATAGCAATGGGCAGCCGTTTGATCCGGAGCTGCACCAAGCGGTTGCTGAAGTGCCAACGGAAAACGAGCCTGGAGGAATGGTTTTTGATACACTGCAGACGGGATACACAATTAATGGTCGTTTGCTGAGGGCGGCGATGGTTGCAGTAACGAAAAATACATAACAAAAAAGACAAGTCATTATTTTATGGAAGGGTATACATGTTTAATTTCTTAAGTCAAAAGTTAAACCAAGCATTGGACCGCCTGCGCGGCAAGGGCTTTCTTAATGAAAACGACGTAGACCTAACATTGCGCGAAATTCGGATCGCGCTGATCGAGTCCGACGTGGCACTCCCTGCAGTAAAAGCACTGTTGGAAAGCATCAAGGCCAAGGCTGTCGGACACGAAATAATAAAAAGCGTGACCCCTGGGCAAATGGTCATCAAGCTAGTGCGAGACGAAATCGTCGCGTTCTTAGGGGAGAGCACGCCTTTGAATATGCAAGCAAACTCCCCATTTTCGTACTTGTTCGTCGGCTTACAGGGCGCGGGAAAAACGACGTCTGTTGCGAAAATCGCGAACTTTTTGAAGGACTCCAAGAACGTGCTGACTGTGTCGCTTGACGTGTATCGGCCGGCGGCGCAAAAGCAGCTGGAAGTGTTGTCCGAGGGCATAGGGGTGCCAAGCTTGCCGATCGTCCAGGGTGAGTCGCCCATGGAAATCGCAAGTCGGGCGCTTTCCTTCGCAAAGAAAAACAACATTGACGTAATATTGTTTGACACAGCAGGGCGACTGCACATTGATGACGCGATGATGCAGGAGGTGTCGGATCTCCATAAATTCCTAGCTCCTGTTGAATCTCTATTGATTGCCGACGCCATGATGGGACAAGAGTCCGTTAATGTGGCAAAATCCTTCAACGACCTGATCCCATTGACGGGGCTCGTGCTGACTCGCGCGGATGGGGATGCGAAGGGAGGGGCTATCTTGTCCATGCAGTTCATTACGGGCTGCCCTGTGAAGTTCCTTGGGACGGGGGAGCAGATTGGCAAGCTGATTCCGTTTGACCCTATGCGCGTTGCGTCTCAAATCTTGGGCTATGGGGACGTGCTGCAACTTGTGGACGCAGCAGAGCTCGCGTCGGAAAAATCAACGATTGAAACGATACAAAAGCGCCTCGAGAAGGGGTTGTTCACAATGGATGATATGAGACGACAACTTGAGGTTATTCAGAAAATTGATGTATCCGGGATCGTTTCTAAGTTCTCAAAGGGTGCCGCAAAATCAGACCACCATTTAATGATGCGGCGGTATTTGGCGTTTATTAACTCGATGACTCCGGCAGAACGCAATTCACCTGCGATATTGAATGCATCCAGACGTCGGCGAATTGCCACAGGGGCAGGGCAAACCGTCGCGGAGTTGAATCAGTTTCTAAAAACATTCGATATGTTGCGTGGCTTTATCAAAAAATTTGGAGGCACAAAGGGGAAGGATATGCTGAAGGCATTGGGACGCTTTCAAGCTTAGTATCCGTTCTCTGGAAGCTACGTATGCCACCTGCCATACAGCAAAAAGATTCCTGTTGATGCGAATTCGTTCCGTGCTATCATGTTGGTAGGTCTCCTTCGTCTAGCGGTTAGGACATCGCCCTCTCACGGCGGCAACATGGGTTCAAGTCCCGTAGGAGACGCCATTTGTGTTTGACACAAGTGTGCACCGGCAGCCCATGCGAACGATTAGAAGCTTGTTGCGAAGCTTTTGTTGTGCAAATATCCGGATCGTTTTTATCGAAATGTAGAAGACGCACGTTTCGCCAACATGCGTAGCAAAGCATCTCCACAGGAGGGACGTTGCCAGAATTATCAGAACAAGAAGTCGTTAAATCCTCTGATCCCGAAATCGTGACGTTGCCAGAGTCGTCAGAACAAGAAGTCGTTAAATCACCGGAGCCTGAAGTCGTCTCCCCCGCAGTCGCTTCGTCGCCAGAAACTCCCCATCAGTTCGGTTTTGTTGCCATATCCGGCGCCCCTAACGCAGGGAAGTCCACCTTGCTGAACCGTCTCGCTGGCGAAAAGCTGGCTGCCGTATCACACAAGCCACAAACGACGCGCTTCAACATCCTCAGCGTGAACGAGTATGGCCCTGCTCAGGTCGCGTTTGTTGACACCCCTGGAATTGCGCAGACGACAAGTCCAATCGGGAAATTGCTGAGGAAGAACACTTCGCGCGCAATAAAGAATGCGGACGTCGTTGTGGTGCTGGTGGATATTTCGCACAAACATTTGCAAGAAGAGTGCGCATTAGTCAACTCAATATTGACGAAATACGATGTCGCCACAGTGTTTTTGGCTTTTAATAAAATCGACAAAGTAAAAGACAGCCACATAGTTGAACGTGCTGTCGTTTTTCAACAATTCGAAAAAATAAAAGATTTCTTCATGATTTCCGCAGAGGACGGCACAGGGGTGGACCAGTTGCGTGTCGCGATTACAGATTCGCTGCCTCAGCAAGAGTGGATGTATCCGTCGGAAACTCGCGGAAATTTTAGCCGGTGGGCGTCCGAGATGACGATGGAGAAAATATTTCAAAACCTTCACGAGGAAGTCCCATACCAAACATATGTTGATACGTTGGCTCTGCAAGAGGACGACGATGGCCTGCATATATACCAGGACATCGTTGTCGCAAGGGAGGGGCAGAAGCCGATCGTGCTGGGACAAAAGGGACAAATGTTGAAGCACATTGGGACGGACGCGCGCATCGACATTGCGAGGGCATTGCGTCGCCGCGTACATCTGCACTTGCTGGTTAAAGTGAAGAGTGAATGGATGTCGCAAACGGCGAATTTAATTGATGCAGGTTTTTTTGACAGAAGCGTTTAGGGGGCTGCAGGAGTGTGTAGGGGAGGGCTGCAGGCACGTGCCTGTAATCTACGCGTTCTGCAGGAGAGCCTGTTTATAATTAATTAACCTTATATACGATAAAATGATGGGGAATGAATACTAATATTTAACTCCTCATGACTATTAAATCCTCTTCATTAGAAAAAAAAAGGGCGCAGATCACGCTATGTGATCACAGCAATATTCGATACCAAAACATAGCGTCGATAGCTTCTTACAAAGACAAAGACAAAGACAAAGACAATTTTTGTCCCTCAAAAAACATTGTGCCGCAACGAACTTCAAGTCGTTTACTGTGGATGCCCGGTATCGTATTTGGATTATTCAGTATATGCGGACACAGTACAGTTAAACCAAATCGAATCGCAGATGAAAGTGAGACCAACATAAAATTTTCTGGAGAATTCTTGGATCTGCCTCCGGATAAGATCATGAAAAACTGTGACGACATTAAAATCTGTAGGGTTGACAATCCGTCGCACAACAAGCCGAATCTTTTTGGTAAACGAGAATATAAACGAGAATTAAATATGAGCACTTTTATAGAGAAGAATGCTCTTCCCGGGAAAATCCTCGTTTTCGTATTGGCTGACTCACGTGGTTATGAGCAATCGTACGAACCTGTTCTTGATTTATTAGACTTCGCGGTGTCTGCCGTGAAGAACAAGTGTCCAGTTGCACTCGTCATCAGTGGAAATTTACAAGGCATAGGAAGACCTTCATTGGTTCCGTTCTCATCAACTGCTACCAAAGATTGGCTACGCAAGTTACGAGATATGTTCCACGGAAATGTTTTTGTCTCTTTTGGGGACTTAGACATCGTGTCAAATTATTTTAGTACGGGTGAATGCGCCCCGAACGAATACTTTTATTCTTTTTTGAATAATTGTCATAAAGACAATATAAATATTCTTTTTAATTTAAAACAAGGCTTGCAAAATAAATTTCGGCGCGATAATATCCACCACGGCTGTATACTCGGCAACACTCTGTTCTTCCCATACTCGATGAAACTTTACACTTATCAAGTCAATAGTATATTTGAGAGAGACTATTCTACCGCGTTGTTAAATTTTGACCTTAGCATTCGTAAAAAATGGCCAGATCAGTTGTTGCGTGATTTTGGAAAAGCGTACAAATCTAAATACTCTTACCGCCCCCCGCGACGCACATTATATTGTAGCGGTTTGTCTTACCTCTCACGTATAAAATTATCAGATTCGAAGGATGAAACACCAGTAGTGAGTTCAATCCAGAACGAATATACTCCGTGGGAAGTTAATGGTAGCCCCAATCGCGCCGCGTTGGATACAGCATATTTACTTAAACTCTTTCTCGAAGATTTGGCTCGCAAAAATCCAACAGGTACACTTAACGTTGTTTTTGCAGCGCATGATCACCACATAAAAGTGCTCGTGTTTTTAGAGGGGGTGACGGAATTATTGCCAAGTGTGCGCGTATCTCCGGAGATTCTCAAGCGATTGTGCTTTGGATTAGCGTGTGGAGGAAATGGTGATAACTTGTCTGCGGTCAAAGAATATGCGTACATGACAGCAAGTGACGGGACTAGATGCGCAATTCCGTGTAAAACTGTTGCACAGTCAATGTACAATGATTACATATGTGGCTTCGCGTTAGATCACACTGGTTCAGGGGATGCTGAACTTCTTTCGAAAGACGATGAGCTCGCAAAATTTACAAGGGAGCAGGAGGACACCACAAAGCCTGAATATTTGCCAAAATTATTGAAGTCTGTATCCATGACTGCAAAAGTTGCATTGCGAAAACACACGAACAAGTTAGATTACGACTCGGATCTATTAGAACCACGACACGAACACTGGGATTGCGAAAGTTTAGAGCGGATTGCACGTCATCTGAAAGAAGGCAAGTCGTTTAAAGAGGCGACACAAGATGTTGATTCTGGGGCCAATAAAAAACTATTTGACCTAGTCAATACATTTTTCTCAGCCCCTTCAAAATTTAATCCAAGGGATGTATCGTGTTTTGACATATTAAGGCAGCACAACTACAGCAAATATGGCGACCTCCCAGGGTGTAGCTTTGAATATTGTGCTAAATATCCGGTATTTTTCTGGTTCATTGTATTCAGCGAGCTTTGCAAAGCTATCGACCATTCTCCTGATGCATTTCGCGAATACAGGCAGAATCTTGCCTGTTTTATACGTAGCTGTATTGACGAAGCAAACGTTCTTCTGGGCGGATCAGACAAATATATACCTGCTTTAGTTAGATCGATACACTGCATGCAATCAGACGCAGGATGTCCGCCTCCTGAAGCACTTGCGCCACTTTGGCGCTTGGTAGCATGGGCAAAGGAACGTGTGCAAAAAACAAATGGAGAACCAGTGGTTGATAAAAATATATCCGAATTAGAAAGGATTGTCTTGAAATGCTGTACAAAAATATATAAAAAACAGCAAGAGCTTGCCAATGAGAAGTAAGCGCTTGCCAAGGAGGAGCAGAAGGCTGCCGGGGCGGAGCAGGATAAGGTTGCCGGGACCGAACAGGAGGTTGCCGGGACCGAACAGGAGGATGCCGGGACCGAACAGGAGGATGCCGGGGCGGAGCAGGAGGCAGGAGGGGGCCCTTGAAACGGTTAAGGGAACGATACCTTCCTATAACAAACAATTTGAAATTCGTTATATAGCTAAACACCATAAAAACCTCACAGCGCCTTGCTTTAGAAATATTGTGAATGAAGCAAAGGCTGCGCTGGTTTTTCATGGTGCTTAGCTATAATGCAAAGTTTTGCTATTGACCAAGATTCAAATCGTTTTTATGGGCAAGTATACCTGTGGGGAAAGTAAAGTCATCAATGGGATTCTCGTGAGTTTTAGATTTATAATTAATTAACCTTATATACGATAAAATGATGGGGAGTGAATACTAATATTTAGCTCCTTATGACTATTAAATCCTCTTCATTAGAGAAGACAAGGGCGCAGATCACGCTATGTGATCACAGCAATATTCGATCCCAAAACATAGCGTCGATAGCTTCTTACAAAGACAATTTTTGTCCCTCAAAAAACATTGTGCCGCAACGAACTTCAAATCGTTTACTGTGGATACCCGGTATCGTATTTGGATTGTTCAGTATATGCGGACACAGTACAGTTAAACCAAATCGAATCGCAGATGAAAGTGAGACCAATATAAACTTTATTGGAGAACGCTTGGACATATCAGATCCAGAAGATGGAGAGGGCGAAACCAAAGCGACGACAGGAAATGCCGACGGCGACATTGGAATAGATGAGGTAAATGACGAATTTAACATCACGGTGCACAAATCTTCGTTTGATATATCAGAATTCAATATGAACAATTTTTTAAATAAGAATGCTCATCGCGGGAAAATCCTCGTTTTCCTATTGGCGGACTCGCATGGTTTTGCGCAATCTTACGCGCCAGTTGTTGCTCACTTACGCGAAGCTTTGGATGTCGTGAATAATAGATGCCCAGTTGCACTCGTCATCAGTGGAGATTTACAAAGTAAATATACTAGTGTTCCCTTAGTGCTGAACGGCAGGAAATCCTCCGGGGAACAGGTTGAGTTGTCATCTCCGGACACACGAGACTGGCTAAAAGAATTAAAAACGCTGTTCAACGGAAATGTTTTTGTCGCCTTCGGGAACCATGACCTTCACTCACTTCAGGATGACGAAGACGTGACTGCAGGGGTTTCTTCTTACTTGAATAATTGTAACGACGACAACATAAATATTCTTTTCAACTTAAAGCACGGCTTACAAGAGAAGTTCCAGCGCGGCAATATTCACCACGGTTGTATTCTAGGCAACACTCTATTCTTCCCGTATTCGATGAATTTTCCAACGCACCGAGATCCTCAAGTCAATAATATATTTAAGCGGGACTATTCTACCGCGTTGTTTAATTTTGACATTGATCGCGAGCGCAAAGGGTATCCAGATCAGTTGTTGCGTGATTTTGGCAAAGTGTACTCCTCTGGCCGCTTAAGTTGTAGAGGTCTATCTTACACTCCACGCTTGACGCTGTCAAGTCATGCAGCAACAGTGCGTTCAATCCAGAACGAATATACTCCGTGGGAAGTTAATGGTAGCCCCAATCGCGCAGCGTTGGATACAGCATATTTACTTAAACTGTCTCTCGAAGATTTGGCACGCAAAAATCCAACAGGTACACTTAACGTTGTTTTTGCAGCGCATGAACACCGCACAAAAGTGCTCGTGTTTGTTGAGAGGATGACTGAATTATTTTCAATTGTGCGCGTATCCCCGGATATTATCAAGCGATTGCGCTTTGGATTAGCGTGTGGACATTATCATCACCTGTATGCGGTCAAAAAAAATGCATACATGACAGCAGAGGATAACAAAAGATACGGAATCCCATATACCGCGGTTGCACCGTCAATATACAATAAGTATATATGTGGCTTCGCTTTAGATCACGCTGGTTCAGATACTGTTGAAGTTTTTTCGAAAGACGATGATCTCGCGAAATTTACAGCTACGCAGGAGGACACCACAAATCCCGAATATTTGCCAAAATTATTTGAATCTGTGTTCATGACTGCAAAAGTCGCATTGCGAAGGCACTATAGCTTCTCAGAAGAGCTGGAACTATGGGATTGCGCAAATTTAAAGGGAATTGCAGATCATCTGAAAATAGGCGGGTCGTTAAAAAATGCGACACTAGCCATTAACGATTTTGCCAATAAAAACCTATTTGATCTCCTCAGCGGATTTCTATTATACCCTTCAACATTTGATCCAATGAATCGATCGTATTTTGACACGTTAAGACAGTACAAATACGAAGATGGCACCAAGTGTCGCTTTGACTATTGTGCTCAGTTTCCGGTATTTTTCTGGTTCACTGTATTCAGCGAGCTTTGCAGAGCTATAGACCATTTTCCTGATGAATTTCGCGAATACAGGCAGAATCTTGCCTATCTGATTCGTCGTTGTCTTGACGTAGCAAAAATTGTCACGTGCGAAGGGTCAAACAAATATAGATCTGCTTTAGTTCGATCGATACACTGCATGCAATCAGACGCAGGAAGTACGCCTCCTAAAGCACTTGCGCCACTTTGGGAGTCGGTCGCACGGGCAAAGGAATGTGTGCAAAAAGCAAATGGCAAACCAGTGGTTTGTGCAAATATGTCTGAATGGGACAGGCTTATCCTTAAAGACTGCGCAAAAATATATGAAAATCAGCAAAATGTGGCGAAGAAATAAATAGGTGGGCTGACTTTTAAACGGTTAAGGGAACGACCCCTGCCCATAAAAACAACTTGAACTCTTGTTACCGCAAAGCATTGCGTTTCAACGAGCATTGCATTTCAACGAGTTTCAACTTGTTTTTTTATGGGGCCCCGATACCCAGAAGCGGCTTAATAATTTTTCCTAATGATGTAAAAAGTATACCGGGTCCCCAGAACAAACAATTTGAAGCTCGTTGTATTATACGGCTTAGGTGAGGGTAAAAGTTCAAATTGTTTTTATGGGTAGGTATAGTCGGCGAATTCATTTTCTTGTCTCTTCTTTTTTAAGCCTTTTGGCTTTATGTGCAAAAATACTTGATTTACTCTTGGATATAATTGACGACGACAGAGTGCCCGCACGAAGCAGTCGCCGCCTACATCTACAACTGTAGACTTACCTTGCGTCAGGCTGAATACAGCAGATCCTAGATATACATTCGCTTCTATCTGCATATAACCAATAGGGCAGAATGAAAATGCTTCAGTGTCCAAAATCACTTCTAATTCCTGCTGCTCTAATTCCTGCTGCGTTGAAGCAGTTTTCGTAGGGTTACTGAACAATACTTCTTTCAGACGATAACACATCCTAAATGCACGTGATCCTATTTTAAAGAGGCGAACTGGAAATGTGATCGATGCTAGCTGAATACACTCAGAAAATGCTGACTCGTATATGGTCAATTCGGGGGCACTCTTCAATGGGTTTTCAAACGTTACGCGAGTTAAACTAGTACATCTATGGAATGCATACCTCCATATCATTTTCAATGATGACGGAAACGTTACACTCATTAAGCGAGTGCAGCCACTAAAAGCAGAACTCCCTATGGTCATCAATGATTGAGAAAATGTTACATCCACTAATTCGGTGCAACCTAAAAAAACACAATCATCGATGCTCTGAAGCGATGGAAGCCGCGGAAACGCGTACAAATTCGTATATCCGAATGCGTGTGCTCCAATCTTTGCTAGTCCCTGTGGGAAGCTAATATGTTGCAACAATTTACATTTGTAGAAAGCGAAGTCACTAATTTTTGCTATCTGTGCTGGCAGTTCGACGTTATTCAATGACTTACAAGATTGGAACAATTGCTTTGCAATTTTGTTAAGTTTAGACGACAAGCGAACATATCGTAATTTGCTACATCCTTTAAAAGCGCAGGAACCAATCTGTATTACCGAGTCCGGGACATATATGTGTTCTAACGAAGTGCATTTAGAAAAGCACGATCTTCCAATTCGCTGCGAATCCGTCTGCAAAACGACAACTTCCAGCTTGGCGCATTTGCTAAATGCGTTATCGTAAAGTGTTGCTCCAAGGGGCAGTATCACACACCGAAGTGTATTTCTAATACCTGGCAAGCAATCTAAACCTATTATCAGCTCTTTCCTATTTGGATTATTTGCAGACACAACTTCAAAGCTAGGAGGAAAATACTCAAATACGACAAATTCGAAGTAGGCGGGATTTCCGTTTACAATTGCTCCGTCTTGTTTCCTGACGCATAAGCCTTTTGTCGGCAAAGGATTGCCGTAATCATCATTATGCCAGCATATATGCGCTCCTAACAGAAGATGAACTTTATTCATAGGAGATATGCGTCCGATTAATTGGTAGGTAGGGGTATCAACTATATTAACAGAGACAGCGCTAGGATCAGTATTTGGGGGCAAGTGAAACATCAATCTGCCAGCAATGAGCAAAGAATTTGTCGTAATAGAACAAATTCCGGCGAATAATATTTTTTTTAATAGCTGCATGTAAGTATTCATTGGTTAATTTGACTCATTCCGGAGTTATATCTGTATCCCGGACTGACGTCAATAGCTGTTTTCTCGTCGATCACGGGAGCCATAATGTTAAGAGGAGCGATAATGTTAAGATATTCAGTTCCGCGTTGATCAGTTCCGCCTTTGTGACAGATCTCCACATTTTTGTGACATTTTGCCGAATTTTTGTCGCATTTTGCGCGCAATTAAATATTTCGCTAGACTGAATGCGCATATTTCTCATTAGGGGCATTTAGTGTAAGTATGGGACATCAGCCTATAATCGTACGCATTCCGGGGCGCCGCAAAGAAACGATTCCCACCGTTAATACGCATCCACAAGACCATGGCATGCAAAAGCGAACGCCAGAGTGGATGGTCAGTTTTAGTACGCTAAGCATCGCCATGATTGCTGGTACCCTTGCTATGTCTATTGGCCTGGGGGAGCGCTTGCTCGCTATGCTTTTCGACAAAATCCAAGCATATTCTTCTGTGAAAAAGATGGGCTCGTTTACGGAGCTGTTCGGTTGGAATGCGGAGTTGTCGCACTATGTGCGCGGGGATGTGGATGCTGCGCTGATGTCAACGGCCAACATGCACCATTCTCCGCTTGTGTTGATGATCCCGAGTGGGGCGTTTGCGGCAACTGCGGAGGAGGCTATGTACAAGGGCACGTTAATTGACTGCATAACGTTGGTGCGATTGGGATTCGTGGATGGGACGTTTCATATTTTGCAGACAGTTGTTTTTACAGGATGCCGCATTACGCGCTTTCAGCAACAGCTTGACCGATTGATATTGCATTGCAATATTCAGCAAAAATTGACGATGGTTACGGTGTTTGGCCAGGATGGTTCCATTGCAGGATTCGGTATCGGTGAAACAAATGTGCGGAGTAACAGTCATTTGGGGATTCCGTTTTAGGGCGTGTGTGTCGTTTTGCGGAGTTGTGGGATTGCTGCGTTACAGCCTCTAGCACCCTACATGCCCGAAATACTCTGGGTCCCCATAACAAACAATTTGAACTTCGTTGTCTTACAAGGCTTAGTGAGGATAAAAATTCAACTTGTTTTTATGGACCGGTATACTCTCATAGTTCATGTATAAGTTGCCCTCCTGTGAATATAAAGATCATCGTCCTTCGTCTGCACTGAAGAAGCGATACATTTAATCTTCTCTTCTTTTTTTTGTCCATTTCTCTTTATCTTTATTCGCTGCCGACAATCCAAGGGATACGCCCCAAAATGTTGCAAACGTAGTTCCAATTGCAATATGCTGCGACCAAAAATATTCACACGTAGGCCTTGAGGGAAAAAAGTTCAAATTGTTTTTATGGACAGGTATCGTGTATAATCAACAGTAGTGGTATGACAGCATTTTGGGATGTGCGATGTCTTCGTTGTTAAGCCCGCAAATTGACTTTGTTTTCAAGAATATCTTTGGTGTGGAAGGCAAAGAGCCGTTGCTCATCTCGTTTTTGAACTCTTTGTTCAAAGGGAACCCAGTAGTAAAAAATCTTACTCTGGGCAACACAGACATTTGCAAAACAAGGCACGATGGCAAATCCAATCGTTTGGATGTAAGAGCAACCATCGACGACGGAACTCAGCTGGATATCGA
>JAISXM010000055.1 GCA_031270515.1 Holosporales bacterium | reverse complement strand
TTTATATATAAGCATTACGTCCTCCATTTATCCCTGCCCATAAAAACAATTTGAATTTTTACCCCCGCCGACACTTCACATGACCACGATGTTTCAAATTGTTTGTTCTGGGGCCCCGGTCTATCCCTGCCCATAAAAACAATTTGAATTTTTACCCCCACCGACACTTCACATGACCACGATATTTCAAATTGTTTGTTCTGGGGCCCCGGTCTATACCTGCCCATAAAAACAATTTGAATTTTTATCATCACCTAAGTTTTGTAAGACAACGAATTTCAAATTGTTTGTTCTGGGGCCCCGGTCTATATTACATTATATTGCATGTACTCAGGATCTTGATCGTACGATAGATCCTTCACGTCTTGTTCAATTACTTTTAACAATATTCCCATATCCTTATTTTTCCCTGAAAGATTGCGGTACTTTTGCCAGCATGGTGGGCATTGATAAGACGCACGTCCATCAGGTATTGGCACAGAACAAAAAATTGTTGTTGCTAACTGACATCCGTATTGATGTAAAAAACAAACCTTATCCCACCAATGCCGCGTCTTTTGCTCATACAATTGCCACTTAGCACCAGAATCCAACTCTGGTCGAAAATTTTGACTCAAAAGTAACCACAAAAAGTACGTGCACACGCGTATAGGATGCCACGTTGACGCAGCTGCAGCTAAATAAGTATCTATTTTTTCTATCCCACTTTTCAAATTGGTATCTCGGATGGTCGCTATATGCGAAAGTGCACAGATAAACGCAGCGCCTGGATGTACCGCAGCTATTTGCTCAATTTCGTGAAATTGTCCCACGTACGCTGGCTGACGCTCAGTGCCCCTCCTCCGATCATCTTCCACACGCTGACGCTCAATATTCATCATATGATCCTTTGCCACAAAAGGTGCGTCGGGCATCATTCCAAGTGTTACTTTATCATTGTACCTATTATAGCAGTCACGCGATCTCCAATACTTAGCTAGAGTGCACCCTTCATCAGCAAGCTTGCACAAATCATCGTGGCAAAGTAATCCTTCCTTGGGAGACATTGTACAGCTACAAGACCTAGCATACACGTCACAATAACGTTCGCTCATGGCTTTTTGGGCGCAGCGGCGCGGTCGATATTCTCCACCCCCATCCTTGAAGTCTTTCCAAGTGGAAACAATGTTCGATAAATGTCGCGCGTTGTCAACGTTGCCGTCGGCTAATGTCTCAAGTACTCCCACGCACATAGTCTTTCTGCATAACTCATCAAGACGTCCGTCCCTACCTGATTCATCTCCTAATGCGAATTGCATTAGTGCACGAGGGCGTATTAAATAGGAGGAGCCTGGTCTAGCAGTACATTGTCGTATTCTATTAAGTACATTGAAATAAAGATTTGGTGCGTCAGGTAATTTTTCGTACGCGTATTTTAAAAGTCTTAATGTCTCAACTGTGACGGCTGTAGCGTATTGATGTAAAAGCAACTGGTCATTTTTATTTTCCGAAAAATCATTCCACATTCCACACAATGACGCATTAGGGTCAACAGACGTAGTCAGCCTTAACAGATGCTCGCTTAAAAAGCGCCTCCCCTTTTGACTTGCGACATCAACAAGCACATTTTTTTTTGAATTAAACTGCATTTGTATAATCTTGTATTGAACAATTGTCAATTTATTATTTAAATCGTCAACATCGCGTTGGGGCGTTGCCAAATAGAGTTGAGCGTTCAACATCCCAACCACTCGTTGAAGAATTAGAAACTGGTAATACGGACTCCTCATTCGCGCATCGCCATAGGAAAAAACAACATCATTACTTTGTATGGTCACCATCTGGCCCACGTTATATGTTGACCATGTCTTTACATCTTCATTCGCAGCAACATACGCGTCTAAGCTATCCGTCCGGTACCGAAGCGCAGATTCTACCGCTGCAGGGCAATCTGGAAGCTGCTGTCCTTTCCAGTGTAGGGAGTTTCTCAACGACACATGGTTACTGGGAGTTCTGCTAGCCATTAAGCATGGTACATTCACACAACCTATTGTGGCTACGACAAATAGGACAAACAATTTGCGAAATAAACACATTTCCATAAAAACGATTTGAATTTTTGCGAAGACCAACGCCTCGGTGTCGCTCATTTTTTTCGCGATTGGGTGTAAATGCTTAGAAAAAATTTTCCACATATGTATCTCCTGTCATTGGCTCAGTGTGCTGTTGATAAGTTTGCACTATTCCCGCTATCGACTAGTATAGCGAATTGTTACCAAGCATACTATAGTTTTTTATCGGACTAAAACACAAAAAGAATATCAGCTCGTATTTTCGGTTTTCATATGAGCTATTAAATATACGGCTCACGCTAGTACTCCCATTCAACCAGTCGAATGAGGCCTAGTGAGTATTCCCATTCAACCAGTCGAATGGGACCCTGTGAGTTCCAAAACAACGAACTGATAATATTTTTGTGATTTGGGATGCAACAATTTCAAAAATTAAAAATTTATAGAAAATTTGCTAACTTGCGGCGTTCTTTTTTTTGTCCAGTTATAATAGAATCGGTTGTGTGGGCAGTGAATCAGATAGATTTTACAAATGCAAAGTAGCATCGTAGAAACCGTAGTCGGCGGGTGCGTGGTATTGGTCGCGCTTATTTTTCTTGGAGTGGGATATTTTTCTACATCCGGCGTTCCAACGGGTGGCGGCGTAGCTTATAAAGCTGTGTTCGAATCAGTAGACGGGATATCTTTGAACAGCGACGTCAAAATCGGCGGCGTGTGCGTGGGCGCAGTGTCGGCGATCGACTTCGACGAGGCGTATAGGGTCGTCGTGACCATACGCGTGAAGAAAAACGTACAATTGCCGGATGACTCTTCCGTGGCGATTACGTCGTCTGGGTTGATGGGGGATAAGTACCTGGAAATTATCCCAGGCGCAAGCGATGGGTTGCTGGAAAATGGCGGGACATTTATTTACGCAAAACCAGCAATAAATATCGAGTCTATAATAAATAAACTTATTGCGGCGTTTGTTAAGAAAGACACGAAGGCGTCTTGAATATTATACTGTGGAGTATTATTGTCTTAGGTGTCGTTATATTTCCAAAGTAAAAAATAATTTTAAGTTCGTTATCCATAAATGTGTGCTCTAATAAGATAGAGAGGCTTTTTTTTCGGGGGTTAAAATGCTACGCATCTTGTTACTTGCGTTTATTCCGTCAGCATTGATGTCGTCAATGCCTTTACTCTCTGTAAAACGTGATCAGTTTTCTAAGGAAGAAGATTATGCGTTAAGAACGAATGTTGAATTATTTGGGACAGATTGGACGGAGATTGCGGCGCGTATGCCTGGCAGAAACGTCCGTCAATGCCGAGAACGTTGGAAACATTACATATCTAGAGAAACATATGCTCCCATAACTCAAGAAGAAAGCTTACACTTGTGTAACCTATACGTGCAGTTTGGTCCCAAATGGACGCAAATTGCGGCACGTACTCCTGGACGAACTGATCTTGACGTGAAAAATTTCATACGTAGCGGGAAAATAAAGCCTGTTGAGTTACGTAGTGGGCGAAAAGCGACTGCTGTTATGCTTCCTCCTGCCCCGCCCCCTTCTGTCCCTGTCGTGGCCAAGGAAAAAGTTGATATTAATGAAACAGCTGCGCCTGATCCATTTCAAGTGGAGGTGGAAGGTGAATATGTTGAGGAACAAACTTATGACTTTGATTCACTTTTCTAGTTCTCGTCCTCGTGTACCACTCGCGAGTCCTAATAACAAACAATTTGAAATTCGTTGCATTACAAGGTTTAGACTAGGATAAAAATTCAAATTGTTTTTATGGGAAGGTCTAATGGTGCCGCAAGAAGGAATCGGACCTTCGACCTCATCCTTACCAAGGATGTGCTCTACCACTGAGCCACTGCGGCAACGTGGCCTGTTGAGCATGCCCATTGGACACGCAAACAACGACGGCTACGTGCTGATTATCGCATGTTGTTTCTGTTGGAAGCAATAGCGGTTTATGTATTAAAAATGCAGAAAGAGGACATTTCTAAATTGCAGAACCGGACATTTCTAAATTGCGTTGACACTCAAAAAAATGGCTTGATACGGATATCGAAATGCGGCACAATTCGCACATGTTTAATATATTGAGACAAGGAAGAATACTATGAAAAAAATTATCGCCATGGTGCTTATAGCGTTCAGTTACACCCCAGCAGTTTCATCTAGTACGCCCGCTGATCCAGCAGTTTCCTCTGATCTGCCCTGTGCCGAAAACTGGGGATTCTTTATTGCCAAGAATCCTGACGGAGAAACCGTTGTGAGCAGGGTATGTTTCAGTAGCGATAAAGTTACGCAAATGATGTTGAATAGAATAGGTCGTCTCTCTAGCGAACCAGACGACGAGCAGGTTCTCGAACAGGCGGGCAGGAAATGAAAATCGTGGTGATGCATCCTGAAAAATTCGCAATCTTTTTATGACTGGGTATGTGCCGGGTCCCCATAATAAACAATTTGAAATTCTACCCTATCCTAAGCCTTGTAATACAACGAAGTTCAAATTGGGGGACCCGGTATCTATCTAAAAAGCAGAATGCGTGGGATTTCTTCGCAGTTGTGATACTATTCATCCGAGTTTACTTAACTATTGCGCTAGTTTCATAAATGATTTTCCGATTATCTACGTGGTTTTCCCTTATTCTCTTTTTATGCGTGGGCGTAATATTGTTCCAAGTCAAATACACCGTCGCCGACCTCGAAAACGTGCACAAATCATTGAAAAACGAAATCCAAACTCAAAGCGAAGAACTGCACACCTTATACGCCGAGTGGTCCTATTTGAACGATCCCGCGCGGATTCAGGTGCTCGCGCAGAAGTACCTCAAGCTCGTTCCCATCAAAGGCGAGCAAATAATTCCGTACTCTGAGCTAAAAAACAGTGGACTTGGAGCGTATGATCGCCAAGAATTAAATAAAATCATTAAAAAAGTTGTACCTCAAAAGCGAGCTCCTTAGTGGTTGATTTATTTCAAAAATCCTTTCGCGCTATACATCGCCACCTCCGGATATGGCGTGAGGTGTTACATGATAATTCCACGACCTCCATTGTTGCTGGGCGTTTATGGTTTGTTTCGGGTGGGATTTGTTTTTGCTTTACGCTGGTGGCGGTGCGCTTGGTGGACCTTATGGTGCTCAGCAGGGTCCCCGTGCGCGCTTGGCGGATGTCGAACTCCACATGTGGCGGAGGCATTCCGCGCGCAAACATTGTGGATCGCAATGGCGTCATTCTGGCGACGCATTTGGTTACGGCGTCGGCATATGCGGATACGCGCGAGATCCAAAACGTCGACGAAGCTGTGGAGCAGTTGAGCGCGGTTTTGACCGAATATTCGAAGGAGGAGCTGCGCAGGAAGGTCGAGTCGGGCAAGAGCTTTATTTGGCTGTCGCGTCATTTGACTCCTAAAAAGCAATATGCCCTGCAACATGCGGGGATTCCTGGCGTGCACCTGAAAAAGGATTATAAGCGCGTTTACCCCTACGGAAACCTGGCGTGCCACGTCATTGGGTATTGCGATGTCGATGGCGAAGGGATTGCGGGGATCGAAAATTATTTTAATTCTTACTTATTTACATCATCTAATCCCCTAAAATTATCCATTGATGTTAGGATTCAGCACATTGCAAGCGAGCTGTTGGCGGGGGCCATCAGTGAGTTTCGCGCAATTGGCGGCAACGTCATCGTGATGGATATGCATAATGGAGAGATTATTGCGATGGAGTCGTCCCCGAACGTTGATTTGAATCAATTCAACACCGCAAAGGCTGATGATTTGTTTAACCGCAACACTTTGGGCGTGTATGAAATGGGGTCCGTGTTCAAGGTGCTCAACACGGCGATTGCGCTGGAGTCGGGCAAAGTGGCGCGAGGCAGTTTGTTTGATGCGCGGGCGCCGATTAAAATTGGGCATTTCCAAGTGTCTGACTTTCGCGGGAAAAACCAGATTTTAACGTTGGACGATGCTTTTGTTTTTTCGTCCAATATTGCGGCGGTAAAAATTGCTCTGCAGTTTGGTGGAGGGAGCGTGCAGAAGAAGTTTTTTACCGAATTTGGTGTCTTTGAGCCCATATCCATCGAGCTGCCCGAAATGGGGCGGCCAATTTACCCTGCGCGCTGGAGCGATGTGACTATGATGTCGTCGACGTATGGGTATGGAGTGGCGATTAGTCCGTTGCGCATGATTAGCCTTGTGAGCGGGATTACGACGGGCTATATGATGGATCCGACGCTGCTGTGCGGACATGTGAACATGCGGAAGCGCATTGTGTCGAATGCGACGGCGACATATTTGAGGCATTTGATGCGGCGTGTGGTGCGCGAGGGGACGGCTAAGCAGGCGAATGTGAAGGGGTACAGGGTGTTTGCGAAAACTGGGACGGCGTACAAGAATAAAAAGGGCCACTATGATAGCAAGGGCGCGCGGAGGACGGTGTTCGTGGGCGGCTTTCCGGCGGAGGCCCCGAAGTACATTGTGTTGCTGATGTTGGATGAACCGAAGGCTACGGAG
This sequence comes from Holosporales bacterium, assembly GCA_031270515.1. Lineage (GTDB taxonomy): Bacteria > Pseudomonadota > Alphaproteobacteria > BNTO01 > BNTO01 > JAIRNK01. Next base: position 4,284 of record JAISXM010000055.1, on the reverse strand, counting down.
CGAACGTACGGTTTTTCGACGGCTGGGTGGAACGTGGTGCCATATGGGGGCAAGCTGATTGGGCGTATTGCGCCGATATTGGGCGTGGAGATGGCGGATGAGCAGGAGGAGGCTGGACTCGGCGGTGGCGCGGCGGCGGCAGCGGCGTTGGCGGCGCCTGCTGGGGCGGTGTCGGTCGCCAAAGGGTATACCAGTACGACGGAGTATTTGTTGGCGAATTCGGGTACTCACGGGGCGTGACGTGGGCGGATTTTATTGGCGAAGTCGGGCGCTCGTGGGGCTTGACGTGGCGCGGATTTTTGTTGCGAACTTAATAAGTTATTTTACTCCTTAATGATGTATCATTTAATAACTTATTCTATATCCAAGCACGTTAGGTAATATTATATGTCGCGTTACAAAGTTGTAGTTGAGTATGATGGAAGTTTTTTTTGCGGGTGGCAACGGCAGCGTTCGGACTTTATTCAGGAGGCGGATGATGTGAATCCGCCGGATAGTGCTAATGCTGGAGCCAAGCCGAGCGTACAAGGGACCATCGAACGAGCCATCTTCAAGCTGACCGGGCGGCGCGCGCTTGTTGAGGGGGCGGGGCGCACGGATGCGGGGGTACATGCGTTGGGTCAGGTGGCGCATTTCGATTGGGACACCCCGATTGAGCCGTACCGTTTGTTGGATGGGCTGAATTTTTATGTGCGACCGTATGGATGCTCCGTTTTGAGCGCAGAGCCCGTGAGTGCGGATTTTCATGCGCGTTTTTCGGCCACATCTCGGGAGTATATATATAAAATTGTAAATAGACATGCCCCATTGGCTCTGGAAAAGGCGCGGGCGTGGCATGTGCCGCGGCGGCTCGATGTGGCGTCCATTAAGCAAGCGGCGGAGTCTTTTTTAGGGACGCATAATTTTAATGCGTTTCGTGCGGCGGCGTGTCAAAGTAATAATCCGGTAAAAACTTTAGATATATTAGATATTTATCAGCGCCAGGAGTGTATAGAAATTCATGCGAAAGCGAAGTCCTTTTTGCATAATCAAGTCCGCATTATGGTTGGAACATTAATATGGGTTGGATTAGGCAAATATTCGGCGTCGATTATCACAGAGTTGCTAAAAAACGGCGGGCGAGTCAAATCTGGGCCGACGGCACCTCCGCATGGGCTTTATTTATCTGCAGTGAATTATACACCTGCCCATAAAAACAATTTGAACTTGGACCACGATAAAAAATCTTAAACCGCAACGAATTTCAAATTGTTTGCTATGGGACTCGGTATGCATCGAAATTTGATAAAGATCTTGACAACCCCCTCAAAATTCGTCAGATTAGCACTCAGAAGGAAAGAGTGCTGCTAGTGAGGTGCACTAGCGCTTTGGACTGATATTGAAAAAAAAGGAGGACACTTATGTCATTTAAACCATTACATGACCGAGTTCTAGTCGAACGAATCGAGTCAGAAGAGAAGACGTCCGGAGGGATCATTATCCCAGACACAGCAAAAGAAAAGCCCATGGAAGGCAAGGTTGTTGCTGTCGGAGATGGCGCCGTGGACGACAATGGGAAGGTACGCCCATTGGGTGTAAAGGCTGGCGATCGGATTTTATTCGGCAAGTGGGCAGGAACGGAAGTGAAGTTTGATGGACATGACTACATCGTAATGAAGGAGTCTGACATCATGGGCGTTTTCGCCTAACCATCGACAATTATTACTTGTTACAAAAGGAGGACAATATGTCAGCAAAAGAAGTGCGCTTCTCTGCAGAAGCTCGGGGGAAAATCTTAGACGGCGTCAATACGCTAGCAAACGCCGTGCGCGTGACGCTTGGGCCAAAGGGGCGCAACGTATTAATTGAGAAATCCTACGGTGGACCGCGCGTAACCAAGGACGGCGTCAGCGTCGCCAAGGAAATAGAGGTGGCGGACAAATTTGAAAACATGGGCGCCAGCATGCTGCGCGAAGTCGCTGTAAAGACTTCGGACTTAGCCGGCGACGGAACAACAACGGCGACGGTGTTGGGGCAGGCGATTGTCATTGAAGGATTGAAGGCCGTTGCTGCAGGGTTGAACCCAATTGACTTGAAACGCGGAATTGACTTGGCCGTAAATGCGATCGTCGAGTTCATTAAGGGAAAATCTCGTCCAGTTGTAACGAATGACGAAATCAAGCAAGTTGGAACAATTTCCGCTAATGGCGAAAAAGAGATTGGCGATATTCTAGCCCAAGCTGTAGAAAAAGTGGGCAAGGAAGGCGTGATCACAATAGAAGAGGCGAAGTCTTTCCAGACGGAGCTCGACATTGTCGAAGGGATGCAGTTCGATAGAGGCTACATATCCCCGTACTTCGTGACGAATGCAGAAAAGATGGTGTGCGAAATGGACAATCCGTTTGTCCTAATATATGAGAAGAAGTTATCGTCTCTGCAGCCATTTCTTCCTGTACTGGAAGCTGTGGTCCAAGCTGGACGTCCTCTCTTGATCGTCGCAGAAGATGTAGAAGGCGAGGCGCTTGCTACGTTGGTCGTCAACAAGATTCGCGCAGGCCTCAAGGTGTGTGCAGTAAAGGCTCCAGGCTTTGGTGACAGAAGGAAGGCTATGTTGGAGGACATCGCGGTGTTAACAGGCGGCCAGATGATTTCTGACGACTTGGGGATCAAGCTTGAGAACGTTAACCTTTCCATGCTGGGGCGCACCAAGAGAGTCTCTATTACAAAGGACGATACAACAATCGTGGAAGGCGCGGGGGCGAAGGAGAACATTGACGCTCGCTGTAATCAGATTCGCGCTCAGGTCGAAGAGTCTACGTCCGAGTACGACAAAGAGAAGCTTCAAGAGCGTCTTGCAAAGTTGAGTGGCGGGGTTGCTGTAATTCGAGTCGGTGGCGCAACCGAAACTGAAGTGAAGGAGCGCAAGGACCGGGTCGACGACGCGATGCATGCGACGCGCGCGGCCGTGGAGAGCGGCGTGGTTCCTGGCGGTGGCGTTGCGTTGCTGCGCAGCTTGAAGGCGATTGAGGGGCTGAAGGGCGAGAACGATGACCAAAATGTCGGGATTCGGATAATTTATCGGGCCCTGCAGGCGCCAAGCCGTCAGATCGCGGACAACGCAGGAAAAGATGGTGCCGTTATTGTTGGGAAAATATTGGAAACAGACGACTTTAATGTTGGATATGATGCGCAAGCGGATATGTTCTGTGATTTGATGAAGAAGGGCATCATGGATCCGACGAAAGTTGTGCTGACTGCGATTACGGATGCGGCGTCTGTGGCGGGGCTGCTGATTACGACAGAGTGCGCGATTGCAGAGAAGCCAGAGCCAAAGCAGGCCGTCGCTCCGGGAGGGGGAATGGGAGGCATGGACTACTAGGTTTTTCTAACAAGTCCGCTCTAGTGTGACGAGGAAGTATACCCAATCGCGAAAACATTGTGAATTATTAGGGCGGCAGTGTCGCGGGAAACCTAACTATTCGGAGGCAATGTTTTTGTCATTGGGTATCCCTGCCTATAATAAACAATTTGAATATCGTGGTAAGGCAATGCTTATACTGATATAAACATTGCCTGTAAAAAACGGACCAACAACGCCTTCAAATTGTTTATGTGCAAATGTATAATCTACGTATAGGGCGCTGAATATTGGTGAGTGCTATGACGGGGTTGTTAGACCCAACGCTGGATTACATTTTTAAGACAATATTTGGGCAAGAAGACCGAAAGCATTTGCTCATATCGTTTTTGAATGCGCTACTCAAAGGTCAGCCGCAAATCAAGGACATAACGCTCGAAAACACCGAACTTGCGAAAATTCTTGAGACGGACAAGGCCAGTCGACTGGATATAAAGGCGACGACTGGTGATGGAACGAAGCTCGATATCGAGATTCAGTGCAAGAACACGGGCGAAATCCCCGAGCGCGCCATTTACTACACGTGTAAAATGGTGGCAGGTCAGAAGCTAGCTGGTTCGCCATATGTAGACCAGAAAGCGATCAGTATTTGGATCCTTGGGGAAAATGTTACTTCGCTAGAGGATCCAGTCAATGAGGCAGGTCTGATGTATAAGCCGAAGAGGGCACACCCGTTGGATATGTCAGATAGCATACGAATAGTTTTTATTGAGCTGCAAAAGTTTGATCCAAAGAATGCGGATGCGAAGGATATGCTGACGGCGTGGCTGTCGTTTTTGAAGGATCCTGTCTATATGGATAAAGCGTTTTTGGATATAGACGAAGTTAGCACTGCGATGGATACTCTGAAATATATCAGTGCGGATGACGATGTTCGGGCAATCGCA
>JAISXM010000035.1 GCA_031270515.1 Holosporales bacterium | reverse complement strand
AGCGATTTCTTATAATCTATGAACTCATCTAACTTCTCTCTTATGTTTGGGGGAGCTAACGTATCACCTTCCTTGAGGTGTATATTCTTTGCATTTTCTAATAATGCTGCGGTGTTAATGCTGGGCATATCAGGCCTCCTTTTCTGTAAATGTTGCTTGAACAAACTCTATAAATGTTGCTTGAACAAACTTGGCGGTCCAGAGGTAACGACGATGGCTACCTCATACATTAATGGTACGAGAGTATGTTTCAGGAAATCAAAGTATATTAACGCCCATAATGTCCCACAATGAGCTACGCCAGAGCCTTTTAGCTCTCGGAGAGTGGATGCATTATTATTCTAGATACGGACTTGATACTTGAACGTGCGGTGCTAGAAATAATACCTTGCCTAATGTTTTCGCGCGACTTTTATGCTACACTGCCGCAAGTGCTGGCATGTTGTTGGGCGACGTCATGACGTCAATTCAAAATAGGTCTCTTTACTTTGTTGGGATTGGCGGCATTGGCATGAGCGGCATAGCAGAAATCTTGCACAATAAAGGGCTCGTCGTGCGCGGAAGCGATGTTTCCGAAAATGCAAACGTCAAGCGCCTCGCCTGCATGGGGATCCCTATTTCGATCGGGCACTCTTCGGAGAATATTCGCGGAGCCCATGCCGTCGTTGTATCCAGCGCCATCCCGCCAGACAACCCTGAGTTAATCGCCGCAAAGGAAAACAATATTCCTGTGATTACGCGAGGAGAGATGTTGGCGGAACTTATTCGTGCCGAGAAGGCTATCGCTGTATCCGGAACCCACGGCAAGACAACAACTACGTCATTGATTGCGGCTGTGCTGAATGCGGCGGATCTTGATCCGACAATTATCAATGGCGGCATCATAAACACATATCAAGCGAATGCTAAGCTTGGAAACGGGGATTGGTTCGTTGTCGAGGCCGATGAGTCGGATGGGTCGTTTCTGAGGTTGCCGTCGACAATAAACGTGATCACGAATATTGACCCAGAACACATGAACTACTACCAAACAGAGGCGAACCTAGAGCAAGCGTTCTGGCAATTTATTCGCAACTTGCCCTTTTATGGGCTGGGGGTCGTTTGCCTGGACCATCCGCGCGTGAAGCGCCTTTTCGGAAAGCCTGCCGAGGGGGAGCCGCATTCGTCGCTTGGTCATCCAGAGCGCCGGATAGTGACATACGGATTCGACGGGTCGCCTCATTTTAAGGCGGAGAATGTCCGATTTTTGGAGAACGGGACGATGTTTGACGTCGCCGTTACGCAGGGGATTCCGTTTGCGTCGAACCCTTCTCTTGGGGCGTACAAAATGCAAGATTTATTTCTCCCAATGTTGGGTAAGCATAATGTGCTGAATGCGTTGGCTGCAGTTGCCGTGGCCAAAGAACTAGAGATAAGTGCGGATGTCATAAAGTCGGCGTTTGCGTCTTTTCAAGGGGTCAAGCGTCGCTTTACAATTTTAGGGCAAACGTGCGGCGTCACATTTGTGGACGATTATGCGCACCACCCAATGGAGATAAAGGCCGTGATTGACGCCGCAAGGCAAGCGCATGCGGCACGTGTGGTCGCGGTGTTTCAGCCGCACCGTTATTCGCGGTTTACGCAGTTCTTTGATGCGTTTGCTGATGTGCTTGCAAAGGCGGATATTGTTATTGCGCTTCCGGTATATGCAGCGGGGGAGTCGCCTCAGAGTGTCCAGTCGTCATCTCAGAGCATTCAAGCGTCGCATCAGAATACTCAGTCATCACATAAAAGCAGCCATTCGTCCTCTCAAAATACTCACTCCTCGCGTCAAAGCATCCATTCACCGCCTCAAAATATTCAGTCATCGCCTTGGGATAGTAGTTTCCCCAGTAAACCGTTTGCGCAGGATTATATGGGAAGCGATTACGCACAACATGGTCCCCCATTACATGAGGCCTTTGTGGCTCAGCTGCGCGCTCGTGGCGTAAATGCGCACTTTTCGTCGAATGAGGAGCTGTCGTCCCTGCTTCAATCTCTGCTTGTGCACGGGGATTTTTGCATAGGCCTTGGTGCCGGAAACATAAGTGAACTTATAGCGGGTATTTATGCCTCATATTGATACAAAATCTCAGCCTCAATATTTAGAGCTGGCAAATTATCCGGGGACTTCATTTGACGTTCCTCTTGGCCAGTATTCGACAATGAAATGCGGCGGCCATGCGTTTTGTGTGTACAGTCCCAAAAATGTTGACGATTTAGCGGCATTCAGGAGAATAAACACCCTTCCGGAAACGTTACTCGGCGGTTTGTCTAATGTCATTATCCGCAGTGGAGGAATCAGCGGCGTCGTCATTCGCCTGAAGAACGTCGCCCAATGCAACGTAAGCGAGCGTTCGGTGTTTTGGGCAGGGCTACGCAACGTTGATGCGTGCAAAATGGCCGCGAGCCAAGGTTACTCTGGGATGGAGTTTTTAATTGGCATTCCGGGGACAATTGGAGGGGCCGTGGCCATGAACGCGGGAACATGCGGGCAGGAAGTGGCGGATGTGCTGGATTGGGTAGAGATAATGGACGACTGCGGGGTGGTGACGCGTGTCGATCGCCGGAACCTGAACATGACGTATCGCAGCGGTGGGCTCCCTGCGGATGCTATGGTGATACGGGCGTGCTTTCGATTAATGCCAAGCACTCAAAGTGAAGTGTCTATCAAGCACACGCAGCTGTTGCTGGAGCGCGCCAAGGGAGTGCGGTTGCCGCCAAATGTTGGGACCGCGGGGTCCACGTTCAAAAATCCGGATCCAGGCGTGAGCGATGGTCGCAAGGCGTGGCAGCTGATCGATGCGGCAGGGTGCAGAGGCCTGTGCCATGGGGGGGCCATGGTGTCGAATGAGCACGCGAACTTTTTGATCAATAAAGGGCATGCGACTCCTGAAGACCTGATTTTGTTAGGGGAAAATGTGCGGCGGCGAGTGTTCGATTTTTGCGGAGTGCTGCTTGAGTGGGAGGTCAAAATTATTGGCGACGAACCTAGTGGCGCGAATGCTGTGCTCTTGCGCAAAAAAAATTGATAGACCCAAGGGCAAAAAAAGACAGGTATAGCTAAATACCATGAAACCCCTACACCGCCTTTGCTTCATTCACAATATTTCTAAAGCAAGGCGCTGCGGGGTTTTTATGGTGTTTAGCTATAATACCTTAACCGTTTCAAAGTCAGCCCACCTATTTATTTCTTCGCCACATTTTGCTGATTTTCATATATTTTTGTTACTACTCAGCAATGCTATAGTTACGCCCCATGTGACCCTAGACACGTATTCGCTTTAGGCTCGTGTATACCTGCCCATAAAAACAATTTGAACTTGGACCACGATAAAAACCTTAAACCGCAACGAAGTGCAAATTGTTTGTTATGGGGGACCCGGTATAGATGCAGTAGAAGTAAAGGGATTTCGGAGTTTTCGTAGCGTTTCGCTACAGCACCCGCAAAGGATTTGGGAACAAGTCAACCAGCGAATCTAGCCCCCCCTTTTGCCGTCGTTTCGCCGTCAAAATACCTGCCCAGAACTCCTTTTTTCACCACCGCAACAATTATTGTGCTTGATTAAATTGTCAGATACCTCTACTTTCCAATGAGTATGATGTACCCTTAGTGTAATAGTTTCTTTTACAGCGGGTCCCCATGACGAATAATTTGAATTATATTGCGTTACAAAGCGCAGGCGTATATTGCGATGCGAGGTATCTTCTAGTTTCAAATTGTTCCTCTGGGAAGGTTTGCACAGCGTGAGCGTAAAAATATGAAATCCAACGCAAATACAGTAGTTATCGTAGAGTCCCCAGCAAAGGCATCTACCATCGAAAAATACCTGGGCCCCGGGTACTCAGTCCTCGCGAGCTACGGACACGTCCGCGATCTGCTGAACAAAAGCGGCTCCGTCGACCCAGATCACGATTTTGCCATGGTGTGGGCGTCAACGGACCGATCCGAAAAGCACATCGCCAACATCCTAAAGGCCGCCAAAGGCAGCCAAATGTTGCTCCTCGCCACTGACCCTGACCGCGAAGGAGAAGCAATAGCATGGCACATATCCCAGCTTATCGCCCAAGCGTACCAAGGCAATACCCCGCCCATGCGCCGCGTAGTGTTCCACGAAATCACCAAAAACGCCGTACTGAGCGCGATCGCCGACCCGCATGAGCTGAACGACTTGCTGGTCAACGCATACTTGGCCAGGCGCGCGCTCGACTACTTGGTGGGGTACTCGCTATCGCCGATCCTGTGGCAAAAGCTCCCCGGCGCGAGGTCCGCCGGCCGCGTGCAATCCGTGGCCCTGCGCCTGATCGTCGACCGTGAAGAGGATATCGAAAAATTTAAATCAGAAGAATATTGGACAATCAACGGGCTATTCGCTACGGAGGCGAACGAAACATTTATTGCGAAGCTGTCGGTCTATGACGCCAATAAGCTCGGTAAAATGTCCATATCAACACAAGAGCAATCTGCCCAAATATGCGCCAAGCTCAGCACGCTGAACTACGCCGTATCCAACGTAGAAAAGAAGCAGATCCATCGCAACCCCTCGCCCCCGTTCACCACATCCACGCTACAGCAAGAGGCGTCCCGCAAGCTCGGTTTCGGCGCCAGTCGCACCATGCGCACCGCCCAAAAACTCTACGAGGGCGTGTCCATCAACGGCGAGCTCACTGGCTTGATCACGTATATGAGAACCGACAGCGTCAACCTCAGCCAAGAAGCTGTCGCTGACATGCGCAAATTTATCAGCAGCGTGTACGGCGCAAACTACCTCCCAAAGGAAAAGCGCACATATAAAACCAGAGCAAAGAACGCCCAAGAAGCCCACGAGGCGATCCGCCCCACTAGCGTGTCCAGGCGCCCAGATGAGGTCGCCGCCTTCCTTGATGCGGACCAGCGCGCGCTGTATAGCTTGATATGGAAACGGGCGATTGCGTCTCAGATGGAGAGCGCGGTCTTTGACCAAGTCGTCGTCGAAATCGCCGGCACATCACGCACGGAGCCGTTGGGCGCGAATATGTTCAAAGCCGTTGGCACGACCCAAATATTCGACGGATTCCGCAAAGTATACCAAGAAGGACGCGACGATGCTGATGCCGAGGACGATACCGCATCTATTCCGGTGGTGAAGAGCGGAGATGCCCTTGCGCTAAAGAACACTACGCCCGACCAGCACTTCACGCAGCCACCTCCGCGGTATACGGAGGCAACGTTGGTGAAGCACCTCGAGGAGCTCGGCATTGGGCGCCCGTCGACGTATGCGCCGTTAATGCAGGTATTGCAGGACCGTGAGTACGCCGTCATCGAAAAGCGCCAGTTCGTTCCGTCCAGTCGCGGACGCATTGTGACTGCGTTTTTGACGAATTTTTGCGCGAAGTATGTCGAGTATGATTTTACAGCACACTTGGAAGATGAATTGGATGACATTGCGAGCGGGGAGCTGAATTGGAAGAACGTCATGCATAACTTTTGGGCCGATTTTTCTGATGCAGTACATCACATGCAGGAAATTCGCATAACGGAAGTGATAGACAAGCTTGAGCAAAATCTGGAGACGTACCTTTTTAAAGACGATAGCGCGAGAGCGTGCCCCAAATGCGAAGGACGCATGGGGTTGAAGCTGAGCAAATTCGGGGCGTTCCTTGGGTGTAGCAACTATCCTGAATGTCAAAACCGCGTGCCCCTTTCGGGCAGTCAAGAGCAATCGCAGCAAAATTTTGTGGATGCCGTGGTTCTTGGGACAGATCCGGAGGATGGGTCTACTTTGTCGCTGAAGCACGGGCCGTATGGGTATTACATTCAGGTCGATTCACAGGGGGAGGAGCACGCCAAAGATGCGCCAGGGTCACAGACCCAAGGGTCACAGACCCAAGAGTCTCAGACCCAAGAGTCTCAGACCCATAATACCCAGGGGTATAATACCCAAGAGTCACATCCCAGTGATCCAGCTTCAGTCCCAGCCACAGCGCTTGATTCCGCACAAGACGCACCAAAAGGAAAAACGAAAGGGCGCGCCTCTGCCAAAAAGGAGCCCTCCACCAAGCGCGCCTCCAAAGCCAAAGCGCCGCCAAAACCCAAGCGCGTCGGGCTTCCGCCAGCAATGAATCCGCAAACGGTGACATTGGAAGTCGCGTTGCAGTTGAAAGCGTTGCCTAAAGTAATAGGCTCCCGCGAGGGCAACGCCATTGTGGTAAACACCGGGCGCTTTGGGCCGTACGTAAAATGCGATGCGGTGGTTGCGTCAATACCGAAACGGCTGGATTTTCTTAATTTGTCGGAACAGGATGCGATTGAGCTGATTGATAATAAAATAAAAAAACAATCATCGCGTGTTACTACTGGATCGCCAACAGGGTCAACTAGTAATACGACTTCGACACGTAAAACTGCGAAGTCGGCACCAGGAGAGAAGGGGACTACGACAAAAACCAAAGCGGCTAGCTCCAAGGCTAAAACGTCAAAGACTAGTACCGCGACTTCCAAAGCGAAAACCGCAAGTGCAAAGTCTAAAACCGCAATCACTAAGAAAAAAGCAACGAGGGCAAAGACAGGTTCGCGTAAGATTACGACTAAAGAAAATCCGTAAATTCCGTCCCATAAAAACAATTTGAATACTTGCAGGTATCAATTTCTTGATCAACAACAACATTCAAATTGTTTATTACGGACTCCCCCGGGAATGCTGCACTAAAACGACACCTTAATTTGCCTCTAATAATATGAGGGCGCAGCAGGAAGCGGAGGCGGCATAACAGCAGGAGCCGGAGGAACCGGTGTCTCAGGTGGAATTGTTTCACTAGGGACATCAGCAGGCAAAGCAGCCAAATGGACCGCCACTAGACCTAGAGCAGCTAACGGAGGGAGTACTAACGGAACGAGTGGAGGAAGTACTATGGGCGCGAATGCTGGAAGTGCTGGAGGGATATGAACAGGGGGAGGGGGTATTAGTATATCATTTACAATGTGTTTTATATCGAATTTCACTTCATCGAATTCCCAATAGTTCAAGACGTACTGCGACTCTTTGAATATACGTTCATAATCCGGCCGTGGCGGATGTAAGACCCAATCTGGCAGTCTATAGTTGTCCTCCCACGGCTTAATACGCTTATACTTATTTTTATATGGAGGGTCTGGAGGTCCACCGGAACCCATTGCGTAAGTGTAATAACATTGGGGCCTCTGCGCAACATAGTCAATATCATACAGGTCGGGTCGCTTGTTCACGTCGTACTTATTACCTGCATCAAAAACCTGATGATATGCCGACGTCTGATCCGTTTTGACACCATATCCATCATTCAGACAGACAATGTCGTCACTTTCGTCCTGCTGCGTTGCAACATCATCCGCCTGCCCCTGGGATGTCAACATCTTCATCGCAGGATGATTGTTCTCCCAGCGGATAAACATGCCGTCTTCCGTGTAAGGAGCTACCGCATTTTGAGAGCTAGAAAACATTACAGTGGCGCATGGCATTGCCATGCAAGATAAGGACACGAAGTATTTCACAATATATTTCACAAACTACCGCTCGACTTAAATAGGACAACAACATTATTATGCATAAAACTATCCTCTATTGCAAGTATTAATATGGATCGATCCGTAAATTGGCGTACGTCTTTTTGTTATTGGGTATAAGCCTTGTTTTGCAACAACTGTTAAATTATTTATAAGCAGGATTCGCCACCCATAACATCATGCAGGTGTCATTTACATGTTTGTATCCAAGCGGACATCCATGCCTGATATACAGCTGGTCTCCAAGCCTCACATATATAAGGTTTGTTGTGCATATCCCAAAACAAATCTGGCGGACATGTCGCACACGGCACGCACGACAAACTCTCGAGGGCTGGTCTGACATACTGTTCGTGGGTCGGTCTAATTTCTCTTATCCGTGAGCACAATTCGTCCGCAAATGCAGTATACCATCTATCTATCAATGTCTGCGGCACATTAGGCCATTGCCATTCTTGTTGCGATATTTGCGGGCAATATTTCAAAAGGAAAGCGCCCCACATCTGCTGGCGTACATCATGCCGCTTTTGCGCTTGCTTTTGCGCTTGCTTTAGCTCATACTCCTCCCCTTCCCCTTCCTCTTCCCCAGTGTAATCAGGAGAGTGGTGGGTAAAGACAGGCATTAAAGTATGTAAGTGGCGGTAATCGCTGTTTTCTCCTATAGGATACATAAACTCTCTTATCTGGTCAGCATAAGGTTTGCATCTTGTATATATCTCGCTCTTGCTACGTCTTGGAAGATCGTTGTAGCTATAGTCAGTGAGACCTATTTCCCCGCATTGAATCGGCCGTAACACATTACCTGGACGATAAAGTCTCAAAGAAAACGAGTTATGATTGAGTATAGATTTTGTGAACAGAGCATCAGTCAAGACTTGGCAGAACCAGTCTGTAGGATAATACTGACCCATTGGGAATGCTGTCATAGCTAATTCCCTTGCGATATCATCTGGCAATGGTCGTGCTAAAGCGATATTGTATACAACGGGGGCTACGAAAGGAAGCAACTTCTGTTTGAATAGTTTGCGACAGCATGACTCGACATTGTTCCGCAAGTCCCATGTACTCCTCTCTAGATCCATTGTACCGTTTTTGATAAGGTGTTCGCACATGTATCTCTCTATGCCCAGCCAACTCTGCTCATTTGTAACCATAGCTGTAGCTATAGCCATGGCCAGGGCATTCACTTGGTCATCAGGCAATCCTTTGAGCAAGAATGTATCTAGGGCTTCTATCGCCTGTACAGGGAGTCGCTGAATAGCAGCATCCCCGTATATTCTGGGCATTTCCCACCAAAGATAACACTCGTTGGTGCTAGTCGTCGCCAACCCACGTTTTTCGGCATATTCGTCGCTAGTCTCGATACCATGCAATCTGTTTGCTAACTCCAGCATATCTTGACGAGATGCGTTTAAATTTGTAGCCAAGCTCGCGACAAGCCCAGCAATTAACCACTTTATGTTTTTACTGTACATTATATATACTCTTTTGTTAGCGATGTGAAACTCTATCGTAATAATAACGAGTGGTGATGCTTGATGTCAATCGTTTTTATTCGTATAAGATTTTTCCGCCCCCGTCGGCACTTGGTATAGCAACGATCTTCAAACCATTACTGATAAACCATTACTGATGAAAAAGATTTGTAATTGTTGCATCGCTATAGTCAATGAGACTTCTTTCCCCGCATTGAATCGGCCGTAACACATTACCTGGACAAGAAAATCTCAAAGGAAACGAGTTACGATTGAGTATATATTGGCTTACCCGGTATAATCCAAAAATTACACAGAAAAATACGATTGGTGCTTCCTTACTTTTTCCAAATATTCGTGATTTGGCTTATTCCCCTTAGGGTTGTACCACATAATAGCAAGGTCCCACGAGTGGAATCGCTCGTACAAAGAATGCAACAATTTTGCTGCGAATTCTATATTTTTATATGGAGTAAGCGCTTCTCTTATTGATTTAAATTCGCTCTTATGAGCCATCCAATTGATTTGCATATAGCCGACACTTATGCTTAATTGTCGCTGTTTTTCCAATTGGTCAATGTACATAACAGCGTCATCCAGCGAACTAAAATAGCGGCTGTTATAGTAATTGTTGACGGCCCACGGAGACATAGTTGACTCTACGTTCGCAATCGCAAGTAGTAGTCCTTGCGGAATGCCGTACTTCAACTCGAAATGTCGCGTTAATTGTCTGCAGTCACTTGACCTTTTTATCCCCTCGATAGCCTCCGCCAGCATGCCAGGATTGTCGCTCCTGTTGCGGGACCGCAGCTCGCACGACTGCACATGCGCGCTGTTGTTGGTCTGCCTTTGGGGGGGCACAGAATTTCCTGATGTCCGACTCGCGTTTCGGTACGAGCTCCCCATGACGACCCCATAGCCCGCAATGTCGACGGATCGTGTTGCTATCACGGCAGAGCTTGCCGACGGCTTGCCTTTCAATAGGGTAGGGCGAGTCATTGCGACCTTCTTAGAGAAGATGGGACCCAATGACTCGGACGAAGGATGCTGAGCATCCTCCCCCTTAGATTCTGATTTTGTGGCCGCGTTTGGATTTTGTTCCTGTGCAGACGACACAATTTTTAAGAAAGCGTCGTTTAGCACATCGTTCATATTTTGTTGGGAACAAAGCCCTGGTTGAGGGCAACCCTCTGAACCCCCTGGTTGAGGCAGCCCTGAAACTCCTTGAGGATAAACTCCTGAACTCCATGCTCCCGCCCCTTCGGACAAATCTGCTCCTGGCTTTGCTGAAGCGTTCTGTGTGTAAGTTGCCGACGCGAAAAACATGTCTGAAATCGCTTTACATTGTGACGCGTCGGTTCCCTCGCCAGAAGAGCCGCGCAAAAAATTTAACTCGTTAAAACATAAACAGGCTTCCAGCGCCCCAGGCACAGCTTGATATATTCTTGCTGTAAACTGGCTTTTAACTACGGATAAACACAACCGTGCCCCTCTATATCCGACACAGCTAATAGCGATAAACGCACTAGTTAATGCAAACTTTTTCATGCGACCTCTTTATAGTTAGCGACTTCGTGCTTTAATTGCAATTGCAAAACTTCTTGTACTGCCGCATCTATTACGCCTGCGGAGGCGCTCCCCTTTGCAATAGGCAACAGCGGCGCGCGCACTTCATTGTGTACGCCTTTTTTTATTGTTGACAGGCCATAGACGACCGCAATAGGGTTCGACTCGCAAGACATAGCTTTGTGCACAGGCAGCAACCCCTTGTGATACGCGAACGCCTTGCCTGCATCTCCGCCGTTCCATGCCTGCATAAATTTTTTGCACAGACGCGGAAATAAATTCGCCGTAACAGATACCATTCCTTCTCCCCCTTGCGCAAGGAATCCTATGTTGATCGAGTCGTCCCCGCTAAGCAAAGACACACGCGCAGGCAATTCGGCACGCAACTCCGCTATGCGCGATAAATCGGGATTTGAATCTTTTATGCCCACAACATTGGCATTTTCGTTGCAAATGCGCACCAACGTTGCGTTGGACACGTTTACCCCTGTGCGTCCAGGGTGGTTGTACAAAATGACAGGAATCCCCACGCTTTGTGCAACGGCGCCAAAGTGCTGCCTCAATCCTTCTTGAGAAGGTCTTATATAACTAGGCGATACGACCATCACTGCGTCAACTCCGCACTTTTCCGCATGCTGCACCATGTTTATGGTCTCCTTAGTAGAAATGGTGCCACATCCTGCTATGGTTTGCATAGGATTGGCAAGGGCGCGATTTTGTGCTACAGCAGTAGACATGACCTCGATTCGCTCTTCTTCCGATAGCAACGACCCTTCACCAGTCGATCCGACAATAACGATGCCGTCCGTGCCTTCGGAGCTGTGCCATGCTACTAACTCTTGTAGTGCGGGCAAATCAACTTTATCATCATGTATAGGAGTAACCAATGCAACTATCGATCCTGCTATTTTCATTACTATTCCTCAAAAAATCCGAGCAAAGGGCCCCTGGCGCATTCTAATGGCGACAGTCTTTTTGTGTCAATGCTTTCCCGCAGGCATTGATCCCCCTTCCAGTAGATCTTACATAGAAAAAATTAATATTTTATTAAAAAGCGGGGACACTGAAGCACTACAACAAACTGTAACCAACATCCCAGATAACAAAAGACCAGGCATAGCAAGAGAATTAATTGCGACAAAACAATTTGGCGTTGCATATCAAATTTTATCAGTGCACAAAATTGACGTGAGCCATCCTCGATATGTTGACGCAGAGTGGCTGTGCGGATTTTTGTGTCTGAGGCGGCTGAGTAACCCACATCAGGCGGGCATTCACTTTTCCAACATGGCCAATAGCGCTACGACTTTCCACACTAAGGCAAAGAGTGCATTTTGGCTGGCGCTTGCAAAGCAGGAGCAGGGGAACGTACCTGATTGCTTGTTTTGGTTGGCGGTTGCGTCTCAATTTTCGGCGACGTTTTATGGGCAGCTAACGCAGGTGTACTTGTGCCGCGTGTTTTCGAAGAGCCTTAAGCATATAAATCATATTACACCGTTTGGAAATGGATTTTTGCACACGCCTGTTATTCCGTCGCTGGCGAGTTGGCTGCAGTCGTTTGTGTGCACGGAACATGGCGGTGGTGGTATAATGGGACAAAATATTGCGCCTCCTTTGGGGCCAAACATCACGCCTCCATTGGGTCCAAATATTGCGCCTCCCGGGCTAAATAATATGCCTCCATTCGGCCCAAACATCACGCCTCCACTGGGGCCCAACATCGCGCCTCCTCCGCGCCCATACACCGCGCCTCCACACATCGCGCCAAACCTCCCCCAAATGCTATGTTCCGCTTTATACAAAGTGGACCACTTTACCGTGCTCAGAGTATACGACATGTTTTTGCGCACATATGCGTCCCCAAGTTCAGACTTTTACCCGCTCCTTACGACATTTGTAAAAAAAGAGCATTTAAACGTGATTTATTCCACGATGTCCGGCTCCCTAACAAAGCAAATGTGTAGCGCTTCAGATTTTCGTGACCTTATGGAGGCGCTTACACATGCGATTACGCTGAATGAAAGCCGCTTCAACCGCGTCGCAACCAGCCCCGCAGGCGCCAAAGGCATGATGCAGCTAATGCCCCGAACCGCAAAGGCGGAGTTCAACCACCTTGTAAAGCAAAAACTTGTGGAGCCGGGCGAATCATTTGATATATGCGCAACGTTGGATAATTTAATTTTGGGAATATCGCACTTGAAAACGTTAATTGGCGAATTTGGAGTGAACGTAGCGCTCATCGCAAGCGCATATAACGCTGGCGCAAAAAATGTGCGTGCTTGGCTAGATACGTACGGAGACCCGCGCACAGGAGCAATCTCCATGCTGGAGTGGGTTGAGCTGATTCCGTTTAAAGAAACGAGACTTTATGTACAACATGTACTTGCTGCGTTTTCAATCTACACGTGCTTGCTAAACACTGAAAAGCTACAAGATTGGGTTTGGTCTTTATTTCTTTGAATAAAAATAGTACTATGTGCCACGTATGTGATGTATGAATACCGAGGCTTGGTCAGATTATGAGTTCGTATCAACAGGCGCAAAAGCTTTTAGCCAAAATGAATGAATTCCAAGAAACGCTTGGAAAAAAAGAAATAACAGGAGAGTCTGGTGCTGGGCTCGTTAAAGTTACGCTGAACGGAAAGCACGAGATTGTGATGATAAAAATTGACCCCAGCTTGATGGTCCCGAGTGACGTCGATATGCTGGAGGATTTGATTGTCGCTGCCCACAGGGATGTGGAGCGAAAGGTCGAAGAGTTCATTGCCAACGAAAGTAGCAAGATCTCCGCAGGAATGCCCAGAATTCCTGGTATGTTTTAGTGCGCAGTATTACGAGGTGTCGCCATGTTAGAGCCGTACGTAGTTGTATTGGGAAATGAGAAAGGCGGGACTGGTAAGTCTACGATTGCTATGCATCTGATTGTGTCGCTATTGCGGCAAGGGGCTCGTGTCGCTAGCGTTGATTTGGATGCACGGCAAGGGACGCTGTCGCACTATGTCGCCAATCGGCAAAAAACGAAGCGCGAGTATAGCGATTTGTTGGTTTCGGAGCATGCGTCCGTTTTGGCCAGCAGCAACAGGGATCGCGGCCTGGCAGATACGGAGGATGAGCAGCACCTCACGCAGGTATTGGAGCGCTATAAGGAATATGACTACATTGTCATTGACACGCCTGGGAACGATACGTTTTTGTCCAGGTTGGCGCATTCGTTTGCGGATACGCTAATTACGCCGCTGAATGACAGCTTTATCGATTTGGATATGTTGATTCGTTTGGAACCTGGCGACGTGGATAAGTTGCGCCCGAGCACGTACGCGGCAATGGTGTGGGATCAGAAAAAAGAAAAGGCCAGTCGCTCGGGCGGCAATGTGGATTGGATTGTGTTAAGGAACAGGCTGAACCCTTTGTATTCGAAGAACAAAGAGGAGATGCATAGGATTTTGACGCTGTTGTCCAAAAGAATAGGCTTTCGTTTATTAGCGGGGTTTTGCGATCGTGTGATATTCCGCGAGCTGTTTATTAACGGGACCACGTTGTTGGATCTTACGGATACGGGAACGGCGCTTACGCTGTCTCATGTGGCGGCACGCAAGGAGCTGAAGGATTTGCTGGCGGCACTGGAAATTCCGGTACAGAAAAAAATAAAATTGCAGCAGCTGTCTGTGGAAAACGAGAGGGCGTCCGCCTGAGCGGGAAGGGGAGGGCGAGTCTGCAGGAGTTGGCAATCGCTTACAGGATATAGTTGGTTTGTATTGAACCCGGATTGTTATAACTCGACACTTTTACTGCAACAAAAATTGAAATTCTATTCCATGACGAATTATTAGTTGATGAAAAAAATTAACTATCTTTCTATTCACTGATAAACTTTTTGTGTTTGGGTATGTTGATGTTTGGCGGGAGGTGCGCTATCATGGATATGAAGTGTAATTGTGTACATGACAATAAAGTATGCCCAAAGACTATTACGAAACATTAGGAATCCCTCGAACAGCGGATGCTGCGGAAATAAAAAAGGCCTACCACAAGCTTGCAATGAAGCACCATCCGGACCGCAACAAAGGACAAGCTGATGCAGAGTCCAAGTTTAAGGAAATCAACGAGGCTTACGAAGTTTTAAGCGACCCGCAAAAAAAGTCTCAATTCGATCAATACGGCTCAGCTGGAGATCAATTTGATCAAGGGTTTGCTCGGGGGCAACATTCGTCGAACTTTGGCGGCTTTGGTTTTGGTGGCGTAAACCTTGACGACATAATCAGCGAAGTCTTTGGCATGGGGGCAGGGGGAGGACGCCACCACCGCCACAGGTCAACGGCGGAACCGGGCTCTGATATCAGATACGACCTGTCCATTTCGCTAGAAGACGCATTTGCCGGCACCACGGCCAAACTCTCATTCCGGACGTATTGTGCATGCGAAAAATGTGGCGGCTCTGGGCAGCTGTCGCATGATATGGATACGTGCTCGGCTTGCGGTGGGCGCGGGGCGTTCTTGCGCCAACAGGGCTTTTTTACCGTTGAGCAGGTGTGCATTACTTGTGGAGGCAGCGGGCGCATTGCTAGGAATCCGTGCACGGCGTGCGAGGGCATGGGGCGCATCATGGCGGACAAAAACCTCGAAGTCAAGATTCCAAAAGGGGTAGATAGCGGCACGCAAATTCGTCTCGCAGGGGAAGGGGAGTGCGGTGCTCGTGGCGGAGAGCGCGGTGATTTGTACATAATTGTGTCCGTAACTTCACACAAGCTATTTAATAGAGACGGAAAAAATTTAAAATGCAAAGTCCCGATATCTATTACAACTGCGGCGCTCGGCAAGGATATAAACGTTTCGTCTATCGATAAAACGCCAGTTACGGTAAAGATTCCTGCAGGAACACAAACGGGCCGCCAGTTTTGCGTGAAAGGGAAGGGCATGCCAGGGCTGCGCGGGAATTCGTTGGGGGATTTGCTTGTCGAAGTCGTTGTCGAAACACCGGTGAAGTTGACCAAGCGCCAAAAAGAAATATTGCTGGAGTTGGAGGATTCACCCGGGGACATAACCCCTATGTCGAGCGGGTTCTTTGCGAAGGTAAAGGAGTTTTTTGCCGATAAATAAAATAAGTAGGGCAGGGGAGTTGTTACGTAAATTACCCATTGTATCAGGGGTTAAGAATGAATCTGCCTTAGCGCTTCAGACAACCCAATCGCCGCAGACAACGCCACATTCAAAGACCGCGCACCACTTCGCATTGGGATGAACGCCTGCAAATCGCACGCCTCATACACGTGCGCAGGGACCCCGTCTGACTCTCGCCCAACCATGATCGTGTCGTCCTCTGCATATTGCACGGCGGTGTACGGCACACGCCCTCTCACATCCAGGAGAATAAGGCGTCCGCTCGGTTGGGCCCCCCTGGCTGCGATGAATGCGTCAAATGACGCGTGGGCAGTCATGCGAACGAGGTCAATGTAATCCATCCCCGCGCGTCGCATACGCTTGTCGTCCATTGGGAAGCCAGTCGGCTCAATCACGTCGACGTCGACGCCAAAGCACGCACTCAGGCGCAGCATCGCCCCCATGTTTTGAGCTATTTCGGTTTGGTATAGCGCAAGTCTCATTTATATTCCTTATTGTGCAGTGCAAGTATTTCGGTTTTATTAACCTTTCTGCTTTTTTCAATGAAAGTAGTGCCTTTCGGTTTTATACATTACAAATGGTTTGAAACAATAAAAACGCAATAATGCATAAAAATACACTGCCGAACAGCAACATAATTGAATTAATAGGAATGAACACTCCTTGTGAAGGTACTTTTATTTCACAAACAAATGACATTATCGTTGCAGCAACAGAAATTAATAATAATAAATATACAAACACATAAGAACTCATCTATGACGGCAACCCCTCAATTGTAACAGTCTTCGTTCGACTTTTATGCCCACGTTTTATATGGCAAGACGATTTTGGCACACCAAATTTTTCCGCCAACAATTTTATTACGCACTCATTCGCCTTCCCCGACTCGGGCGGCACCGTCACATACACGCGCAGCACACCGTCTGGGCCGCTGTCGATTCGGTTCGACGATGCACGAGGCGTCACGCGAACCACAATTTCCTGCGCCATATTCTTTCCTTATATACCGTTTATCCCGGCATACTTCCACTTAGCCCCGATATACTTCCACTTTATCCCGATACTTTATCCCGGTATACTTCCGCTTAAACACGGTTACTTCCCCATATATACCTGCCCATAAAAACAATTTGAATTTTTATCCTCACCGAAGCCTTATAATACAACGAGCTTCAAATTGTTTGTTATGGGGACCCCATATAAACGATTCGACTATATAGAAAGGCGTCCCGTCAACACAGTTTTCGCTTGCCCTGCTATGCTGACCCGATTCGCCTTTGCATCATACGACACCTGCAACACCCCCCTGCGACGAGAAAGCTGCCTAGCGACCATCGTGTCCTTATTCAACACACCCGCCCAAAAAGGCGTCAAACGGCAATGCGACGAACCACACACCGGATCCTCAGGGATTCCCACCTTGGGCGCGAAATACCGCGACACAAAGTCGTAACCGCACGACGCCCCACCAGGCGTCGCCGCAGCCGTGACAGAGATCGCGCGACAGTTCAAGGTTTTTAGCTGCTCCAAATTTGGCGCGCAATGCAGAACGTCGGCTTCGTTTTCGACGACAACAACATATATAATCGAGTCTTTCAATACTTGCTTTATTTTGGGTTGTACGTCTTCAGGGAATACTTTTTTTACAGACGCCACTTCATCATCCGACTCGCATACACAAACTGGCACCGCCGGAAAATCCATAACAAGCCACTTCTCTTGTTCATATACTTGTTCAATAACAGTCAAAGGTCCCGCCGCCGATTGAAATACAACGGATGATCCTATCACAAAATTATTCTCCAGCAAAAAGTGAGCAGCCGCTAAGGTGGCGTGTCCGCATATCGGAGCCTCGTCTTCCGGGGAAAACCAGCGAATGTGATAGTTGTTTTTTTCGAGCGGCTTGACGAAGGCTGTTTCGGACCAATTTAGCTCAAACGCGACATTTTGCATGACGCACGCATCCGGGAATGCATCGACTACGCACACTCCGGCAGGGTTGCCGCCGAAGTGCGAGCTGGCGAACGCGTCAACTAATCCCATGGGGCATTGGAGCAACATATATGGATCTCATTATTTGATGACAAACGTGCATACCGGGTCCCCCATACAGATCGTTTCGCATGACGGAGGACCATATCACAACTGGCTCATTATAATACATCGTAGTCGTCTGGCGATATCCTCAATATCTGCGCAATATTCCTAGAAATATCCCCAATTCGCGCTGCAGACACCGACATTGCGAATCTGAGCACCCTCATTTCTTCTCTTATAGGAACCTCCATTTCGCCTTTCTGTTCAGACAACTTCTCTTGTAATTCACAAATTGCTAGTTTTGCCTTAATTCGATTGCTGCGTTGCTCTGTTAATTCTAATACATACGTAAGAAGCATTTGTCCATCTTCATCTACTTGCCGTTGTTCTGCGTCAAGTTCTCTTCGTATATCATCAGGTGAACGCGTAGACTCGTAACTGAAACTATCACTCTCTTCAACGACAGGAGCGTCAACGTGATCGGGGCCTGTTAACCTCAAACAACGACACGGCTCAGTTACTTCAAAAAAGACATACTTCTCGGCTAATTTCCGTTGTTCTGGAATAATAAAATTAGGAGAACGAAACAATGAATTGTGGGAATTAAACATTAGATCTGTTGCGAAAACCCTTTGGGGTCGTTGACTCCTGTAATGTTTACGCCATGCTCGCAATATATAAGATGGACATATCTGTTCTGCAATGTAAGCCGCGGCTTGCGCGTCAAATGTCACTAGCATACGTGATGTCGCAGAGAACTCAACCAAACACAATATTTGCTGCCGTACTCTTGTTTTCGTTTCTACTGGGGATAATAATGTCATCGCAAAACCTGAAGAGGGAAGCGATTCAGAGGCGTTACACGCGGATATACAGCAACAGAATGCTGCAGTTAATAAATTCTTCGTCATGGTATAATAAAAAAAATAAACCTATTATCTTTTTTTGTACAACAAAAGGATGTCGTCCGTCAATCATTAATTTCGTTTTTGTCAACGCAATTTAGAAATGTCCGGTTCTGCAATTTAGAAATGTCCTCTTTTCTTAATAAGAAATAGGTTTATATGTATATTTCCCAAGAAATCACCTCGCACATTTGCTATCCTGCATAAGATAGTTTAACCGCGACATTCGTTAGGCCGATGGCATGGCATGCTAATATTGTAACATTGTTTCCGGAAATGTTTCCTGGGCCGCTGGCTTCCTCTCTTGCGGGGAAAGGGCTCAGCAAAAAAATATGGGACATATCTACGGTCGCGATCCGAGACTTCGCCACGGATAAGCACCGGACGGTGGATGATACTTCATATGGCCCAAACGCCGGCATGATACTGAAGCCCGACATCGTGCACAGCGCGTTGACCTTTGCCACAGAGAGCGCCCCATGCCCTTTGCCGATTCTTTTTATGACCCCGCGCGGAGCCACGTTTACTCAAGCTATGGCGCAAAAATTGTCCAGCGGCAATGGCGTGATTATTTTATGTGGGCACTACGAAGGGATTGATGAGCGCGTGATCGAATATTGGACGCAGAACCATGGTTTAACTGAGGTCAGCATAGGGGATTATATCCTTTCCGGAGGCGAAATTGCTGCATTTTCGGTGCTGGATGCATGTATTCGTATGTTGCCAAATATTGTACATAATAGCGCTTCTATCGAAGAGGAAAGCTTCTATCTAGATTTATTGGAATATCCTCAGTATACTAAACCATATAGGTGGCAAAATAAGGTCGTGCCTGAGGTGCTGCTGTCGGGCAATCATAAGAAGATTGCCGAATGGCAGAAAGTGCAAGCCGAGGATGTAACTAGGGTCCGGCGTCCGGATTTATGGCAGGCGTACCTTAACAAAAAAACAATGGATTAAGGCAGGAGTGTATATGAATTTACTTCAACAAATAGAACAAGAACACGTGAATAAGCTGTCCGCAGGCAAGACTTATCCTAAATTTAAAGCTGGCGACACCGTCAAAGTAAACGTTAAGGTCGTCGAAGGCGATAAAGAGCGCGTCCAGGCATTTGAAGGTGTCGTCATTGGAAGAAAAAACCGCGGCATCAACTCTTCCTTTCGGGTGAGGAAAATGTCTTATGGCGAGGGCGTCGAGCGCGTGTTTGCGCTGTATTCACCGAATATCACGGTCGAGTTGGTGCGTCAAGGGCGCGTGCGCAGGGCGAAGTTGTATTATTTGAGAGACAGAACAGGTAAGTCCGCTCGTATCGCACAGCTAAATCGACGGTCTGTGGCAAGCAATGCGAATGCGAATGTCGGTGATGCAGAGCTCGTCGCTGGGGATGTCGCTGGTTCGTCACAGAGCGCTGCAGGCAAAGGGACGGATGCGTCGTTAGCACAGAATTCCGCGACGGAGTATACAGATGTTTCCGCAGCAATGGCAACAGATGCCTCCGCGGCAAGTGGCGCAACAGATACCTCCGCGGCAAGTGAGGCTAACGTTTCGGTCGAACCCGCTTCAGAAGACGTTACAAACTAATTGCGGCGTCGTCACGTTTGGCGTGCGTGCGTTATGCTTTCCCCTGAGGCTTTTAAACAATTGCTGCTGGAGCTGAGCGTAGCGTATCGCCATGTGGCGGCGCGTTGTCATGTAACAGCCCATCCTCCTGACCTCCTTGCCAATATTGCCGCACCTTCAATCGCGGTCGCCGTATCTGGTGGGCCCGACAGCATGGCATTAACCCTGCTGCTGGATGAGTACCTTCGCTCCGTAGACAGCCGGGCCAACTTGATCGCGCTAACCGTAGACCACCACATCCCATGTGCTCCTGACTCCCCCAGTGTCGTCGCCGCGTGGATGTCCGCCCGGGGGATTCGCTGCGAGGTCTTGGACGTCCCCGAGTGGATAAGCGCGCCCCCGCAAACGCAAATCGAGGAATGCGCCAGGCGTGCACGTTATCGA
>JAISXM010000019.1 GCA_031270515.1 Holosporales bacterium | reverse complement strand
ATAACAATTAACTGTATGAACACTCTCATTCACCGTGAGAGTTTTATTCCGTGCCTGGAGGTAAGTAAGCTGCTGCCGGAGGTCATCTATCGTAGCATCGTTATCCGCAAGCTGCCTCTGGCGTTCAGCAAGCTGGTCATGGAGGGCATCAAGCTGGTCATTGAGGGCATCAAGCTCATCCTGGCAGCGAGTAAGCTCATCCCGGCCCTCAGCAAGCTCAGCATCTTTCTCCGCAATCTGCCGCCGATTTGCCTCAACATCCCCCTGAAGGGTATCACACTGCCCCTGGAGGGCATCACGCTGCCCCTGGAGGGCATCACGCTCAACCCCGAGGACATTATGCTCATCCCGGAGGGCCGTAAGTGCAGCATTTGTATTAGCAAGCGCCCTCTGGCGTTCAGTAAGCTCCCTCTGGCGTTCAGTAAGCTGCACCTGGAGGTCATCACGCTCACCACGAAGATCTGCAAGTTCAGCCTCTTTTGCACGCTGCTGTTCTTGTAATTCGGGGATTTGCCTCGTTGTTAATTCATTAACTTGCCTTTCCAGATCAACTCGAACGGCAACTGCTGCGACAGACCGAATATGATTTGCGTCCCTTGCTATGTCCTCTATATTTAATCCAAGATTCCGTATATAGGCGACAGTTATATCGGCGACATTACGCGACGGTATGTCACAACGGCCTATAGGGATTGCTTCAAGGGTTGCTCGTATTCTGTCTTCTGCTCCAAATCCTTCCGTTGTGTGCAACAAAGCGATTGCAAAGAACGCACAGAAAAGGCACGAAACACGTGCGACCTTCCTCATAATAAAACCATGCTTGCGACTTTCTACGTTCAGTATAACAATGCTAAGATTAAAGAATCATTAATAACGGGAGTTCCGCAAGTAAATTGAGGTGTTCTATAATACGAAATGTAGACGAGGAGTAACGTCCAAATCGTTTCTATGGGCAGGTATACATCAATCACGCGAACGGAACCATCCATTAGAGACTGTCAATCTCCGCTTGTCTCTGCCGTTGAGCTTCTGCGAGTTTATCTTTAGCTCTTCGACTTTGAGCCTCTATGATTTGCAGCACGGGCGTTGATCTTTCTTGCCTAATGTATGGGTGTCCGTCCCTTAAGTGTTTGAACAAATCCTCATCGTTTTCGCCTGGTACGCATACTTGTATTTGGAGCGTTGTTTTCGCTATTTGCCGTAGTGCATCGTCGTTTATGAAAGGGGGAAGTACTAAATTATTCAATGGCCAACGAATTAATACCGAAGAGTTAAACGTCCTAGTTTCGTCCAAACAATTTGCTATTGCAAAATCATCAAACTGCTCCTCTGTCGTCAAATTGCGGACTTGGACTTCAGTCACAAAAAATGCGTTATGGACTTGGCAGGCGGGAGCGTAGTTAGTAGAATCAAACGCATTGTGAAAATATCGCGTTTCAGTCGAGCGTTCAAATGTTACCACCGGGATGCCATACATAGCGCGGCTATTTAGAAATAATACGCGTGACGGTATGGTTAATGCTTGTAGGCGAGTCTGCGCTATCGCGCTATTGTGAATTGATGCAAGGTTTAGGGGGAGGCTTATCTCACGTAGTCCACTTTTGCCAAAGCATGAAGATTCTAAGGATATGACTGACTCAGGAAAAAATATTGACGTCAGTGATTTACAGCCAGCAAACATACCCTTAGGTATGAGTACTATATTGGACGGGAGCACGACAGATGAAAGATTTTCACATGCACAAAATACTTTCCGTTCAATATTCACCTTCAAGCATAGACTGAGATCAGCCTCTATTACGTCAGAGTGTAAAAAGGCAACCTTACGAATATTTAACAACTCCAACGTTCCGGTGAATTTTTGGATCATTGTTCCCGTCAGCGCCTGATGTCCAATCTGGGTTATTTTCGATTCACTAAGAATTCTTGAGGGCTCGTTTGATTTGCAACATGAGAAACTATGATACCCTATCTCATCAATGCGATACTTCAGAACAAGGGTATCAAACGTAGCGCCTTCGAATAGAGAATTTGGAAGTGCGTGGATATCGCTATTAATGGTTATCAGTGAAATACTAGCACTACTCAGTGCTGCATCCATAATTCGAACACCTTCAGGTATACAAATACTTGGCGCGTTCATACCCTCAAAGCATCTTTTTTCAAGGGTGACGAGGTGGCTTCCATATTCGATAGCGAAGCCGTGACGAAATCCTTGGAATGCAAACGCGCATTCCCCTATTACTTCGACACCCCTTGGCAGACAGCACATTTTGCTACGAATGGGTCGTTGCTCTAAAGGATCCCCCGAGTCCGAAACTACTGCAACTGTATCCATAGCACATCCGGATTTATATATTTTATTTCTAAAGAAGATACCATTTATATGTTTCTTTTGTTCTATCACGGCAGCAATTTTATACTCTTGTCCAGAAGGGAGGCTTTGACATGCGAGAGCAAGGTTTTGAAGGAAAACTTGGGTTTGCGCTGTTGTCAATGGCGTGACAGATGAAGGATTCGACCCAGACGTACCAAGTACGCATAATATATATGAGACGTCATACTTATAAGTCAAGATGGGGTTGTACCGTGGAGTCACATTCGCCGCAGCACTTGCAATAGTAAAAATGAATAATATCTGATGAATAGCGTTAATAGTATTAACATAAAACCTTTTGTTAATATCTTTTTTGTTGGGGCGCATAATACTTCTCGACTTAAAACTTCTCGACTTATATTTGCAAGTATACGCGAACCGATGTCATAGTCAAATGTTTTTTTATTTCTGTGATTCAAATATGCATGCAGGTACTACGTTCCACAATAAACTATTTGAAGTCTTTATAGTACAGGGTGACGAACTGATAAACTTTTTGTGTTTGGGGCTCTATGCCGCTAATTATTTTCGGGATTTGACATTGATATCCGCCGGTTGACCCACACTTTGCTTCGGCTTAATAGCAAAATTGCAATAAAGCTAATAAAGCTGGCCACCGCGCAATAAGCAAAAGCGCGCGCTCCTCCATTGTTCATCAATCGCCCGCACACGACGTTTGCGATCAAGATACTTGTCGCCGTAATTAAATAGAATATACCAAAACCTGTGCCTCTCGAGTTTTTTGAGACGATGTGGGATATCTCGGAGCAAAAAACATTTTGCATCACCCCAATCTGCACTCCCCACAGCATCACGCCGCCAAGGAATACTTCGTAGATCGTTGCTAGCCCCATAAATGTAATGCTCGCTGTCGTAATGAGCGTGCCAATAATCATCAACCTCGTGGACTCTCTCTTGTCGCCCAAGCGCCCCGTCCAATACGCCGCCAGCGCCGCGAATATATTGTACACCAGCATGACTCGTGTCGCTTTGCTATCCTCCAGCGAAAACGTTTTCTTCGCATACAATATTATAAGCGTTTCACTTATGCGGCATGACATAAAAATTGCAACGGCAATCATCAGCGTCCAATATACGCGGTCCAGTTCAAGTACATTTTTAAACAGGAACCTCGGCGCCATAGGGGGCTCGTATTCTGCAGCGTCGCTCAAGGGCTCGACTTTTTTTACGTCGTGCACACACAGCGCAACAAGCACAAATGCGGACAAGGCAAAGGCTCCGGCGATGGTGAAGACTAGTCTGAAGTTGTTCTGGAACGTCCCCAGTAACACGGACAAAAGCAGCGCCCCCAGCACTGAGCCGGACGTGCCGAGGCATTGCCGTATTCCAAAGCACGTCCCAACAATTTTGCTGGGCGCGTAGTCGCTGACGATGGCGTCCCTGGGGGTGGCTTGCAGTCCGTTGCCTATGCGGTCAATTATCCGCCCGATTACGACAGCGTTAGACGAAACAAACAGGGCAGCAATCACTTTGGAGAGCGCAGTGCAAAAGGATCCAATGGACAGGATTAATTTGCGTTTTTTTATGTAGTCGCTAACAATCCCGGACACTACTTTGAGGACGTAGCTTATGCCTTCGACGACGCCTTCTATGGCGCCGATGCTGGCGGTTGAGACGCCGATTGCTGCCAAAAATAATCCAAAGACACCAAAAAACATTGCAGCAGACAACGTTATTAGCATTGACGAAATGCCTACGATCCATATCTGAGACGGTACTTTCGCTATATCCATATCGTTGAAGCACTACTTCCTTGAAGAGATAAGTCTAGAGGTTTTATGCGAGTTGCACAATGTTGTTCTATTTTTATTTTTTTGCATATACCTCGGGTCCCCATAACAAACAATTTGAAGTTCGTTGTAAGACAAGGCTTCGGTGAGGATAAAAATTCAAATTGTTTTTATGGGCAGGTATACCCCGGGGCCCCATAACAAACAATCTGAAGTTCGTTGTAAGACAAGGCTTCGGTGAGGATAAAAATTCAAATTATTTGTTATAGTGTTCCACTCTATTCGCGTTCAATTGGCCAATACTCCGGCAAAGGCGCGCACCAAGACTTAACCTCGCCGGAATCCGTAGGACAAGCAAACGAAATTGTCCACGCATGCAAAAACAGTGTGCCTTTGGGGGCGCATTTCCCTGCTGGCGGCGCTTGAAGAGATTTCCCTGCCGGCGGCGCTTGAAGAGGGGCCCCATATTTCTTATCGCCGACAATGGGGTGTCCTACCGCGGCCATATGCACCCTAAGCTGGTGCTTGCGTCCCGTTTGTGGCATAAGGTCCACGTCCGACCAATCGCCGCCCGAATTATAGAACAAGCGCCTGTAATGCGTGGCCGCACTTTTGCCGCATTCCGGGTCGATAATCACGTTGGACGTACCAGCACACATAGATATAGGCAACTCTATTTGTCCAGTATTTGGTTCTATATTTCCGCAAACTATGGCTCTATAGTGCTTTTTTATCTGATGTTCGCGAAACATCTTCGTTAAATAAACGGCAATACTTAACGTTTTTGCGACAATTAAAAGGCCGCTCGTCGCTCTGTCAATCCTGTGGACAAGGCGATATTCGTTGGATTTTGCCTTGAGCCAGTCGTCAATGTTCTGCGCCACATGCGCTCCGCCTTGCACGTCCAGCCCTGATGGCTTGTTGATGACGAGGAACTCTGGCGTCTCATCCAGCACAAGTTTACTAAAATCATATGCAACGTCCTTTGGCGGCGTATGCTTGCACGAAGCTTCAATCTTTTGGTGAAGATGTAACTCCACGGATACGACATCGCCATATGCAAGCGTTGCGCCCGCGGTGGTTTTGGCTCCGTTTAGTCGAATAAAACGTTCACGAATATTTTTTTCGATCGTGCTTTGAGCGCAGCCAGGGTAAGTCCGCTTAAGCCATCGGTCCAACCTAGACGGAAAGCGTTCATTGTAAATATGTTCTTGGAACCGTAAGGACATTGCTGGGGCTCAATTTTGCTAAACACGCTGAAGTGTACAACGTTATGCAAGCACTTTACACCGTGTTTTACACAATTTGAAAGTCGTTGTCATATAAGGCTTAAACAGCAAGGCTTAAACATAAATACAATTTGACAGTTGCTGTCATTCAAGGCTTAAACGGCAAGGCTTAAATAGCAATACGAAAACGGCAAGGCTTAAATTGCACAGCACAAACTGGGATCAAACTTCAAATCGTTTTTATGGGAAGGTAATAGCATATAACAACACATTTCAGAACGCTCGCCATCCTAATGCACTTTGATCGCGATCAACTCCTGGAAAATCTTCATATAAACCTGGCGTATCTTTGTCAGGAGTGGGATCAAAAATATCGACCTCAACGGCTTTGTTGTTGCCAGGATTTGCGCCAATATCGACAATTGCAGGCTCATGATTTAGATGCACGGCAGATAAATTAGGAGCGGCTTGCACGGAACCAACGCTACGGATCATCGGTAATGTAATGGGTGGGGGTTGTACAGCACGCACAGGTGGCGCTGGCCTCGTGCTAGCGTTTTTCATGCTAGAGTTATAGTGATTTTTTACGTCGATTCCTCTGCGACTAAGTTGCGCTCCAATTTGTGTCCAACGGGGACCAAGTTCACTCATAAGAGAGAGTACTTTCTGTTCATCCTCAGGCGTCCACGGTCTAGGCTCTAATTGCTTAGATAGATAACTATTCCAACGCTCTCTACATTGACGTTGCGATCTGTGCATAATCACGGCAATTCTATCCCACTGAGAGCAACCATATATATCGACGAGGTGTTGTAATACCAAATCATCGTCTTTCGAAAATGGAAGTCGAATAGGTAGGCTTGGTATTGTTCCACCATTTCGTTGTTTTATTGTTGATAGATTTATCTCACTGATTTGTTGATGACACAAAGCCAGCGCTCGTTGGTGTTCGATATAAAGCGCATATGCAGGACGAATTTGCTCGATTCCGGCTTGGATATCTTGCGCACGTGCGACCAACTCACGCACATTACTGTCCTGTGTGGATGCTCTACAAGGAAACATTCCAAATATGGACAGGGACATAAAAATACAAAAGACGCGCATAATGTTCCGTCTACTTAGATAAGGGCATTCACCTCTTGTAGCAAATACTACGACTTACGACAATCTTGCATCGTTCCTGTTCAGGTGTCCACGGTTTACACTCAGCTTGCGGAAATAGATCTGCCAACGAGCTGTTGTTGCATTTGCGGGAAAAGCCTCATGCGAACAGCTTCTAACAACTTGCTTATTCAAAGGAGCAGGTGTAAATGGTTGTGCGATGTATGATAGTATTTGTCAGCGAGCGCACTATACTTCCCCATAAAAGCAATTTGAGTTTTACATTTTGCTATAGGAGCAACGCATGAACAGAAGGAGCAACGCATGAACATACCAGCAGGAGCAAGCGCAATTGTGTCGAAGGCGGATGACGTCATTGAGAATTTGCGATTAATCACAACCCAAGTTCACAGCATTCGCGCAATGGCAGACCACGTGCTTCAATCGACAACAGGGCACAGCGACTTCTTGACTCTGTTTGCTGTTTTTGTGCTGGCGTGCATTGTCGGATACTACGTTGTGTGGCACGTGACCCCGGCGTTGCATTCGCCGCTGATGGCCGTTACGAACGCAATATCCAGCGTGATCATCGTGGGCGCAGTATTGGCGATGGGCGCGATGGGCGCATCTGCGCGGTTGTTGTCGTTTGGCGCGATATTGCTTACGTCCGTCAATATATTTGGCGGGTTCGTGATTACGCATCGTATGTTGCGCATGTTTAAGAAGAAGGCCCCGTCAGAAACGAAATGAGCTTGATTTTGGTCATTTCGTTGACAGTGGCCATTGCGTTGTTACAAGGATACTGGAGATTTGTGCGGGGCGACCATTGGCTGCCCCTGGGGGAGACAAAGTTTGTGGTGTTTTGCGTTGGTTTAATGCTGACGTATGTGGCAGTTGTGTTGACTGACACTATGGAGCGTTGTGTTGACTGACGCTATGTGGCAGTTGTGTTGACTGAAGCTATGGTGGCGCTGTTGACTGAAGTTATGGTGGTCACAACAGGGATCGAACCTGTGACACCTGCGATGTGAACGCAGTGCTCTACCTCTGAGCTATGTGACCATTTAATATCAGCTGACGGCAAAAAAAATGAGCGGAACACCTTTTCGCCTACATCTACTCTTCAGCCCCAAAAAATGAGCTGAGCACCCTTTCGCCGACATCTACTCTTCAGGGTAACAGAGTGCTAACGAAAATCAAGACAGTTAACTCGCAAAATCACGGAGTCCTCACGAAAAATTTTTAATAAGAACCCTTTGTTTCTAGTCCTTTGAGAATCGCACACTTTTTAACCGTAGTAAAAAATAGCCACTAAACCGAGTCCCCATAACAAACAAGTTGAAACTCGTTATCGTGCAAGACCTGGATGAGGATAAAAATTCAAATTGTTTTTATGGGCAGGTATGTGCGATTTGAAAAGAAAGGAGAGAGTATGTAATACGAATCTGAGTAGTTCACTTAATGTGAAAGCATTATTTGTAAGCTGTTGTATGACAACGGGAGGTAAACCCGTCGGACAAAGGCTAGCCACCAGTCCGTATCGAGTCTTTGGGCGCGAAGTGGTAACACCAGCGTTAAGCGTAGGACAGAAAGTTTTAGAGCCGAAATGCGAAAGCGTGAAGCGATTGAGTTCCGAAATACATTAAACGGAAGAGCTGATCTGCGGGTGGAGCGAAGGGAAACGGGTAGCGTAG
>JAISXM010000098.1 GCA_031270515.1 Holosporales bacterium | reverse complement strand
TCCGGGCTTGAGCAGTACGTTTGACCGGGTCCCCATAAAAACAATTTGTTTTTATGGGTGGTCCGTACAGCTCTGCGCCCGGGTGCCCATTCAACTAGTTGAATGGGGTCCCGCGCCCGTCCTCCGAAACTCCTGCTGCTAACTCTTTTTGTGATTGGGTATAGCGGCTCTTTGCCTTCCACACCAAAGATATTCTTAAAAACAAAGTCAATTTGCGGGCTTAACAACGAAGACATCGCACATACCAAAATGCTGCTCTATCACTACTATTAATAATTATACACGATACCTACCTATAAAAACAATTTGAACTTTTTTTCCGAGCCAGCTTAGCACCCGACGTCTCTTGATAAACCTCGGGAAACACGTAAAATGTCGCTAGAATTGTAAAAAAAATTACCAATCATGCGTAGGCCCTGAGACTTGCCGCACCAGCAATGTGTTAGATCATTTATTTTCGCTATAATTCAACAATTTTAGCGTCAACTTATATTTTATCTCCCTTGAACTAAACGCCGGAATATCTAGCGTCCAGACAACGTTTCCTTGCTTGTTCTTATCGTAACTCAAGCTCGAGCGAGTCAATAAATATTGAACATTTTTATCCTGATCTATCGTCACCGTCAGTTGCACAGGCTTATCTGTAGGATTCTTCAAAACTAACTTATATTCGGATTCCGCCACATTTGGCGCCAGCATACGGTAATACTCTTGTATTAATTGCGTATCTAAAGATGAATGGCTGAACTCTTCTGAGGCGTACTTATCCTTTCCGCCGCCAGCATTAGCCGCGCCTTGCAGGGACTGCGTCGCAATGCTGCCGCTGAGTAGCTTGCCCTGCGTTTGTCCCGCAATGCTGCTGTTGCTTTTGCCTTGCCCTTGCCCCTGCGTTGCAATGCCGCTGCTTTTGCCCTGCGCCTGCCCTTGTCCCAGCACTGGCCTCTGCCCACTTCCAATCCCGCAGCTCAACTCTGACGGCGTTCGGATCGTCACATCGTCTCCGCCGCGGACGGCATTCATAGTAGAGTACCCCATAAAAGGAGTGAACCCATCCTGATTCCTATGCACAGAGACTATCCCGCTCGGCAGCGCCTTCCCTAAGCCGACATCCGCCGTGTTAGGGAACGTGATCCAATTTTGGACGCGCGGGTACTCGATCTTGTCCATTTTTCGCAAGCATTTGCCCCCGACAAAAAGCCCGCTGCGCTTGGATACAGGCACGCGCGTTGCGCTACACCACAAAATATCCCTGCCTGTGCCCAAGTCTCCTTCTATGAAGTGCTTATACATTGTGGATGCATGTGGCGTTATAAACGGTTCTGCATTTTTTAATTGCTCTTCGTTGGCGATTTCGCTTTCGAAGAATAGGATTTGTATGTTTTGAAACAAAATGCCCGAAGAATTGTCCAGACGAAAAATCGCCCGAAACGTTACATAATTTTGGTCTGGTGTGAATTCAAGGTAATAATACGCGGACCAACTTACGTCCTTTGTAATATACTGAACTTTCCACAAATCATTATCTGATACTGTGCCAATTATTTGAGCTGTGACGTGTAAGCAGCACTGGGTATTCGTTGTCCTTGCATTATAACCACTCACAACAACAGAAGGAGGGGGCGAAACGACGATGGACCGCTCATTCACAGACGCAGACAAGTTCGGGATGACGAATTCGTTGTTAACAAAGACCTCATTATGAGGGATCATCGTCACAACAACCGCGCCGTTCATATACCAGCAGATTTTTGTTCTTGCGGCATTCACAGCGGGATTTTCGGCAACAAAGCGCCCTTCATCGCCGACAATGCAGTTTTGACCCAGCAGCGAGAGCGTAAACGGGGAGTCATCCTTTGCCGTAGAAATAATGGATGCACGACACAAAGACGCCAACATTAGCGTGGAAGTCGTTACGATAGAGGCAACACGTTGTAAATACATTGAGGCATCCGTAAGCGCATAACTGCATGATGTTACACCATTTTTTGGATGGGGGAAAACTCCGGCTGTTTTTGTTGTAGGGGTTTCGGTAAAGATCTATACCTTCCCATAAAAACAATTTGAATTTTTATCTTCGTCGAAGCCTTGTATTACAACGAACTTCAAATTGTTTTTATGGGCAGGTATCTACCCAAGGCCAAAAGCCTTGTAGATGTAAAGCTAGGTTTTCCGCTAAACCATAGCCCTAATAATTCACAAGGTATTCGCAATTAGGCATAGTGTCTTTTACCAACTGAACCAGAACGCCTTCAATCAGCGATTGAGCCAAAGCATTGGCAATAAACTGGAAATTCGCGTCTTCAATCTGCAACTGAGCTTGTCGATATTGATCTTCTATAATTTGCGCAATGGGAGGTGATCCTGCGGGCATAACGTGTAGTCGTCCGTCCTTCAAGTGATCGAACATCTTTATATCGTTAGTTCCAGGAACGCATACATATTTGTTGCTCTTTGTACTTGCTAACCGCGATCGTAGATGTTCCGTTATCCCGTTTACGGATAGGGTGAATATACAATTATCGAATACATCAGTCCCAAATGACCAACGAACTAATACTGAATAGCTTTGTACCTCAGCCTCATCCAAAGTATTTGCAAGATTTTCAAAACATTCCTCATTGATCAAGTCGCTCAAGGGAACTTCACTCACGACAAACGCGTTTTCCACTGTTTCAGGGGCAGCGTAATGACGACGCACATTTGTACCAAACAACATATCATGATTGAAATATCGTGTTAAATAGGAGCGTTCCATTCTTATCGTTGGGACGTCATACACAGCACATATTCCAATATATAAGACGCTTGCCGGTATGATCAGATGTATGATGTCAGTACTCATTAGCGCAGCAATGTCAATTGAAAGAAGGCGAGGGGGTAAGCGTAGTTTTTGCAACCCGCTGACGCAGAAGCAACTATGTTGCAAAGATAAAACTGAATCAGGTAGATCTATCGATATTAAACTACGACAGTAATAAAACATACACTCAGTGATAGATATTATATTTGGTGGAAAAACTACAGAGGAAAGACGTCCACAGTATAAGAACACCTTATCTCCAAAACTCACATTTAGGCACTGGCTCAGGTCAACCATTGTTAAACCTGAGCAATCAAATGCCTGGTCGTCAATGCTCTGCAACGTTGGGGCTCCAGTGTAATGTGAAACTGGGTTGTTCGTAAATGCGCATTTGCCAATATGCGTTATTTGATGTTGATGTTCGCGAAGAAATTCTGTTGCATCGAATTCTTTACCAAAGAAACACTCCTCCCCTATCACACTAATGCTAGAATTAATAACAATGCGCTCAGAATGCACGTATTTGAACAAACGAGGCGGAAGCACGTTAATTTTGCAATTGAAAGTTATCAACGGAATCTCGGCATGCTCAAACACGCTTTCCATCATTGTTATGTTAATACGTTCAGGGATACAAATGCTCGGCATATATGCATGAAAAAAACAACGTTTTTCAATAATAATGGTACGAGGATCACCTGCATCTTCATACTCAAACGTGACCCCATCAGAAAAACGATGGTTCTCAAACGTGTACGCTCCAAGTCGCGTGGTATTCTTTTCAATGCAACACTTCCCGCTGCCAATGAATACGTGCGCAGGTCCCTGCCAATGAACTTGTATCTCATGACGGCTTGCGTCTTCAGCTGTCCTTCCTGTCATGACGGCAACTGTCTTCGCTACGAACCCGTCAACGCAGACCACATTTCGGTACAGAAGACGACTATAACTGCGTTGATCTACGGTAGCCTCGCCATTTTGCACGCGATACCGTACGGTATCGCTATCAATAAAAACACCACTGTGATTTAAGTTCGCATTCGCAGCAACGCTTGCAAATGTGGACAAAAACAATGTTCGACGAATAGCCTTTAGAATATTAGAGCGAAATTTTGGGTTCACGTTTTTGGAGTTAGTTTGCATCATATTTACCTTCTTTTTTGTTTTGTTACAGCTAAACCACTTCTGGATAGTACAACGGAATGTGAAACTGACCAAGGCAAAGCGCAGCGTAAGCTGGTATTTTTCTGCTCAGCCCAGACGTGGTTTAGCTATCTGAGCTTGTCTATGCTGCCCACAAAAACAATTTGAACATTTATCCTCGTATAAGCCTTGTACGACAATGAATGTCTACTTGTTTTTTATGGGGACCCGGTAATCTGGCCGCTAAAGTAAAAAATAGTAACGGAATTAATATTTGAACGTGCGCGTTTTTTCAGGCGTCCCTTGCAATTTATACTTGAGAACTAAAAGGTCCTGGGCATTAACGTTAAGTACTGCACTGGGGAGCGATACTGCACTGGGGAGCGATATTGTGTCCGTTGAGATACGGTGTTGCAATTTTGTTGATTGGTGTGGTAGTGTACGCATGTGTTTCGTTTTAAGAGAAGAGTGTTTTATGAAGTGTTTCGTGTTACTGTATTGTGTATTTATTCCGTGTGTTTCAAGCGTATTTACTGCAGTTGCTCAGGCTCAAGATTACATGATTGCTGCAGATCAAGGGGATGCAATTGCTCAAAAGAATCTAGGAGACTGTTTTATGCAAGGATGGGGCGTTGAAAAAAATTTAGAGCTAGCAGTTGCATACTACCAGATGAGTGCAAAACAGGGGTATGCACCGGCTCAATATAGCCTTGGTCGCTGTTTGCAGAAAGGAATTGGCGTTGGCAAAGATTTAGCGTTAGCGGTTCAATACTACAAGGCGAGCGCAAAACAGTGGAATGTACTGGCTATATATCGCCTTGGTCGCTGTTTGCAGAAAGGAGAAGGCGTTGGCGTAGATTTAAGGTTAGCCGCGACATACTACAGGATGGGCGCAGATGAGAGGTATGAAAAGGCTCTATATCGCTATAGTTGCTGTTTGCAGAAAGGAGAAGGCGTTGGCGTAGATTTAGCGTTAGCGGCTAAATGCTATCAAGATAGCGCCCATCAAGGGTATGCACCGGCTCAATGTAGCTTTGGTCGCTGTTTGCAGAAAGGAGAAGGCGTTGACGTAGATTTAGAGTTAGCGGCTCAATACTACGAAGATAGCGCAAAACAGGGGTATGCACCGGCTCAATATAGCTATGCTTGCTGTTTGCAGAAGGGAGAAGGCGTTCGCAAAAATTTAGCGTTAGCAGCGACATACTACAAATTGAGCGCAGATAAGGGATATGCACCAGCTCAATATTGCTATGCTTGCTGTTTGCAAAAAGGAGAAGGCGTTGACATAGATTTAGAGTTAGCGGCTCGTTACTCCAAGATGAGCGCAGATGAAGGGTATGCACCGGCTTAAGGCAGCAATGCAAATTGTTTGCGTGCAGGAATTGATGTGGATTAGTACGATACCGAGTCCATAAAAACGATTTGAAATTCGTTGTGTTACAAAGTTTCGGCTATGATAAAAATTCAAATTATTTTTACGGGCATCCGGTTAAACGTATAGCTAAACACTATGAAAACTCGGCACCGCCTTTGCTTCATTCACAATGTTTCTAAAGCAATGCGCTGCTGGTTTTTTATGGTGTTTAGCTACACTGCCCAAGCTAGGGGTCCCATTCAATTGGTTGAATGGGGTACCGCGAGCACCGGATCGACGCATCAAAAGCCAGTTTCTGAGGGGTTTGGAACGAAGTCTAATACAGAGGCGCAGTCGAACGCTTCATCAAGTAAGCCACGAGATGCATAGCAAGGTGAACAATCGAACGCGCCGCCAAATGAACAATCGAACGCGCCGCCAAGTAAGCCATTCTCTCCTTCGGGATTAAATGCGCTAGCAAACGCCCAGCTGCTCGGCCCAGGCCCAGCTCCAGCTCCAATATCAAAACTTCGCGGCAAATATAGGTACAGGTTGTTGATAAAAACCGAGAAAGGGGGGCTTCTCCAGCCAATAATAAAACTGTGGGCCCAAAGTCAGAATACGTCCGTTGATGTATGCGTAGACGTAGATCCGTATGAGTTTTTGTAGTTATACCAAGTCATAAAAAGTTTACCAGTTCGTCGTTTCGAAGCGCAAACGGGAACCTAAAAAGAAAAGCAGATGTTGTTTTATAGTTGACATACTACATATCTAAAGTGTACGTTAGGTACTACTGAGCCTCGTCGTTGGGGGTATTGTTTTTTCTAAAAAACTTAAACGGAGATAATATATGTTAAAAAAAACTACAAAAAACTTTTATTTATGGACGTCGTTGTTTGTCGCAAGCGTACCAATGTATGCAAGCGCACCAGATACAATATTAGAGCAGGCTGAGGCGAGTGCCGAACCAAACGCAAATAGTGTACCTGTACAACCCGCATGGCCTGACGTATTCAGCCCATATAACCCGCAGGGAACACCACCACCCGAGCTCCAGCAGTGTACACCTAAAACGCCATTCGATGATTTATTAAATAATCCAGGACGTTGGCTATTCCCATTCGAGAGCAGTTTCCAAAACGACATTATTTCACAGGTAAATCAATGGGTTAGGGTAAACGTACAAAACGGAAAGAAACAGAAACATAATAAGTCCCCAGTTCGTAGAAGTAGTGATTTATGCGTTATATCAGTCTCCCCACATTTGGTGAACTCGCTCATCAATGCAGTAAAGGACATAACGTTGGGAAGTAGTGCATATGTATCAAATACGCGTGAGTTTGAGCGTTTTAAAACGCTGCGGTTATTTAATACTCCAGTGATAGCAGCCGATGGCACTCATGGATTCGGCAGTGGCTATTGTCAGCTTTACAGTTACCACAATGAGGTCCGACTGCTATTTATGCCTAATCCTGGTGCAACATTGTTAAACGATATTATAGCCGAAAGAGCAAAATTCATCACCGAACATAATGCCAAATTGCGTATAGCTGTCGAGGCTGAATTCCGCGAAATAGCAACAATTTGGACGACGCCTATACGTGAGCTTATTGCTCGTGCTAAGGCGGATCCACTTATATTAGGCAGTTGGGGACCGGAGATCGAGGCTATGATGAACGCAGCAATATCGGTAAACGCAGAGTGCTCCTTTATCCAGGCACAGGCACAGGAACTGGCACAGATTCAGTCCGAAGTTCTGCCCGGAATAGAGACACTGTTGGCGCATTTGCAGATGCCATATATTAGAGCACAATGTAACACTGCAGACAGTGGTTGGACAAGAATCACCAATTCGCGTGATGTTCTACGAGAGGAATTGGCGAACGAACGCATCGTTGTATGCCTAACACTCCCTGCGTATATAGCATTTGCTGAGCGGTTAGGTGCTCGCGATACTTTACTAAATGAAGAAGAAATGCATGCGTTTACGATTAACCCATTGATTAATCTTGTGGGCAGGATATTGGCACTATGTGATTCGTGTGAAACGCGGATCAATAGCGTTATCGCTAGGATATACGAACTACAAAGGCAGATTACGGAGTTCTCAAGCCGGAACTTAACGAAGGACAAATTGTCTACAATAACAGCTATGATAAATGTTTATATATCCAGTAAGAATAAAGGAGAAGTTAATCCAGAATTCAAATCTGAGTTTAAGAGGGCGGCCACAAGTCACGGTATAATGAGTCTAACGGAGTTTGCCCATAGGGGATCAATGGCACAAGCTCAGCAGGAGGTCGCTTTGCTGACGGAGCTGAGGGAGAGATTTCGTTCTGTACAGGCACTGATTCCAGGCGCGTATAAAGGGTTTGACACATATCCTCGCAATACGTTAGCTGCTCCCGGTGCGATACCCGAAGGTTCAGTTTTGTTGGCATTTACGCCAAGCGATTCTTTACCAGACCAAGAGCCGAGTGACGCTTAGCCAGATGCAGGGGCGGTATACCCCCGGGTCCCCATAACAAACAATTTGAAATTCGTTGCAATACAAGGCTGTTGAATGGGCACCCGACCGGGACCCCATTCAACTAGTCGAATGGGCACCCGACCGGGACCCCATTCAACTAGTCGAATGGGCACTCGACCGGGACCCCATTCAACTAGTTGAATGGGCACCCGACGCCGAGCTGTACTGACCGCCCATAAAAACAAATTGTTTTTATAGGAACCCGGTTAAACGTACTGCTCAAGTTCGCGTTTCGAACCGACGAACTGATAAACTTTTGTGTTTTGGTACACTGCCCAAGCTGGGTTCCTATTCAATGAGTTGAATGGCCCCCCAGCTTGCGCTTCGAAACAATGAACGGATAGAGCTTTTGCGTTGGCACATAGCCAATGTGAAACACCTACTCACACCGGCCATAAATTGCAACCGCTGCGATAACTCCACATTTCTCACTCAGCCCCGCGTAGCTTCAGCCCCCACGCAGCTTACTGCGAGATCACCACATGAGAACGGCGATTTAGCGCATGCCCTTCTTCCGTATCGCTATCCGTAATTAGCGCCTCTTTACCGTAGGAAATCGTCGCGACACGGTTCGGCTCGACACCCTGCTCAGTCATGAATTTCTTCACAGACTCAGCACGACGACTGCCCAATCCAACGTTGTATTCCTTGGTCCCGCGCTTATCCGTGTGACCCTCTACAATGACATTTTTATCATTGTACATCCTCAACCAAGCCACAACCTGCCGTAATACATTTTCTGCATCCGGGGTGAGATTGTACTTGTCGAAACCGAAATACACGGTATTCGAAATGTTCCGTGCAAAGTCCTCAGCCGAGCCAGGGATAATCGACGGCGCAACCGTTTCAATATCTTCCCGCTTCTGAGTACAAGACACCAACGTCAATCCAATCATAGCTGTTACCAGCAAGC
Organism: Holosporales bacterium; assembly: GCA_031270515.1. Classification (GTDB taxonomy): domain Bacteria; phylum Pseudomonadota; class Alphaproteobacteria; order BNTO01; family BNTO01; genus JAIRNK01. Next base: position 677 of record JAISXM010000098.1, on the reverse strand, counting down.
TTCTTACGTTATTCATGAGACAACCACTCAAGTCTTATTCATCCACTATTGACATAGTAACCATAAATGCCTAAATAAATCATTAATTTTTCGTTATGAATGCAAAATTTGTAAAAAAAAGTGTGCAAAATAGCAACAGCCGGCAATGTGACAACAGCCGGCAATGTGACAACAGTCGCCCGCGCAACAGAATAGCAACAGTCGGCAATATGGCAACGTTCGGCCGCGTAACAACTTGTTTTGATGACAGGCATCACTACATCCTCACGAAAAATTTTTTATAAGAACCCTTTGTTTCTAATGACTTAAGTGCTGCACATTTTTGGCGAATGGCCCAAATCGGCTCATCAATATTGTATTTTATACCTGCCCATAAAAACAAGTTGAATTTTTCTCCTCATCCAGGTCTTGCATGATAACGAGTTTCAACTAGTTTGTTATGGGGGCCGTGGTCACCGAAACAACGAAAGGACAACCTTTCTGTGTTTTGGTGAAGGTTTCTTATCACTTTTCAGCGTTCAACTTGCCATTTTTCTGAACAGTATTAATTTCATGGATTGACATCCCTGTGTAATCACTAATAGTCTCTAAAGATAATCCTTTTTTTAGCATAGAAATGGCAATTTTTGTCTTGATCTCTGCCTCTCCTACGGCCTTTCCCATGGCCTTTCCTCGGG
>JAISXM010000050.1 GCA_031270515.1 Holosporales bacterium | reverse complement strand
TTAATTGTACACAACACCTGCCCATAAAAACAATTTGAATTTTTCTCCTCATCCAGGTCTTGCATGATAACGAGTTTCAACTTGTTTGTTCTGGGAACCCGGTTTAGTGGCTATTTTTTACTACGGTTAAAAAGTGTGCGATCCTCAAGGGACCAGAAACAATGGGTTCTTGTTAAAAATTTTTCGTAAGGACGCCCCTGTCACATTTCAGCGTTCAACTTGCCATCTTTCTGAATAGTATTAATTTCATGGACTGACATCCCTGTGTAATCACTAATAACATCCAAAGACAATCCTTTCTCTAGCATAGAAATGGCGATTTTTGTCTTGATCTTTGCCTCTCCTATTGACTCTCCTATGGCCTTTCCTCGGGCCTCTCCCCGGGCCTCTCCTATGACCTCTCCTAGGGCTTTTCCTCGGGCCTCTCCCCGCTGTATTGCCACAGTCATCTCGCTATGTCGATCATTGATCTCCCTTTGCCTCAAAAGTGCCGCCTCCCGCAGCTTCTTATCTGAGCTAATATATTTCAATGTATTCATAGCCTCCTTCACCTCCTGCACCTTCATATATGTTTTATCCATACCGACCGGATCTTTCAAAAAAGCAAGCCACCCCGTCAACAAATCCTGTGCAGGAGCATCCTGTGGGCAAAACTTCGGCAATTCAATAAAAATAAGGCGCATATTGTCTATATAATAAGGCTCCGGATCGTGTGGCAACGTTGCCATGTAACACTCTGTTATCGCGGCCTTGCGTTTTTTTATGATGTTCTCGCCCAGTATCCATATGCCGATCGCCTTCGACACGACATAAGACTCACCTTCGTTTATAACTTCCGGCATGAGATTCGCCAGGTAATTCAACGCTCTCTGAGGAATTTCTTCCGTATTGTGGCATTGAATTTCGATATCCAGCTGAGTTCCATCGTCGATGGTTGCTCTCACATCCAAACGATTGGATTTGCCATCGTGCCTTGTTTTGCAAATGTCTGTGTTGCCCAGCGTAAGGCTTTTAACCACGGGGTTACCTTTGAACAAAGAGTTCAAAAACGAGATTAATAGTGGCTCTTTGCCTTCCACACCAAAGATATTTTTGAAAACAAAGTCGATTTGCGGGCTTAACAATGAAGACATCGCACATCCCAAAATGCTATTATACTACTACTATTAATTGTACACAATATCTGTCCATAAAAACAAGTTGAATTTTTCTCCTCATCCAGGTCTTGCATGATAACGAGTTTCAACTTGTTTGTTATGGGGCCCCGGTGTCGTGGCTATTTTTTACTATGGTTAAAAAGTATACGATTCTCAAAGAACGAGAAACAACGGGTTCTTGTTAAAAATTTTTCGTAAGGACGGCCTTTGCGAAACATTTTGGTTACAAGACGTCCCAATAGCGAAAACATTGTGAATTTGAAGGGCAGCCTTGTCGCGGAATACTAGGTTTTCCCCGACAAGGTTTTTGGCCTTAAGTTATGTACCCAAACCTCATTCAGGCGTCACTTGTGCACACACCTCACATGTATACTCCCAAGCCTTCATCCAGGCCTGATACACAGCTGGGCGCACTTGATGTTCATCAATTTTTATTGGCGTAAGCAACTCCATCAAATCTGGCGGACATGTTGTCGGCAATACGTCAGGCGATATCCTCTTTAAGCGGTCTATGATCTCTTGCACGTTGCTCGGCGCCAATCTAAGCATCATTGAGCGCAATGCTTCATAAAATGCAGCATTCCATGTTCCCCACCATCCATCTGGCCATATTGGTGATACGTCAGGCAATTGCGACAGTTGCGGACAACCCTCCAATACGAAAGCCCTCCACACGTGCTGACGTGCCGAATGCATATCAGACGCGTCTATCTGTTTTAGATAGGCAGCGTGACCGACATTAGGCACGAACATTGGTGGCCAAGATGGATCTGCGGCCACCAAATCTGGGGCCATCAGAGCAAATATCTGTGTAGCACACTTATCACACATCTCACGTGTTTCTTTGTCGAGAGTTATTGTGGGCTCACTAGCGACAACGGTGCGCACCCATTTTTTGAACAAATTCGACTGATAATCCGCTTGGTATAACAACTTAGCTATTGCAATTGCGAGGTCATGCGGTAATGGTTGTTTCGCGATAATACATTGTTTGATTGGATTTTCAAAATAAGTTAACTGCCCTGTTGCCCATTCAAGACAACACTGTTTTACGCTCTCCTTCAAATCGTATATTTTGTCATCTCGAACGCCCTTCCCGATTTTTACAAGTGTTTCGCTCGCATATCTATCCACCCCTAACCAACTTTGCCCCCTCAGCAATGCATTAAATATAGAATGCGCCACGCCATTGACGTTATCCTTACTTAAGTCTAAGTATAACCACTGATCTAAACTTGCTTTCTCATCTGGAGAAAGTTTTCCTACAGCCAAGTTTCCGTATATATAGGAAGATTCCCAACGTAAATGCCATTCGTCGCCAGTTGCAATCGTTGGAAGGGGATGCTGCTGTATATCCTCATGATCATGCAAATTGTTTGCGTACTTCCGCATAACTTTACTAGATGCGTTTAAATTTGTTCCCCAGCTCGCAATAAACCCAATAACTAACCACTTTATGTTTTTACTTAATATCATATGTGCATCCCTTTATTAATTAATAACAATTATACTTCATCCGTGTTACTATAACTGTCCACGTTATTCTTCCTCATCCGCGTTAATCTTCCTAGCTTCCTTTGCCCACAGAAATGTCTCCATAGTCATAATTCGAATCAATGGAATGAAGCTCCGTATTGATGGCATTAACTGCGGCGGTCAGAGTGTCCAAGCGATCGCCAAAGAGCGTTAGCGTGCCTTCGATATTGCCAATAAGTGCAGTCGCCCCTCCTATTGCTGTGTATAGTTCGTCGACAGATGCTTGCGTCGTCGTCATAAATGTATCGCAGCTTTCCACGGTCTCTTCCATATCGTCAACCCTCGAGCTTAAGCTCCCCACATCTGTCTCCAGTCCGTCGACCTTTGTATTCAATCCGCCGACTGTTGTGCTTAATGTGCCCACGTTAGAGCTTAATGTGCTGACGTTTGCGTCCAATCCCCCCACATCTGCCTCCAGCGTCGCGACCTTTGGCTTCAGCGTTGACATATCCGTCTGCAAATTTGCGACTGCATCCGTTACCCCCAGCGCTTTTACCTCCTCCAGCTTGGTATTAAGATTCGCAAGAGTTCCCTGAAGTGTAAGGTACTGCACGCCCATCCCTGTCAGCATTGCTTGCGCGTTAGACACTTGCGTAGCCAGCGCTTCGCGAGCGGACACTTCTCCTGCCAAACCTTGATTTAGCGTATCAACAGAGCCGTCGATTGTATCGATGCGCTCATTTGCCCCCGTCACGTCATCGGCGACTTGGCTCAGTTGCGTCTCCATCTGCGAAATTTTCTCCGCCAACGTTTCCCCTGTCGTGCTTTCGGATACTCCGACTTTCTCCGCTAACAAAGCTTGAACAGCCTCGTATTCCGTATTTAGCGCATTTATTTCCGACTGAAGTGCCGCGATTGCGCTTTGGATGTCTGGATCCGTTATTGTTGGAGGAGTCGTCTGGCCAGGGTTCGTCTGTCCAGGGTCAGTATCCCCAGGGTCCGTCGGCTCCGTTGGCTCCGTTGGAATTGGTGTGCCAGTGATCAACGCTTTGACGATCGCAATCTCGCTTGTAATGCGGGCGTCCAAAGTTTGCAAGCTTTCTGACGTATCACTATTAAACGTCTCTTGGGTTGTGCGCGCACTTTCGCACTCAGCTTGTCCGCTTTCCAACGCATTCAAACGCGTCAATACATCAGGAGCAGTTGAATCATCCGGATTCGTAATATTACCAATCGCAGCTGCAATCATCCCTGCGACCTCCTGCTGATATGCTGTGACTTGCTCTGCCACGGCAAAATAGGTATTGCTTTCCAATGTTTGAGTGCGCGTCCCCAAATCCGCAAGCGCCGCCTCCGTATCCGACTTTAGCGTGGATAAACCGCTCTGTAAGGTAGACACATTCGTTGAAAGCAGCGACAATTCTTCAACAGATAAGCCCCCAAGTGTATTCCTAAGTAAATCTAATTCTTCATCTATTTGCTCTTTTAGCGTGTCCAGCTTGTCGTCTACTCTATTTATGTTCGTCTCCGCATTACTGAAGTTCGCCAATGATGTGGCCTCCAATGCAGAGATCTGTGTTGACAGCGCGGTATTTAACGCAGCGATTTTGCTGTCGAATTGCCCCCCCTCCAGCGCCGCAACTCTTGTGTTTAAGGAGGCGACATCGAGCGACGCTATGAGTGAAGCAACGTTGGCGGACTCTATTGCTGCGATGCGGGTCCCATAGTCAGCGCCCTCTATTTGCGACAGGCGCAGATTTAAACTGGCAGCAAGAGTGCTCGTTGATGCTGATTCTAGGGTCAAGGCTGTCAAGCTCGAGTTGAACGTTTCTAGTTGCGTATTAATAGTTGCGACTTGCGATGTTAGGTTGGGGCCTGCGTCGCCTCCGCCTCCACCTCCGCTCCCGACGTACGTTTCTAAACCGATGATACGTGCCGTCATTTCTCCTTGGGCACTTTCAATGTTGAAATCAGCAAGAGTCCCTTTCAAATTATTAACGTCCGTAATTAACGACAGCAAATCGTTGTGCTGAGATGCGTCCGATGCTTGAACTGTACTAATAAAATTTTGCAACTCAAGAAGTTGAGCGTCGATGGATTGTTTATTTTGCGTAACAGTGGTCTCCAACGCTCCGTTTGCGGCCAAAAACTCTGCAGCTTTCTGATTTAACTTGTTGGATAAGTCTTCGTCTGTAGAATCAACTCTGGATGTTAAACTGCTTAACGAGGATGAAAGGTTTGTAATTAATTCGTTCAGCGCTTCCAAATCAGTTGTTTGCTTTCCTTCAAGGCGCTCAATATCCTGCTTTATCATTGGAATGTCGATTTTATGTTGATCCACAGATGTTTCCAGCTCGCTGACCCTTCTGGTCAGGTCTGTGACATTGCTCGTCGCCGTACTGCTGAGAACCGACACCTCGTTAAAATTGTTTTGTAACGTCGCAAACCCGCTGCTGATTGCCGCAACATTCGTGTCGAGCGCGCTCAAGCGAGCTTCATGCGCGGAAACGGTTGCGCTGGTGGCGCCCACATTTTGCGCTAACTGCATGACTGGGGCGACCGCGGCCTCACATACTGTAACTTTATTAAGTAAAGTCTCTATGTGCTTATTAACTTCGCCCCCGACTAAAGATCTTAATTTTTCCAATATTTTTTCATTTGTTTCGTCGTTAGTGACTGCTTCGTGTACTTTGCTGTCAACCAGCTCCTCAATATTTTGCAAATTGGTGACATCGTCTGCTGTTACTGACCCCAGCACGGCAGCCAACGTCTGTATATTATTCGCGTTTTGCACCAATTGCTGACTGTGCTCGTCCAACGCTTCCATCGCAGGCCGCATGTCTTCGCTCGCAAGGCTGTGCACCCGCTCCTCAAATGTGTTTTTGATCGTAAGCAAGTGCTCCGCCAAACGAGTTATTAGCCCCACCACATTGAGTGGTTCAATCAATTCATCATCAAAGCCGTGATAAATTTCGTGCACATTTAGCTCAAGCGGATTCCCTATGCGGTTTAGTGCAATCGCGACCTGACCGGACAAATTCGTAACGTCGTCGATGAGTGTGTCCAGCCGATTTTTACGCAAAAAATGGTCTGGCAGAGATTTCGTCTCCGAAGACGCGCCCAACACGCGCTTGAGCAGCCCTAAATCGCCGTTAACTTGGTGAAGGATCCCGCTCAAAGCGTTTTGTTGCGCGACAAACTGGGCATTCATGTGCTCCCTTACGTCATCGCGCATTGCAACGAATCTCATGTTGGCCTGGTTTAAAATATCGTCCTTTTGTGCGTTAAGCGACGCTGCGGAAAACTGGTCAACCCTCTCGATTTCTCGTCTTAAAATGTCGCATTGCTCTTCTATTGAGGCAATGTGTTTATCATTAAGTACGTTTGCATCATCTATTTTTGTAGTCTTGATTTTTAAACTTTTAACATCAGAATTGACATTATTACAGCTACTTACTTGCCTTTTAAGTTCATCAACACTGCCTGCTATTACACGAAGGCTGTGGTCGAACTCCTGATTCACGCGATTTTGCTCCCTGAACCGATCAGGAAGTTGCCGCACTAGCCCCCACGGATCTTCACAAGTTTGCACCGGGTAAGGGTGGCGCCTTCTGCGCGGACGGTGCCCAGTCGCGGACTCCTCATCTGTGGACGTTGGAAGGTCCGCAGGAGCGCCGACCTCTGACGCGGCATGGTCCTCTTCTTCGTTCTCTGATCCAGACGCATACTCCACAGCGTCCGGATCCACTTCGGATCCTACGCAAAAATTATGTGACGCCGCAAACAGCAGCAATAATGGCGCGTTAAAGTAAAACTTTGTGATTGGTGTCATCGTATTCCCCCTAAGACTAACGACTATATTTATATGCGACAACCTACTTATCGCGACAACGAGCTCTTCCCCCTATACAAGCGTAGCGCCATTCGCAAAGGTACGCAACTTCATGGGCTCTAAGTAATCGAGATGAATTTATACACCGCACGCATGTATACATCGACCGCAGCATTCTTTTTTATACTACAACTGACACTGATACTTCGCTATAATACATTATATGGGAGTCAGACGACTGAACGCATTTCTACGTTTTTTGTATTTGGGTATACAAGGCGCGTAAGTTTATTACGTTTGGATCTATTATATTTTGGATATTATGGAGATATTATGAAGTTATCAAAACATTATTTTACTGACATCAGGTCTGTCGTTACGTGGATGCAGCGCCACGATTGAAAGTACGGAAAGAGAACGTCCCAAATACGCAATTACCTTTGTGGACCCACTTCCGCTTCCACAAGATACTAATCGAGGTTTAAAGAGTGAATTGCCAGATCAACAAACAGATCTCAACTCATATTTACACGTAAGTGAGTTGCAGCGTGATTTATTGCATTGCTATGGTACGCTTTTAGGAGACTCTAGATCTCTATCCGCGTATGACGCACGACCATGGTCAGTAACCCAAGCTACTGTCAAACGGGCAGTTAAATACATGACGAAGTCTGAGCACATGGAGGCGTGGACACGCTTGGCCCAAAAACGTTGGTCAAACAATGAACAAGTGCGCGCCGTGGTTGATTTGTTAGTAACGCAAGAAAACCGTGCTATACCGAAACAAAATTTCGATATTACAAGTGTATTAAAAAAAGCATATCCGTTTTTGACCAAATATTTTCACACACTCGAAGCTCCGCGTGTTGTCGAACATATAAAAGAGAGGTGGAAGGAGTCTCTTCGGCAAGGCTGCTTTGCGAAGAACGTGACAAAAAAAGTCAATCGTTATGAAAGTTCGCAATATGGGCATTATGAACCATTTGGTAGAATTGTAGCGGAGGGAATGTGCCCAGAAATGTTTTATTGCGTGCTTTTGCATGAAACCGCACATCTGATTGATCACGAATTGCTACAATGTCATCTAAACTGCTCGTCGCATGGGGAGCTTGTTTCGTGTTTTGTAGAGATCCTTGCGCTGAGTCGGTGTTCTGAGGAGTTTGTCCGGGAATGGATGAGAGTCCGTGAAGTCGGCGCGTTTGTTGATTATTTGTCATGTTGCGGCGCTACTACCCATGCAGGCATTGTAACAAGGGATCCGAACTACTCCGCCGCCGTGTCGAGTACAGAATATACACAAGCAGCAAGCCGCGTAGCGTCTCAATTAACAGAATCAAATGCAATAGAATCAGTCCTGGCGGAGAATAATGGACATTTTGAAGTTATTGCACAGCTCGTACTTAACAACAATATTGCGATTTGGAGAAATTTTCACTTCGGATGTATGGCAGTTGCTCTGCATCGCTTTGTGCATAAACCACCAAGAAACAGTGAAGAATTTTTGCAGGGGCTAGGTCAGTTGCTTAGTCATGCAGAGGAGATGATTCCCGTTGCGATAGATGAATTTGATGAAAACGTGGAGAAATTTATCGAAATCATGAACCGCCCAGAATTTCGAGACGAAAAAGTAGATTTTTCGACCTGCATACGTGACGTTCCGTTCGAACAAATGTACCAGCCTGCGTTCACGGGCACCCGACGACAAAGTGCATCTTCTGTGGGTAAAAAAGATAAAACAGCCAATCAGTAAACCGGGAAAACGAATTGAAAGTTTTTTTGTGAATCAATAATTTTATAGTGACAAAAACTCAAATCGTTTCTATTATCAACCTTATATCGGGTTCCCTATAACAGATAAACTGAAGGTCTTTGCAATGCAACGCTTATACAGCGTTGAATATTAAGAACCTTGTTATGTGGAACCCTGTATACGACGGTCACGGTCAGACCTGTTGATTTTTAGATTTATTTGATATTGGAGTTATTATGAAATTATCACAAAACATTATTTTATTGGCATCAGGGATATCGCTCCTTGGATGCAGCACAGCGCTTGAAAGTGCGGAGAGATCCGCAGTTGCCTTTGCGAACCCAGTTTTACATCCATTTAAGATTGGTTCTTCAAGGAGTAGTTCGCATCCAGATGCTAATCCCGCAGTTTTCGCAAACGCAACTATTCCCTTAAGTACTTTGCACTCCACTGTATTACTTGGCTATCAGATGCTTTTCGAAGACGTTAGACATAAGGATGCATATCACGCGCAAAAATCGCCGGGCACCCAACAGGAGATTGTCTGCTCGACAGCTGAAGACATGACGAAATCTAGTCACATGAAGGCGGAAACACGTTTTGCGCAAAGACATTGGTCAACCGAAGAACAAGTACGTGCAACTCTTGAGTTATTCATTGAACAAAGAATCAGTGCAATACCAAATCAAGATTTCAATATTTTGGCTGTATTAAGAAAAGCAGATTTGTTTGTAACCGACTATTTCCAAACCCCCGAAGCTCCGCTTGTTGTCGCAGCCATAAGGGACAGGTGGCACCAGTCTTGTCAGCAAGGCTGCTTTACGGTGGACATGACGAGAAAAGCCTCTCTTTTGGAAGGCTTGCACTGTGGAAGCTGTGAGCGATTCGGAAGAATCACAGTGCGTGGAATGTGTCCAGAAATGTTTTATTGCGTGCTTTTGCATGAAACCGCACATCTGATTGATAACGAATTGCTACAGTATAATCCATACTGCTTGTCGCATGGGGAGCTCGTTTCGTGTTATACCGAGATCCTTGCGCTGAGCCGGTGCTCGGAGACTTTTGTTCGAGGATGGATAAAGGTCCGCAAAGTAGAAGCGTTTATTGACTATTTGACATGTTGCGGCGGTACTACCTATGCAGGCATTGTCACAAGAGCTCCGCACGATGCCGCTACCGTGTCGAGTATGGAATATACACAAGCAGCAATCCGCGTAGCATCTCAATTAACAAAGTCAGCTGCAATAGAATCAGTATTGCTGGAGAATGATGAAATGTTAAAAACTGTGGCACCGTACTTAGTTATGAACAGTTGTGTTATTTGGAGTGAATTTCATTTCGGATGTATGGCAGTTGCTCTGCATCACGTTGTGCATAAACCACCAAGAAACAGTAAAGAATTTTTGCAGGGGCTAGAGCAATTATTTCGTCATGCAAAGAAGGAACTTCCCGTTGCGCTAGATGAATTTGAGGAAAACGTTGAAAAATTTATCGCAATCATGAACACCCCAACATTTCTAGCAAAAAAAGTAGATTTTTCTGAATGCATCAGTGCCGCTCCGTCGCAACAACTGTGTCCGCCTGCGTTCACGGCACATCGGCGACAAAGTGCACCTACGATCACGGCACATCGGCAACAAAGAGCATCTGATATATAGTCAATGAGGCCTTTTTCCACGCATTTATTAGACCTGTTGCGAAAGTTGCGTCAACACGGCAAGAATCAACGGCCCAAAAGGGCTTTCGCAACAGGTCTATTACGTAAACGTCGGCATAAGCGGTTGCACTCTTTGCAAAACTTGCATATATTTAAAATTGCGAAGCGCCCGTAGCCCAATTGGATAGAGCGTCAGACTACGGATCTGAAGATTAGGGGTTCGAGTCCTCTCGGGCGCACCAAACGTTTGTGCTAAACGTTTTTAGTTTATCTTCGTAAGGAAATAGGTCTCGTTAGAAAAAATTATACTGATAAGGATTTTCAATGAAAACAGCAGGCAAAGCTTGGCGTGCTGAATTGGACATCCTGCAATGTCATATTGCGTCGCACACAAATTGGCGCAGAAAACCCCATCAAGATACTTTCAATAATGAGAACTATAGGCGCGACACACTTAGTTGAGCGGAGGCTGTTCTGAGTTCCGTACGCACAACCAAGGCATGTGAACGCTTTCTCCTGTAACATCTGTAACATCAAATCAAAAGGGAAATATGAATTTAAAGGACTTGAAAGGAAAGAACCTTTCCGAACTTATTGCGATATCTCGCGAGTATGAAATTGAAAATGCCGCCACATTGCGACGTCAAGAGTTGACGTTTATTCTTTTAAAAAAAATGGCCGAAAGTGGCGAGACAATATATGGCGAAGGCGTCATTGAAATATTGCCAGACGGTTTTGGTTTTTTGCGGTCTCCAGAAGCAAATTACCTGCCTGGTCCAGACGATATATACGTGACCCCACAATGCATCAAGAAATTTGGCCTACGGACCGGCGACACTGTCGAGGGCGAGGTCAGTGCTCCGCGCGATAATGAGCGCTACTTTGCGATGGTCAAAGTGTCGAAGATCAACTTCGAATCTCCGGATCGGACTTTTCATAGGACCAATTTCGACAACCTTACGCCGCTGTATCCCACAGAAAAACTAAACCTTGAAATAGAGGACCACGACGGCAAATGTAAGGACTTTACGGCGCGCATCATCGAGCTGGTCTCCCCAATTGGCAAAGGGCAGCGCGCTCTGATTGTCGCTCCCCCAAGGACGGGGAAGACGGTGATGTTGCAGTGCTTGGCGCACTCCATTGCCGTGAACCACCCTGAGGCGCTGCTGATGGTGCTGCTCGTAGGGGAGCGCCCAGAAGAGGTGACCGACATGGCCCGCTCCGTAAAGGGCGAAGTCATCAGCTCCACGTTTGATGAGCCGGCATCAAGGCACGTCCAGGTCATGGAGATGGTGCTGGAAAAGGCAAAGCGGCTTGTGGAGCACGGCAACGATGTCGTGATTTTGCTGGATTCGATCACGCGGCTGGCGCGGGCCTACAATACAGTGGTTCCGTCGTCCGGCAAGGTGCTAACAGGCGGCGTTGACGCGAATGCGCTGCATAAGCCAAAGCGCTTTTTTGGCGCGGCAAGAAACATCGAAAACGGCGGATCTATGACGATTATTGCGACGGCGTTGGTCGACACAGGCTCCAGAATGGACGAGGTGATTTTTGAAGAGTTCAAAGGCACCGGAAACGCCGAAATTGTGCTGGATCGGAAGCTGTCGGATAAACGCACATTCCCCGCAATAGATATAAATAAATCTGGGACGAGGAAAGAAGAAATGCTCGTATCGAAGGCGGATTTGTCAAAAATGTGGGTGCTGCGCAGGTTGCTGAATCCGATGGGGACGACGGAATCCATGGAGTTTTTGCTCGATAAGATTAGGGCGACGAAGTGTAACAGGGATTTCTTCCAAACGATGAACATGTGATACCCAATCACAAAAAGTTCATCAGTGCGGATATTCCGATTATCTTTGGAGGATTCTGGTTATCTTTGGGAATATGGAACATCGTTGGGTAATTTGATTGCCTCTGGAGGAATTTTGTTTATCTTCGGGGGCGTCCTAGTCACATTTCAGAGCTCAACTTGCTATTTTTCTGAATAGTATTAATTTCATGGACTGACATCCCTGTGCATTCACTAACAATATCTAAAGACAATCCTTTCTTTAGCATAGAAATGGCAATTTTTGTCTTGCTGTTTGCCTCT
>JAISXM010000012.1 GCA_031270515.1 Holosporales bacterium | reverse complement strand
ATACCGATCGCCTTCGACACGACATAAGACTCACCTTCGTTGATGACTTCCGGCATGAGATTCGCCAGGTAATTCAGCGCTCTCTGAGGAATTTCTTCCGTATTGTGGCATTGAATCTCTATGTCCAGCTGAGTTCCGTCATCGATTGTAGCCCTTACATCCAGGCGATTGGATTTGCCGTCGTGCCTTGTTTTGCAAATGTCTGTGTTGCCCAGAGTAAGATTTTTTACTACTGGGTTACCTTTGAACAAAGAGTTCAAAAACGAAATTAGCATACCCAAACACAAAAAGTTTATCAGTTCGTCGTTTCGAATTCCGGGCTTGAGCAGTACGTTTAGTACAGCTCTGCGCCCGTTATCCGAAACTCCTGCTGCTAATTCTTTTTGTGATTGGGTATAACGGCTCTTTGCCTTCCACACCAAATATATTCTTAAAAACAAAGTCGATTTGCGGGCTTAACAACGAAGACATTGCACATACCAAAACGCTATCATATCACTACTGTTGATTATACACGATACCTGTCCATAAAAACAATTTGAACTTTTTATCATCGCACCGGGCATCCTCATGAAAAATTTTTAATAAGAACCCTTTGTTTCAAATGTCTTCACTACCTTCGACACGCCTATCCATTCTCTATGTTTGCCATATTTTCTTCGCCCGCTCTGTTTACTACACTATTCTTGTCTTTTATTCGAACATTGCCTTGTTCATTGCTCGTAGATCCCGGATATCTGCTCTGAGTTTATCATTGGCGGATGACAAATGCGCAGATTTGTCTTCTAAGCGTTCATATAGCTGAAGAAAATTACTAGCAAAACGAGCATCAACCAAGGCTCGCCTTCTTTCATTGACTAATTTATCAAGGATATCAACCGAACCAAAACGCCCTCTCAAGTCATAGAGAGGAAGATTCGGGGCGGCGACAATGTTCGCATCGCAAACTTTATCACGACCATATTCGAATGGCTCCACATTAGGCGCCTTTCCTGCAAAAGCAGTACGATTTTCTCTTTGCCCCGACTCAGTTTGTGTTCGAAGCTCACTTACTTCGAACAAAAGAAAGTTGTTTAGTTCGCCCTCAGCATAACAATGATGCTGCAAATATTTAATACGATACACAAGAGTTTGAATTATATCCAAATCAAGGATCACAACCTCATTCTGACCGGCTATTGGCTGAAGTATGCTATTTAAAGTAAGATCGAGCGCATCCCGTCCTTGCAACGTTAAAACTTCTGGTGCACTTGCAAACGTCTCAATTGATGCATCTGCAAACGTCTCACTTGATGCATCTGCAAACGTCTCACTTGGTGCCCCTGCAAACGTCGCACTTGATGCAAAAATGATGGCTGCGACTGAAATTTTCACAAATTTTGTATACATTATTCTTCTCCTTTTATCTACAAATATATATACGACTTTTGTATATTAACTATACGATCCAACAGCGCATATTGCAACATTAACTTGATAATAATTATAGACCAGAAAAAGAATTAGGGCAGGTCCCTATAAAAAACGACTTGAATATCGTTGTAATGCAAAGATTAAACAGGAATAAAATTCAAACTGATTTTTTAGACGACACGTTATGCGCTATAATCCACGTCAGACGTTTCATAAAACTTGAGCCTTCGTAATGCCAATCGCGTCAACCTTATACCGAACGCACACTTGTGGAGAGCTGACTCACGAACACAGTGGACAGCGCGTCGTTCTTTCTGGCTGGATCCATCGCAAGCGAGACCACGGACAATTGATGTTCATCGACTTGCGCGATCACTTTGGGTTGACTCAGTGCATCCTCGAGCCAGGAAGTAGCGGGTTTGCCATAGCAGAGCGGCTTTCCAACGAATCAATCATTCAGGTCTCTGGGGAGGTCACAAAGCGCTCCAGCGATACCGTCAACCCGAACCTAAAGACTGGGGCGATCGAAATCGTTGTCAGCGACGTGCTCGTCCTAGCCCAGTCCACATCGCTCCCTTTCCCTATAAACCAAGACGTGGATACCCCCGAAGACTTGCGCTTGACTTATCGTTTCTTGGATTTGCGAAGGGAAAAAGTGCACGCAAATATTGTGCTGCGTTCTTCTGTGATATCGTACCTTCGCCGCCGCATGACGGAGCAAGGCTTTTTGGAAATCCAAACGCCGATTTTGACCGCGTCGTCACCTGAAGGGGCGCGCGACTACATCGTTCCGAGCCGCGTACATCCTGGGAAATTTTACGCGCTCCCCCAAGCGCCACAGCAATTCAAGCAGCTATTAATGGTCGCCGGGTTTGACAAATATTTCCAGATCGCGCCTTGCTTTCGGGATGAGGATGCGCGTGCGGATCGCTCTCCGGGGGAGTTTTATCAGCTGGATTTCGAGATGGCTTTTGCGTCCCAGGAAGACGTGTTTGCCGCAATTGAGCCAGTCCTCCACGGGGTGTTTTGTGAATTCGCCAATGGGCGCGACGTTTCTCCGGCGCCGTTTCGACGCATAACGTATGATGACGCTATGCTGATGTACGGGACGGACAAACCGGATTTGCGTAATCCTTTAGTAATAGCCGATGTTTCCGTCGTCTTTTCAGGCAGTAAGTTTGTCGCATTTGATTCAATCGTGCAAAAAGGGGGCGCGATTCGGGCCATTCGCGTCCCAAGCGCAGGTAGCCAACCGCGCAGCTTTTTCGAGAAATTAAACGATTGGGCCGTAGAGATGGGAATGCCTGGACTGGGGTATATAGTAAAGGAGGAAGCCAGCATTAGAGGGCCGATTGCTAAGTTTTTGGATGAGGAGCGCACACGACATTTATGTGAGACGACGTGCTTAGAAAGTGGCGATGTGTTGTTCTTTGTCGCGGACTCCAACGTGGAAAAGGCCGCAAAATCCGCTGGGCAGGTGCGGACGAAACTTGGGAAAACGCTTGGATTGATTGCGCAAAACCGTTTTGAGTTTTGTTGGATCGTGGATTTTCCAATGTACGAAAAGGATGAGGACACGGGGGTGATTGTGTTCTCCCACAATCCGTTTTCGATGCCGCAAGGGGGGCTGAACGCTCTGCAAACGTGCGATCCGCTGGACATAAAGGCGTACCAGTATGACGTTGTTTGTAATGGGATTGAGCTGTCCAGTGGCGCCATCCGCAATCACGAACCGGAGACTCTGTATAAGGCGTTTGAAATTGCCGGGTATGATAAGGCGACGGTGGATGAGAAATTTTCGGGCATGATTAATGCGTTTAAGTTTGGTGCGCCTCCACACGGAGGGTGCGCGCCCGGGATTGACAGGATGATTATGCTGCTGGCGGATGAACCGAGCATAAGGGAGGTTATTCCGTTTCCGTTCAATCAGCAGGCGCAGGATTTGATGATGAAGGCGCCGTGTGCGGTCACAGAACAGCAGCTTCGTGAGGTGCATGTGCAGCTGCGGAAGGTTGCGAAATAGTAGACGTCTTTCCAAACTCCTCAGAAACTGGCTTTTGGTGCGTATACCTGCCAATAAAAACAATTTGAATTTTTATCCTCATCTAAGCCTTATAATACAACGAACTTCAAATTGTTTGTTATGGGGACCCGCGTCGGTTTGGTGCTCGCGGGATCCCATTTGACTCGTCAATTCCTCCTCAGCACCCCCAGCACGCGCCCCAGCGTTCCCGCCAGCGCTCTCCTCTCCACCACAATATCGACCATCCCGTGGCTCCTCAAAAACTCCGCTCTCTGGAACCCATCCGGCAGCACCTGCTTAATCGTCTCCTCAATGACCCGCGGCCCTGCGAACCCGACCAAAGCCCCCGCCTCCGCCAGCGTCACATCGCCCAGCATCGCAAACGACGCGCTGACCCCGCCCATCGTCGGATCCGTCAGCACGACAACGTACGGCACGCGCGCCCTGCTGAGGCGCTCCACGCTGATCACGGTCGCGGGCATCTGCATCAACGAAAGCATCCCCTCTTGCATGCGCGCCCCCCCGGACGCCGTCACTACCACAAACGGCAACCGCCTGCTAATCGCCAGCTCCGCCGCAGCCCGAAACGCATGCCCCACAAACAGGCCCATCGACCCACCCATGAAATCAAAATTCATGACCGCGACCACTGCGTCCTGCTCATGGATCGCCCCGAGCGCCACCGTAATTGCGTCGTGCTGCTTCGTTTTCGCCCTGTACTCCCTCAAGCGGTCCGAGTAGCGCTTCGCATCCTTGAACTGCAGCGGATCATCTGGCGTCTGTGCGACTGGCACGACCTGATACTGCGCATTGTCGAACAGCATGCTGAGTCGCTCCGCCAGCGATAGCCTCATGTGGTAAGAGCAACTGGGGCAAACATGCAGGTTCTCCTGGAGCTCTCTGTGGAAGATCATTTGCTCGCATTTGGCACATTTTACCCACAAATCTTCGGGAGTGTTCTGAGACTTGTCCATCAACGCCTGAATCTTGGGGCGAACAAACTCGGTTAGCCAATTCATATCTGAGCACGCACACTTAAGCCGCAACACGTGCGATTGTAACAAAATATACCTGCCCATAAAAACAATTTGAATTTTGTCATTGCAAAAGCTGCGTCAACACGGCAGGAATCAACGACCCAAAAGGGCTTGCGCAACAGGTCTAATAAATAATTCCAACGTCGTTGTAGTACAAGGTTTAAACAGGGATGAAAATTCGAATTGTTTTTATTGGAAGGTTTAAACAAGGATAAAAACAATTTGAACTGTTATTCCCGCCCAAACCTTGTATTACAACGACGTTCAAACTATCGGAAATAAAAGCAATGTTTGTTATGGGGACCCAGCGCCAAAGCCTCTGCACTACTTGCGAGCGCTTTGTTGGCTCCAAAATATTTCCAATATCTGCAAATGCTTATGCACAAGGCTTAAAGACTTCATATTAGGGAACATCGTTTTAAACTCTTCAGATTGCTCTGATATACATTTATCTATGAAGTCATATACTTGCCTGCCCTTCTCGGACAAACGTACATGAAGTGACCTTTTGTCGTGCTCCGATGGAGTCTGCACTATGTATCCGGCCTGGATCAATTTTTTTAAATTGTACGAAACGTTTGACCCCTGATACATGCCACGAGATGTCAGTTCACCGACGCTTACCTCTTGATCTGCAATATTATAAAGCACTAGAGCTTGGACATTGTTTATGTCGTAAATTTTTACTCTATCCAACTCGTACTTTATCAAATCAAGAAACAGCTTATAAGAACGCTCAATACAGTTCGCTATATCATAGTATAATGTTTTCATTTGGCTTGCGAATTCTTAAACTCTTTAGTTTAAATATACAACAAGGGGGTTAAATTTTCATGAATATAGTAGTATTTTTATCCTGAATCGTTATTAAATTATCAGGAAATACGTGTTCAATGATTTGCTGCATGTTAAATGTCATAAAGCAACGCCGCGTCATTAATTAATCACGGGCGTCCTCTTGAAAATTTTTAACAAGAACCCTTTATACCCGTGCATAAAAACAAGTTGAATTTTTCTCCTCATCCAGGTCTTGCATGATAACGAGTTTCAACTTGTTTGTTATGGGGCCCCGGTTTAGTGGCTATTTTTTACTATGGTTAAGAAAGTGTGCGATTCTCAAGGGACCAGAAACAATGGGTTCTTGTTAAAAATTTTTCGTGAGGACGCCCCTGTCACATTTCAGCGTTCAACTTGTTATTTTTCTGAATAGTATTAATTTCATGGACTGACATCCCTGTGCATTCACTAACAATATCTAAAGACAATCCTTTTTTTAGCATAGAAATGGCAATTTTTGTCTTGCTGTTTGCCTCTCCTATGGCCTTTCCCCGAGCTTCTCCCCGGGCCTCTCCCCTTGCCTCTCCCCGGGCCTCTCCCAGCTGTATCGCCACAGTCATCTCGCTATGTCGATCATTTATCTCCCTTTGCCTCAAAAGCGCCGCCTCCCGCAGCTTCTTATCCGAGCTAATATATTTCAATGTATTCAT
>JAISXM010000007.1 GCA_031270515.1 Holosporales bacterium | reverse complement strand
ACATCATCATTAGTCTATGACGCTATCAAAGTTAATTGAACTTTTGAAGTCCGACCTTCTGCGAGTGGGCTCATTTTTTATGGTTCTAGTTGTCTCATATGTTATGAACCTGCACACATATAAAATAAAAGTTTCGTTTCGTGGTGTGATTCGCTATAATGATTCTGTTGGGGATACCCAACTATGACGATAAATATTGGCTAGAATAGGTGACTTGGACCCGGGGGCAGTACCCGGCGCCTCCACCATCAGAGGAATCGCCTTTGGCGATCGCTATGGGGGCGACACAGCTTCGACAAGCACAATAAAGGGTCCGTGTTCGTTCGTAATTGTCCCGTCGTTATCGGGCAAAAAAGTATAGATGCCAAAAATATTAGCATCTCGAGTGTAGCAAATTCCTCTCGTAAGAGACGGAAAGTTGCAAACGGTAATGGCGGCAGGTCCGACCTTATGGCTGCTTAATTAGCCTAACGGCTGATTGATCGGCAATAGTACTCGCGGTTTGAGAGCGACCGGGCAACAGAACGCTCTCACTACCAAAATACCCAGGGGCCCCATAACAAACAAATAGTACTCGCGGTTTGGGAGCGACCGGGCAACAGAACGCTCTCACTACCAAAATACCCAGGGTCCCCATAACAAACAAGTTGAAACTCGTTGTCATGCAAGACCTGGATGATGGTAAAAATTCAACTTGTTTTTATGGGTAGGTATACCCAATCACAAAAAAATTGGAGTTCTTTCGAAGCCGTCAAACGAAGCCGTCAGAATTGAGTTTTTCGGCAGGAGGCGCGGAGCCGGGTTCCCATTTGACGAGTCAAAAATGACCAGTTCGCTCATTGCTACGCTACATCGCGCTTAGCACCAAACAAATGCGCATATATATCTGCCTCCGCTTCATTCGCTGCGACTCCTTTGCCATTCCTCAAAAGACGAGCATACGCCCATTGGGATTGGATATACCCTTGGTCCGCGCTCATCTTGTAGTACCTAGCCGCATCACAGAAATTTCCAATATCTTCTAAATGATCTGCATATGCAAATTGTGCTTCGCTAGATCCGTTGTCTGCAGCCATTTGAAAGTAAGCCGCTGCTCCCAATAGATTTTTTTGAACGCCGTCTCCATATTTTAGACAGTCTGCATACGCACACTGTGCCTCGACATGTCCACTATCCGCCGCCGCTTTATAGTATGCCGCCGCCGCCGCAACTTCCTCAGGACTGCGATTTTTATGAATTGTTTGCGCAAGTAAAACAACGTTTGCATAACAATACTGTCCTTCGCTATTACCAGCTTCTGCCGCCAATTTAAAGTAACGTTCCGCTTGGGATGCGTCGATAACACCGTTTATCCCATTTGACAAATTTTCTGCATAAGCGACTTGTGCTTTCGGATAGCTTTGGTCTGCCGCAAGTTTTAAATACGTCATTGCGTTAACTGAATTGCGTGCAATTATTTCCCCATCTAACAAACAACGTCCGTAATGATATTGTGCTTTTGCAAATTGCTGGTCCGCCGCAAGCTTTAAATACCAAGCTGCCACAGAGGGCCTTCTTACGGGAACCTCTCCTTTTTGTATTAAGCGCGCATAACGGAATTGTTGTGAAGCGTCACCTGCATCCGCGTTTCTTTTTATTGCGAGAAGATAATGGATCACATCGTTCGTACCTGCTGTGCTTGCATCTGCGGGCACATCATCCGCGCCAACGCCACCCCCTGCGGTTGCATCTGCGCCAACATGATTCACACCTGCCACGCTTTCATCCCGCACAATTCCGTCCGCAACAAAGTCTTCATACGCGACTCTGCCCTTTTCATAGCCTGACTCTGCGGCTGATTTAAAATATTGGGCCGCCTGTGTTAAATCCATATCAACACCAAGTGCTCTTTCTAAGCAGAGAGCATATTTGTATTGTGCTTTCCCTTTCCCTATTCCTATCCCAATTCTCGACGCCATATTGAAGAATATGGCAGAAATAGCACGGGCGCCGGCAATCCCCATTAAAGTTGATTCACGTCCCTGCATGTCTGAAGGTTGGTTTCTTTCCAACATATTAGCGAGCGATTGGCCACACAATGCGTACTCCACAAATGCGGAAAAATAACATGCCGATGGGGCGCCAGCGTTCCCCCTATTAACAACATCTTCGATATAACTAATGGCTTGTACAATGTCTTGTTGAACGCCAAACCCTTTCCTTAGGCACTTTCCACATAAAAGTTGTGCATCAAGCACATGTTGATCCGCAGCAAGTTTTAAATATGAAAAGGAGGTCGCTATATCTCTGTCTACGCCGATCCCCTGCTGCAAACAAATGCCATATGCAAGCTGAGCGTTAGGATGTCCACGGTCTGCTGCGGACTTAAAATATTGAGCGCCACGCACCGCATCCGCGGGCACGCCGCGTCCGTGCAACAAGCACGAGCCATAATAAAATGCCCCATTAATATCGTCCTTGTCCGCAGATTGTCTATAATATCTGACAGCTTCAGACAGATCTAGTTCTATGCCTTGTCCGCATTCCAAGTGCAACCCATACACCCATTGCGCCGTAGAATGACCGCTATCTGCAGCAAGCTTGAAGAACGTATTACTAGCGGCAATATCTTTTTCCACGCCAAATCCGTTCAACAAGCAATCCCCATAGCAAAATTGCCCATTCAAATTATTTTGATCCGCAGACTTCTTGTAATATTTTGCAGCGTTAATTTCATCCACCGCCGTGCCTATTCCAAATTTCAAAGCATTTGCATATGCATATTGGGCATCTGCATTACCTTGGTCAGCAGACAATCTGTAATACTTTACGGCTTCAGCTTCATTTTTTGCTATGCCATCTCCTGACATTAAAACCATTCCATAATGACATTGGGCATCACGATCACCTTGGTCGGCTGCACGCTTAAGGTAATCTGCCGCGCGCGCTTTGTTTTCCGCGACCCCAAGGCCAAAATACAAGCAAACATTATAATTGAGTTGCCCTAGCAAATCCCCCAGATCTGCGGCTTCTTTAAAGTATGCCGCCGCAGCTGGTAAATCTTGCGGCACGCCATCTCCCGTTTTTAGTAAACAACCATATAAAACTTTCGCCCTAGCGTTACCTTGATCCGCAGATAATTTGTAGTACCTTAGGGCAAGTGCCTTGTCTTGCGCGACTCCAAGGCCCAGAGATAAGCGGGCCGCATAGACCAACTGGGCATCGGGGTGTCCTCTGTCGGCCAATTCACATAAATACGCTGTCTCTCTTTCTAACGCATGTCCGTCTGCATGCCCTGCTAACGCTGCAAACATACGCTCACTTGCGGGAGCAGGAGGAGCCTCTGTCGCAACAATATTTTCGCCAACTGAATTAGAAAAGAATAATGTGACATAATAAAAATGTTTTAATTTTGAACGACTCTTTAACATATAATCACTCGACACAAAATGTCTTACTATATATAGTCTATATTATGTCGGTGCATTATTGCAACCCCAAAGATACATTTTTATTTCATTCTGTACTTTTATTTGATTTATTTATTCAGTTTTCGCACTAAAAAACTATATTTAATCTTATCTGACGCATTATCTTTTGCTTATTCAAAATATTTTTCCAGCGCCTCCCGCTCATCCCTTTCCTCCCTTTCATCCCGCTCCTCCAGCGCCTCCCGCTCCTCCAGCGCCTCCAGCGCCTCCAGCGCCTCCAGCGCCGCCAGCATATCTGGCGCCACATCCACCTCAAAGCGCAAAACCTCGCGCGTAACCGGATGCTCAAAGCTTATACCTGCCGCATGCAGCGCCTGCCTTGCGAACATCGCGATCTCCTCTGGCCATACGTCGCCCCTGCGCTTGCCGCCGTTGCTGCCGCCGTTGCCGCCGCCGTTGCCGCCATACACGGGATCCCCCACAATTGGAAAGCCCGCATGCTGGCAATGCACGCGTATTTGGTGGGTTCTGCCGGTTAACAACTTGAAATGGAGCAAGCTTATTTTGTTTGAGTCGCCGCGCGTCCATGTTTTTACGCGCGCGTATTGCGTGATTGCAACGCGACCAACGGTGTGCGCGGACTCCTCTCCGGCTGCATATTTGCGCCTGTGCGCGTGCGGGGGCTCCTCTCCGGCGGCAGACTTGCGCCTTGCTGCGATTACGCACATTTTTTTCCGATCCACTTTGTTGCGGGCGATGCGCGTCTCTATTGTGCCACTTGCCGCAGGCTCCCCGTACACGAGCGCTATGTATTTGCGTTGCGCGCATTTTGTCACGCCGCCGCGAGCATCTACGACTGGGACAAATTGCTTGGCCAACGCCGCATGTGCAGCATTCGTTTTCGCAACCAAAATCAAGCCCGAGGTATCTTTGTCCAGGCGGTGCACAATGCCCGGGTAATCGCCAACGTCAGACAAGCGCGCGCAATGGGACGCCAGAGCATTCACAAGCGTGTCGTCCGAGTGCCCTGCGGAGGGATGCACCACCAAGCCCGCCGGTTTGTTAACAACCAGCAAGCAGTCATCTTCGTACACGATATCCAGCGCAATATCCAGCTGCGCGCGCGTTTCGGAGCAAGGGGGCGCGGCTATCGCTAACTCATCGCCGGCGGCAACCTTGTGCTTCGCGCCCGACACGAGTGCCCCGTTGCACGCGACAAGCGAGCTCCGCAGCAACTTCTGCGCATGCGAACGAGTGCACGGCAGCAACTCCGCAAGAGCTATGTCGATGCGGGCGTTGTGCAAATGCGAAGGCACAAGGATGTGGGGCACATTACCTGCTGATCCACCAGCCAAGCGCAAGGAGGACGATCGCGATGCCTGCGATTAACGCAGACCTCCTTAGGAGGATCCGCTTGGGGACGTTATTCCGATTCGCGGGGAAGTCCGTAATTTCGTCCGTGTAGTAATTGTGCATTGAGTCTCGAATTGAATCCATAAATATCCTTTTTTTTGGGGGTTGACGCGATCTGGACAAGGTGATTGTAGCATATTCGAGGGGGGTGAGTGAGAGAGGGAGAGAGTGAGAAAGTTAAGATTGACAATCTAGGGAATAGAACTGTGAATATATTGACATGGCAAATATTCTAAGATATGATTAAAGTAGAATAGAGAGTAAGTAAGGTCAATGTATTATGAATAAATATAATACACTAAACGCTGCAATGATGGCGTTAGCCATGCTACGCGCAGGGGCCCATGCAAGTGCGCCTACGCCAGCAAGCGTAAACGAAGTAGCTGCAGCATCCGACGATGAAACATTTCGGGAGCTCATCACGGATGAAACACTTCAAGATCCCCTTACACTTCAAGATCCCCTTATTGATAAAGCACTTCAAGAGCAGCTCACGGATGAAGCACTTCAAGCTCTCAATATTTACGATAGGAAAGGTCGTCTCCGCCAAATAGATGCAAGATTTCAAGAATTAGCAGCGTTAACCTTTGCATTAGAAAAAAGCGCCGCGGTTGAAGACATAATTGACGTCGCGGTTGAATACTCAGTTAAAAACGCGGTAAAAAAAGATGCTTTTTTATCTTTGATATCAGATAAAACTGCATGCATTGAGAGTAAATTATTAGAGTTTGCAATGTTAGCTGTAATGAACGTTAACGATTCTGATGTTGACCCTTTTACTAGCGAAGCGATGAGGGGGCTAGACGCCCTTAGGACGTTTGCTCTTAATCTATATGAAGACGATTTCAGCAGGTGTATATCGGACCCATCTGGTGTATGTAATGATTTAGTTGCGTTTATACGTAGAGAAGAGAATGCAATCCAGTCATTAATGGGGAATTACGCATTCACAATGTTAAGTTTGGGTTCTTACTGCGATTTTAACCTGTCGCCTCCATTTGGTTATGTTGACAAGGGGGTGTTCGATAGCGTACAGACTCATATGTATAAAATTGCGAGGCTGTCGCATTCATGTCCTTTCCCCTTCTTCATGAACACAGATGTGGGTTGTGCTATAGCTGATGCTAATTCTGGTTATAGACAGCAATCCCCAGCAGAACTCACAGCTCGCCAAATTATCCCTATAATATCGTAAGCGTATATACCTGCCCATAACAAACAAATTGAATATCGTTGTAAAACAAGGCTTAGGTACAGGCTTATTTATTATTGAGGGGTTTTAATCGCAAAATGATTCGACGACCTGCGTATCGTCGGATCAAACGGCACCCTCAGCTTAAACCTCTTCGCGACCTCATCGTTCACAAAGCACTGGTGGTCCCCTGGCGCCGGGTATATTGGCCGCAAATCCTTCGCGCGCACCCCGTTCAGCAATTGCACCACCAGCTTCCCGGCATTGCGCCCCACGGCCTCATAATTTACGCCAAAGCTCGCCAACGCCAGCCCTTCGCGCACGGCCTGGTCTCCGGCATTGAACACGGGAATGTTCATCCGGTACGACTCCGCCACAATGGTTGGCAGCACAGGTTGAATGGGGCCGCTTGTTCCAACGTAAATAAAGTCCGCATGCCCTTCGAACTCTCGCATGCGCGCGGGAATATCCTTGGCTTGGGTAATCGACACGGCAACCACCTGCAGGCCAACCCTTTCCGCGGCGGCGTTCATCCTCTTCACCAGCGATGCGTCGCTCGCGTCAGATATGGAGTACAGCATCCCAACGACCTTTGCCGACGGGATCAGCCGCTTAGCAAACACAAGGAGCGGAACCAAGTCCGCGAGGTCGGAGCTCCCTGTAATATTTTCCCCAGATTGCCCCACCTCCGCAATCAACCCTGCGCCGACCGGATCCGAAACATCGCAATACACAAGCGGAATGTCGTGGATTTTGGCGTTGGCAACCTGTGCCACAGGCGTCGACTTCAGCACAATGATGCGCGGGCTCAGGTCAAGCAGCTTCGACAACATGTGCGGAATAAGCGATTTATCAAAGCCAACGTCCAATATCTTATAGCGGATGGTCTTGTTCTCAACAAATCCGCACTCTGCGAGATACCTTTTCAACCCGCTGATTGAGGCGTCTAAGGTCGGGTGAGAGCCATAGTTCGCAATGGCGATAATCGGCAGCCCGCTATGCCGCGAGTCGTGCTTACTGCGCAGACAGTAGAGGGTGATCGAAATAATGGCGGCGGTGGCAGCCAATATGAGAATTCTTGTTTTTGGCACAATAAAGCCCTCCCTAAAATTCAAGGCCTAAAATTCAAGGCAAGTGCCTAAAATTCAAGGCGAGTGTATGACTTGTGGAGGCAGAAATGCAAGCTTTCTATTTATACCCAAGGACAAAAACAATTTTAATTTTTATCCTCACCTTTGACAAAAAAAAAGCCGATATAAGTTATTTCAGACTTTGAACCTATGCTATACTTAATCATAATGAGGCTTCAATTGATAACAAAGAATGATACGCATCGTCCACTATTGTTTATTATGTGCGTTGTTTTTAATTAACAGCGTATGTTTCGCTATTCCACACACGTCCGTCAAAAATATACTTCCGCAGTTCAAAGAGTACGTCAAAGAAGCTCGCAAAGCGTGGAACTCGCCGGGGGTGTCGATCGCCATAATAGAGAATGGCGAGGTGTATTATGTGAACGATGGCGTTGCTGTGGTCAATCAAAACGACCAGATCACGGAGGATTCGGTATTTTGCATTATGTCTTGCACCAAAGTGATTACAGTATCTATTCTGCAAAGACTAGTGGACGAAGGAAAAATATCGTTAGAAGACAAAGTTACTGATTATATTCCTTGGTTTCGGGTATTTAACGAGGAAACTACAGCAAAAGTAAAGGTCAAACACTTAATTTCGCACTGCATAGGGATACCAGCGTTTTCGGGGGACTCGTTTACTCACTTAGATTGGTCCCAAGCGGAGGTTATTACTGCGCTGAGTGCGATTCCTTTGAAACACCCAGTGGGGGAAAAGTACGGCTATCAGAATAATATAGTTGGAATAGCCGGCATGTTGATTGAAAAAGTGACAGGCAAGCCGCTGGAAACACTTATGCGCGAACATATATTTGAACCGTTAAGTATGTCGCACTCTTCTATTGGGCCACAGAAACTTGGTCTTTGGGCGAGGGGGCAGCGTTTTTTCTCGGGCCTTTTTTCGTCGAAGGCTGCGGCGTCCCCACCTGCGAGAGTGTCTGGGCATAGTTTTGTCCATGGGAAGATTATTGCGGTTTCGCCTACGTATCAATATACATTTTGCGGAACGTCAGGCGTCAATTCTTGCGTAAGCGACTATATTAAGTTGTTGGCGTGTTTCCTTAACGAAGGTGTGATTGAGTTTGGCCCTCATAAGGGAGAGCGTTTATTTTCGGAGCGCGCATGGAAAGTTATGTCCACGGAGCAAACGAATATTGGGCATGTGCGCGAGGATAATGTGCAGTTTCCCGTTGCGAGGATGAAGAAGAAGACGTTTTATTATGGGAATGGCATGTTCGGAATGGATTATGGGGAGCACGGGAAATATGTGCACTTGCTTTCGCATATGGGGGCTGGGACTGGATGGCGGAGTCTGTGGTTTGCGGCGCCGGAACAGAAGCTGGGCATTGTCGTTTTTTGTAATCATGGGTCGATTGTATCAAATTTACTTCCGGAGTCTCTTGTATATCAATTCCTGGATTTGTATTACAAATTTTCTAATAAAGATTGGAGTGCAAATATATTAAAAAGACATCGCCGAGGACAAACAATGTCGCGTTCGTACGATTGCTATGTTTTGGGGCCGCCTCCGAGTGCGTCATTGATGTGCGGCTCATATTCAAGCAATACGTACGGCAGCGCGCGCGTTAAAACAAGCAAAAATAAAATTTTGCTTATTTACGACAATAGGAAAATTGAGTTGCGACATATTGGTGGACCAATTTTTCAAATAGACCCGTATGAACTGTCGCATAATTATACGGATGATGACCTTTGTACAGTGTCGTTTCGTATGGATAAATCGGGCGCAGTAACGAGCTTGGAAATTAGCCAGCTAAATGAGGGATCAAAGGCGTTCCAGCGCGTTGGCCCCTAGGATTTGGGGGGCAGAATATAAAATGCCCCCCTAGAATTTGGGGCCAGTCAAAATGTTGATACCTAGTTTCGGAGCCGGTCTCTTTAACGTCTCAGTAATGTAGAAAAAAACTGGATAGTCTTATTTACAAAATTAAATCGTTCGATATCGTTCCACAATGCCAAAAGCATTAATGTCCCGACTAAACCGAACCCAATCGTATACACCACATTAATGACCGCACTGGATAGAGGACGCCGGATGATCCACTCAATTGAGCACAGCAAAATCTTCCCTCCGTCCAGCACCGGAATTGGAAGCAAATTAAAGAACGCCAAACTGAACGACAGCATCGCCATATACGTCAAAAACGACGTGCACCCGTTTGCCAAGGATTTGTTCGCGCCTGCGCCAATCGAAAACACACTGCCCAGTTGCAAACCGTCCTTATTCCCGCAAATTTTGTTTTCCACGCCGTGAATAATGCCCTTCGCTGATAAATAGCAATATTTTACTGCCGCATTTACAGCGTTCCACATAGTCGTCGGCTTATACGTGACGTCGCCATTCAGCATTACGCCCAGCATTGTAACAGGCACGACCTTTCCGTCCTTCTGTTCATACAGCGCAATTGGCGCGCTCTGTTCCTTCCCCGCCCTCTTAAAGCGAATCGTCGTATCGGTCCCTTTGTATTGCTTTAATAGTTTATGCAGATCAGACGCCGTCGCGATCGCATCGTTCCCAATGCCTGTAATCAAATCATCCGGCTGCAACCCACACTTAGACGCCACCGAATGCTCGGAAATTTTGTTCACGAGCGGCACCATTTCCGGCAGCCCTTGCCACATCCCAACGCCGATAATTACGAAAATCGTGAACAACAAATTAAACAACGGCCCACCAAACGCGACCATTATCTGCTGCAACGGCGTTTTGGCATGCAAAGTCCGGCTGGCGTCATTTTGGCTTACGTTCGCGTCCGCCTTCACACTCGTCGCGTCCGCATCCCCCAGCATCATGATGTACCCGCCAAGCGGCAGCGAACTCAGGCGCCAGCGCGTCCCTTTTTTATCCGTCCACCCGCAAAGCTCCGAGCCGTAGCCAACAGAAAACGTCGTTACGTGCACACCATTATAGCGCGCGATAAGGAAATGCCCCATCTCATGCACAAACACAACAATCAGAAGCACGATAAGCAGCGGAACTATGTGTGCGCCTGTGTCCCAAAGTTTTTCCAACAAATTCATAGTAAGCCCCCCTCTTCATTGCCCTCATTGCCCTCGTTCGGAACGCGACTAACAGCCACGACCTTCTCCCCCTCACCAACTTTAAAAATAATCACCCCTTGCGCCGTACGCCTAGTTATGCGGATATCCTTGACAGGGCAACGAATCAACTGCCCCAAGTTCGTCACCAGCATAATGTCATCCGTCTCCTTCACAGGGAACGACGACACCACATCCCCATTCCGCGCGCTCATTGTGATGTTCGCCACCCCTTTGGTCCCGCGATTTGTCGTCCTGTACGCATACGCAGACGTCCTCTTACCAAATCCATTCTCCGTCACCGTCAATATAAACTGCTCCTTTTGCGCAAGCTCAGCAAACCGCTTGTCCGACATAGTCGTTGTGCCATCCTGCGCGATCCCCTCAAAGAACAAATCCGGCTCCGCACCATCCGCACCGCGCTCCGCCTTTAGTGTCGAAGACAACCTGTAATATTCGTCACGCTCTTCGGCGGATACATTATTTGAGTGAATAATGCTCATGTTCGTCACAACGTCCCCGTCGTCTAGCCGAATCGCGATGACGCCATTGGAGTCGCGCCCCGCAAACACCCGCACGTTCGTCACAGCAAAGCGGTTCGCCATTCCTTTGGAGGTCGATATAAACACATCGTCGGTTTCCGTGGCCAACGCGACCCCAATTAATAGTTCGCGCTCATCCAGGCGCATCGCCCTTTTACCGTTACTTGCGATTTTAGTAAAATCGGACACACTATTGCGCCGAATATTTCCCAAAGAAGTCGAGAATATTAGGCACTTATCGGTATGATCTTCATCATCCGGGATAATCAGCACGGTCGAAATTTTTTCGTCGTCGCTCAACGGAAACAGGTTGACCATCGCGCGCCCCTTTGATTGAGGCGCCCCCAGCGGCAATTGGTGCACTTTAAGGGAATATACTTTGCCAATAGTCGAAAAGAACAAAATATTATTGTGCGTATTTGCGACGATAACGTCATTTACGACGTCCTCTTCTTTTGTCGCCATGCCCGCGCGCCCGCGCCCTCCCCTCTTTTGCGAGCGGTACGTATCCAGAGGTACTCGCTTAATGTACCCTTCCAGGCTGACCGTGACGACCATGTCCTCCCGCTGGATCAAGTCCTCGTCCTCGCATGTCGCCGCCGCGTGCTCAATCACCGTGCGGCGAGGCTTTGCGTATTTGCTTTTGACTTCAATTAATTCGTTTTTGATCACGCCAAGTATTTTATCCCGCGAATGCAACAGGTCGAGTAAATATGCGATCGTTTTAGACAAATCCGCCAATTCGTCATGAATCTTCTGGCTTTCGAGCCCCGTTAACCTGTGCAAGCGCAGATCCAAGATCGCGTCGGCCTGTGCCGAGCTCAGCCTGTAAAACCCTTGGGACGGATCATTTACATCATCGACCAAACTCAACAGTGGCACCACCTGATCCGCACTCCACTGGCGCACTAACAGCTCCTGTTTCGCTGTGGCCCGGTCCGCAGCTCGGCGGATTAGCGCAATAATTTCGTCCAAATTGGCCAAAGCCACCGCAAAACCCATCAGCACATGTGCCCGATCTCGCGCGTTGGCAAGGTCGAAGCGCGTTCTGCGCTTGACAACGTCTTCGCGAAAAGCAAGGAACGCAGCCAATATGCTTTTCAGAGAGAGTTGCTCTGGGCGGCCGTAAACCAACGCCAGCATATTAAAGCTCAGGCTGTTTTGGACAGGCGAAAACCTATACAGCTGGTTCAGGACAACGTCCGAGACGGCATCTTTCTTCAGCTCAATGACCACGCGCACGCCCTCTCGGTCGGACTCGTCGCGCAGGTTGCTGATGTCAGTGATGATTTTCTCTTTGACGAGCTCCGCTATGCGCTCGACCATGCGCGCCTTGTTGACTTGGAACGGAATTTCGGTGATGACGATGGCCTCGCGCCCGCCGCGGATTTCCTCAATGTGCGTTTTGCTGCGCACGAGGATGGAGCCGCGGCCCGTTTTGTAGGCTTGGTATATGCCCCCGCGGCCCATGATTTGTGCGCCTGTGGGGAAGTCGGGGCCTGGGATATATTGGATCAGCTCGTCGACGGATAGGTCCGGGTTGTCAATCAGCGCACAGCACGCGTCGATTACCTCGCCCAAGTTGTGTGTTGGGATATACGTCGCCATGCCAACCGCGATACCGTTTGAGCCGTTTACCAGCAAATTTGGGAATTTTGCCGGCAACACGGTCGGCTCTTTTTTGGTGTCGTCGTAGTTCGGCTGGAAGTCCACAGTGTCCCGCTCTATGTCGTCCAGCAATTCTCGCGAAATTTTGCTGAGGCGCGCTTCTGTGTACCGTGGGGCAGCGGCGGGGTCGCCGTCCATCGAGCCAAAGTTGCCTTGCCCGTCGATTAGCGTCACGCCCATGTTGAAATTTTGAGCCAGGCGCACCATTGCGTCATAAATTGCGGCGTCTCCGTGAGGGTGGTATTTTCCCATGACTTCACCGACGACGTTCGCGGATTTGCGGCGCGGCTTGTTGTAGTCGTTGCCGATTTCGTTCATGGCAAATAGGATGCGCCTATGCACTGGCTTAAGGCCGTCGCGCACATCAGGCAGAGCACGAGATACGATCACGCTCATTGCGTAATCCAAGTAGGATCCTTTCATCTCGTCTTCTAAGGAGACAACCTTTACATCGCTATTTTTTGCAAATAATTCTAAATTTTTCTCTGACATCGAACTAAACAGCTTCGCAAGGGGAACCCTAGCATTTTTACCATTTTTTTTGGAAAAATGCTATGGGAGTCCTCACGAAAAATTTTTAATAAGAACCCTTTGTTTCTAGTTCTTTGAGAATCGTACACTTTTGACCGTAGTAAAAAATATCTACTAAAATGGGTCCACATAACAAACAAGTTGAAACTCGTTATCATGCCAGACCTGGATGAGGATAAAAATGCAACTTGTTTTTATGGGCAGGTGTTGTGTACAATTAATAGAGGTAGTATAATAGCATTTTGGTATGTGCGATGTCTTCATTGTTAAGCCCGCAAATTGACTTTGTTTTTAAGAATATCTTCGGTGTGGAAGGCAAAGAGCCACTGCTCATCTCGTTTTTGAACTCTTTGTTCAAAGGTAATCCAGTGGTAAAAAACCTTACGCTGGGCAACACGGACATTTGCAAAACAAGGCACGATGG
>JAISXM010000097.1 GCA_031270515.1 Holosporales bacterium | reverse complement strand
CTTAACAACGAAGACATCGCACACACCAAAATGCTATTATACTACTACCGTTGATTGTACACAATATCTGTCCATAAAAACAAGTTGATTTTTCCCCTCCTCATCCAGGTCTTGCATGATAACGAGTTTCAACTTGTTTGTTATGGGGACCCATTTTAGTGGATATTTTTTACTACGGTTAAAAAGTGTACGATTCTCAAAGGACCAGAAACAAAGAGTTCTTATTAAAAATTTTTCGTGAGGACGCCCTAGAAATGTCCTCTTGTGCAATGTAGAAATGTCCGATTATGCACAAGCGTTTGACACCGCTATCCATAATTTGCCATGATACCTATGGTGTGCTGAGGTAGCTCAGCTGGTAGAGCAACTGATTCGTAATCAGTAGGTCGGGGGTTCAAGTCCTCTTCTCAGCATTGTGAGGAATCCATAGCCCAGATGGCGGAATTGGTAGACGCGCTAGTTTCAGGTACTAGTGAGTAATACTCTTGGAAGTTCGAGTCTTCTTCTGGGCACCAGCGTTGTTGGTGAACGTTGGGTTAAGTGCCATGAGGCGCAGTATTTATAGGTAGAATTCGTAATAATGGACAGTAGTAATAGATCGAAGCTGCAGTATCTATAAGTAGAATTCGCAATAATATACAGTAACAACGAGTAGAGATGACAAAAGAGAAGATGATAAGTAATAAATAGGAGTAAGAATCAAGAGCAATAGCAATCTTAGGGGGATGATAAAAATTCAATTTCGTTTTATAAAAGGTACGTATGTCTAGCTTAAGAAGCGTCAAGATTGTAGCAACCCTTGGACCATCCAGTAATACACCCGATACTATTCGCCAATTATGCCTGACCGGAGTCGATGTATTTCGGTTAAACTTTTCCCACGGCTCCCACGAAGACCACAAGCAGTCCGTCAAAAATATTCGCTATGCAGAACGCATGTCGGGGCATCCTATCGCCATAATGCTTGATTTGCAAGGCCCCAAACTGCGCATAGGGACGTTCGAAAACAGAATTGTGCCGCTGCAGATACACCAGAAGTTCCAGCTGGACTTGGATCCGACTCCTGGGGACAACACGCGCGTTTACTTTGGCTATCCCGATATATTAAAGTCGCTGGTTCCTGGGACGGATATTTTGATCGATGATGGCAAAGTGTTGCTTCAGGTTGACGAGCTGCACGAAGATCGCCTCATAGCGACGGTGCGCTCAGGCAACGAAATCTCCGATCGCAAGGGCGTCAACCTTCCCAGCGTGTGTCTTTACATAGATGCTATGACCCCTAAGGACGCGGAGGATTTGTCCTTTGGCTTGGAGTTGGGCGTGGATTGGGTGGCGGTGTCATTTGTCCAAAGCGCGGACGACATCAAGCGCGCGCGTGCGAAGGTTCCGAATTGGATCAAAATCATCGCAAAAATTGAGAAGCCGCTGGCGATAAAGAACCTGAACGCCATCATAGAAGCTGCGGACGGAATCATGGTGGCTCGCGGGGACCTTGGGGTTGAGGTGCCTTTGGAGAGGGTGCCAGGGATCCAGAAGCAGATCTTGCAAAAGTGTCATTACTTGGGGAAGCCCGTTATCGTAGCGACGCAAATGCTTGACTCTATGGTGACGGCGCCAACGCCAACGCGCGCGGAGGTGTCTGATGTGGCGAACGCTGTGTACGACGGCGCAGACGCGGTTATGTTGTCTGCGGAGTCCGCGTCGGGGCTTCACCCTGTGCAGTCTGTGCACATCATGGATCGCATCATTCGCCAGGTGGAGAGCGACCCGACATATTTGGAGAAGCTGCGTAGTCCGTTTGATGCGAACGTTTGCTCTGCGATTACGTCTGCGGTGCCGTGCATTGTGGAGCGGTCGAATATCTCTGTCATAGCGACCCTGGCTTCAAGCGGAACCACGGTGCTGCGTTTGTCGAGGGAGCGTCCGAATGCTCCGATTATTGCGCTGACCAACAACGAACACACAGCAAGGTTTTTGTGCTTGGTTTGGGGGATTCATGCGTTGCTGGTGAATGATCTAACGTGCGTTAGCATAGAGGATTGGGTCAAAACAGTGCGTCGGATAATTCTGCGCGAAAAAATGGCGCCGTCAGGGAGCTATGTATTAATAGTCGGGGGGCATTCGGACTTTAGTACAAACTTTATGACAATAGTCGACTTGTAATGGTGCATGTTCCTGTATTGCTGAACGAAGTCATGTCTGCGTTGGCGCCTCAGCCAGGGGCGACCTATATCGACGCGACGTTTGGAGGCGGAGGGTACTCGCGAAGGATGTTGGATGCGGCGCCTTGTCGCGTTGTCGCAATTGACCGAGATCCGGATGCTGCGGTCCGGGCGAGCGCCCTGCATGGGGAATACGGCGAGCGGTTTTCGTTCGTGCAAAGTAATTTTGCCAATATACATGAAACATTGCGTTGCCTTGATTATTCGGGGGTCGTGTTCGACTTTGGCGTTTCGTCATTTCAATTAGAAGACGACGCGCGCGGGTTTTCTTTTATGCACGACGGCCCGTTGGATATGCGGATGAGCGGGGATGGGGCTACTGCGGCGGACGTTGTGAATACGTATTCGGCGAAAGATTTGGAGCGCATCATTCAGCTATATGGGGACGAGCCGTTTGCGAGAAAGATCAGCCAGGCCATAGTCGCGCACCGAGCGTCACAACCGCTGTTGCGCACGCTGGATCTTGCGAATGTGGTGAGGTCAGTCGTAAAAAAAGTGAAGGCGATTGACCCTGCGACAAAAACGTTCCAAGCGTTGCGTATTTTTGTGAACGACGAGCTGAGAGAAATCCGGCTGGCTTTGGACGCAATCGCTGCAGATGTTGCGCAACGGCCACACCTGGCCCCAGTATGCGTTATCACGGTGACGTTCCATTCGTTGGAGGACCGCATTGTGAA
Source organism: Holosporales bacterium (assembly GCA_031270515.1). GTDB lineage: Bacteria > Pseudomonadota > Alphaproteobacteria > BNTO01 > BNTO01 > JAIRNK01. The sequence goes on along the minus strand of JAISXM010000097.1, from coordinate 936 downwards.
GCTATGGAGCCAACGCCTCAAGCAGGAAGGGCGCACGGATGGCAATGCGTTGCGGGTTACAGTGCCAAGCTGTGATGAATTGCACGAGAACCCGCGTAGTCGCTCTGCTAAGATGCGGAAGGTTGTCCTGCTGTCGCAGAGCTGATTTTCCACAAATTGACGTCAAAAATTCTTTGTAGACAGGTCCCTAAAATAAAATACCGAAACAAAAAAAAGCATTTGACTTCCGTTTATGTTTAGTGTTCACTGATACCTATAAATTGATGAGCTTGAGATGTCCGGCGATGCAGACTAATAAGGCAAATGGTTACAAAAAGTTTTTTTCTAAGAGTATTTACGTCATTCATCCGATATTATTCATGATTGCTATTGCAAGCGCGGCTGCGAGTACGCCTCCAGAGGACGTAACCTTTCTTGATCAGGATAAAGTACAATACAAACTCACTACGTCCAAAACGCCTAATGATCCCTGTAAACAAAAGAATCGCGCGGTTGCAATGATCGGGCAAAACGCATATGAGAAAGGTACTGTCTTTCGAAATAGGATTTATAACAAGGGAGATGTATTTGACACAGTTGCAGTAGCAGCAAATTCGGCATTAGTCGCTAATGATATAAATACGTTGGCGCTAACGCGACATCCCTATGATAGCAAAATGTGTTGTATCCCAATGAAGGTAGAAAGAATAGAAACGTGCGCGTTTGTAGCCCAACGGTTTCCTTTTGGGTTCGCGTTCGAAGATAAAAGTTGCAAAATAATCCTTGAAGACTCGTGCTTGCTTGGAGTGGAAGCACCAAGTATTTACATACAGGAAGGTTTCTTCATGTGTGTAGGTTCACAAAGATGTGAGACAAATTTGAGCCCATGAGACCGGCTAGTTGATGCTAGAAAACTGCTGTTGTGATGGGGTAGTTTTTTTAGAAAAAGACCTTTAA
>JAISXM010000045.1 GCA_031270515.1 Holosporales bacterium | reverse complement strand
TGGATTATGGTTAATAGCGTAATAGACCCCAGCCTGCTGATTGTCTCTGCAGGTATACTTGCTTGGTTATATAAATACAGACGGTTAGAGAAGTCATCCACCGAGTACGAAACGCCACCCATCTTAACGACGCCGAATAATCCGTCCTCAATAATCGTTGGGAGCGTATCGAGCTGAATGTCGCCCAGGTCAAACACGCGCTTATCTGCAGCGACGTTCGCCACAAACGGCACGCTCACCAGCGGAATGCTTAGCACGTCATTTACGTACGCAACCAGCGCCGCCCCCGATAGCTGTGCGAGGATGCTCTCGCCAATGGAGAAGGTGAAGGTCGCTACGGGCATTTTGTATTGCGCTGCATTTAGGTGCCCACACGAGCTAACGATCCCGTTAACCGCATTCCCGCCAGCATTAGGCTGCCCCACAAGCTGTAGTGCCGTCAAAAGACAATATCGGAATGCCTGATTTCCCACCTCAGTGATTTGGTCTGAAAAAGTTATTGATGCTAGCACGCTACAATTAAAAAAGCAGGAGGGTCCTGTTATAGAGGTCAACGCTGGCAATGATACCGATGTTAGGGCATTACAATAATCAAAACAGCTGGATCCTGCGATAGAGGTTAGGGCAGGCAATGATATAGATGTTAGCGCGTTACAGTAAGCAAAGCAGTCGGGTTGTGGGATGGAAGTTAACGCAGGCAATGATACTGATGTTAGCGCGGGACAGGAAGAAAAGCAGTTCTCTGTTGTCGAGGTTAGGGCAGGCAATGATATTGATGTTAGGGAGTCACAGGAAGCAAAGCAGTAACCTGTGATGGAGGTTATAGCAGGTAGTGATACTGATGTTAGGGCGCGACAGGAAGAAAAGCAGGAGTCTGCAGTAATGTTAGTGACATCTGCAAAGCCGATGAAGTGTGTTAAGTTTGACCCCTGAAAGCTCACATTCAGCGTCGGCGTACCCCAGTGCGATAGCTCCAAATACTTTAGCTTCGGCGGATTATTCACAAGGTTCGCAACACTCGCCCGCAGCGCGTCGCTCATCTCGCCGCCCCGCATCACCAGCGTCTGCAAGCTCGTCAGCGCCCCCCAATTCAGTCCCTCCACCGCATAATTATCGATGACGATCAGCTTCGTGATCGCGCCAAGCCTGCTGATCGTGCTCGCGGGGATGCTTGTTTCGTTATACAGGTACAGGCTACTCGACAGCTCACTTGCCGGGTACTCCACGCCGCAGATCCGGATGGTGCCGAACAAGCCGTCGTCGATGATCGTGGGGAACTCGTAGGTTTGCATGTCGCCGAGGTCGAAGATGCGGTTGGTCGCGGGGAGGCTGGCGACGAACGGGACGCTCGTGCGCGGGATGCTGAGGGCGGCGTTGATGTAGGTGGCGAGCTCGGCGGTGGAGAGCTGGGCGAGGATGCGCTCGCCGATGGAGAAGGTGAAGTGCGCGACGGACATACGGTGTCCCGCGGCGTTTAGGTGCCCACAGGAACTAACTATCCCATTTATTGCATTTCCATCAGCGTCAGGCTGCCCAACAAGGCATAGATCTGTTGCATAACACCCCGCGAATTGTGCATATGAGACATAAGTGATTTGGTCAGAAAAAGCTACCGAGGTTAGGGAATCACAACCATCAAAGTCGCCGGATCCTCCTAGAATGGCCAACACCGGCAATGATATTAATGTTAAGGCGCTGCAGTAATGAAAACAGTACCATCCTGATAAGGAGATTAGCGCCGGCAGTGATATTGATGTTAAGGAGCTACAACCAGAAAAGCAGTCGTCTCCTGTTACTGAGGTTAGCGCAGGGAACGATATTGATACTAGTGGGGTCTGACTAAAGCAATAGCCTGCAGTAATGCTTGTTACATCTGCAAAGCCAATGACGTGTGTTAAGTTTGATTGTTCAAAGCTCTTATCCAGTGTTGGTATGCCCCAGTGCGACAATTCTAAGTATTTTAGATTTTTTGGCGCATTCTTCGCAAGACTCGAAACATTATCGCGTAGCGCATCGCTCATCGCGCCATCCCGCATCACCAATTTCGCCACGTTCGTAATCGCGCTCCAGCTCAGCCCATCCACGGCATAATTCTTGATCATGATCAGCGTCGTAAACGAGCTCAGCCTGCTGATCGTATTCTCGGATATACTCGCCTGGTCATACAAATACAGGCAATTCGAGAAGTCGCCCACCGAATACTCCACCCCGCGGATCTTGATGACGCCGAACAAGCCGTCGTCGATGATCGCCGGAAACTCGTAGTTTTCGATGTCGCCCAAGTCGAACACGCGCTGCTCGGCGGGGAGGCTGGCCACGAATGGCACGCTCGTGCGCGGGATGCTCAGGGCGGTGTTGATGTAGGTGGTGAGCTCGGCACCGGAGAGCTGGGCAAGGAGGCGCTCGCCTATGGAAAAGGTGAAGCGCGCGATCGGCATTTTTTCGGAAGCGGCGTTTATGTGGGCGCAGGAGGAGACGATCCCGTTGATTGCGTTGCCGTCGGCGTCAGGCTGCCCAATGAGTTGCAGTTCTGTCAATGACTCAGAACTACAATTGAATACATTATCGTCAAAATAAGTGATTTGGTCAGAAAAAGCTACCGATGTTAGTACATCACAATCCTCAAATAATTCGGATGTTTCTATATATGTCAAAGCAGGAAATAATACATACGTTAATGAACTACATCCAGCAAAGCACATACATGATCTGAGCTCGGTTAATGCCGGCAATGATATCGATGCTAGCGCGCTACAGCCGTAAAAGCAGTAGTGTCCTGATATGGAGGTTAAGGCAGGCAGTGATACCGATGTTAGGGCGCCACAGGAAGCAAAGCACTGTCCTGCCGCAATATCCGTGACATCTTCAAAGCCAATGAAGTGCGTCAAATTTGCCCCCTGAAAGCTCACCTCCAGCGTCGGCGCGCCCCAATGCGACAGCTCCACCTCCCGCAGGCTTTTCGGCTCCTCGTTCGCCAGGGCCACGACGCTCGCCCGCAGCGCGTCGTTCATCGCGCCATCCCGCATCACCAGCTTCTGCAGGCTCGTCAGCGCGCCCCAGTCGAGCCCGTCGACGGCGTAGTTGCTGATGATGACGAGCGTCGTAATCGCGCTGAGGCGGCTGATGGTGCTGTCGGAGATGCTGTACTGGTTGTACAAATACAGGCTGTTGGAGAAATCGCGCACGGAGTACGACACGCCGCCGATGCGGATGGTGCCGAATAGGCTGTCGTCCGCAATCGCCGGGAACTCGTAGTTTTGCAGGTCGCCGAGGTCGAAGATGCGCTGAGAGGCGGGGGCGGCGGCGACGAAGGGGACGCTTGCGAGAGGGATGCTGAAGACGTCGTTGATGTAGGTGGTGAGCTCAGGGGCGGATAGCTGGGCGAGGATGCGCTCGCCTATGGAGAAGGTGAAGGCGGTGACGGACATTTTGTATTCGGCGGCATTAAGGTGAGCGCAGGAGGAGACGATCCCGTTTATCGCGTTGCCGTCGGCGTCCGGCTGGCCCACAAGGTGTAACTCTGTCAATGACTCCGAACAATATACGAATGCCTCATTTCCTACCGCAGTAATCTGATCCGAAAAAGCTACCGATGTTAGGGCATCGCAGAAGGCAAACGCTCCCATTCCTATAATCTGGGTTAACGCAGGCAATGGTACAGATGTCAGGGCGCCACAGTAAATAAATAACCCAATTCCTGTGACGGAAGCTAACGCAGGCAGCGATACAGATGTTAATGATGGACATTCCATAAAGCATGTATCTCCTGTGAAGGAGGTCAAAGCAGGCAATGATATTGATATTAATGATGGACATTCAGCAATGCACACATCTCCTGTTATGGAGGTCAGCGCAGGCAACGATATTGATGTTAGGGCGCTACAGTTAATAAAGCTAAACGGTCCTGTTATGGAGGTCAAAGCAGGCAACGATATTGATGTTAATGAGGTACAGTCAGCAAAACAACGATCTTCTGTGATGGAGGTCAATACAGGCAACGATATTGACGTTAATGACTCACAATAGGAAAAGCAACAGCTTCCTATTGAAGTTAAAGCAGGTAACGATACTGCTGCTAGCGCACGACAGTCGTAAAAGCAGTTGGGTCCTGTAATGGATGTTAAAGCAGGCAACGATACTGAAACTAATGAGGTACAGTAAGAAAAACAATCGTTTCCTTCTATTGATGTTAATTTATCCCATGATATTGATGTTAGGTTAGTACAGTAAGAAAAACAGTTGTTAGCCTCTGATGTAATAATGTTTAATTTGGGAAAGGAGACTTCCATAAGTAAATTATTGTGAGAAAAACAATCATTTTCTGATATCGTAGTTAAGTCTGGCATTGATAGTGACGTTAATGCGGCACAGTCAGCAAACCAGCTATTAAACCAGTTCGCACTACTTGCGGGTATGGTTATCACGTTAGGTACGAACACCGCAGTAAGTGTTTTACAACTATAAAATGCTTCCTTTGCTGTAAGGCAGGGAATGTCCTCAAATCCTGCGAAATGCGTTAAGTTGGTTTTTGTCGCCCTTGTGTCAAACTCCGGAAGGCCCCAGCGCGAAATCATTAAGTACTGCAACGTTGTTGAATTTCCGGCAAAAGTCGTCACGCTCGCACGCAAACCGTCGTCCATTTTGCCATCCAACATAATTAAATTTTTGAGGATTGGAAGGGATGCAACGTTTAGGTTTAAGCCTGTGGGCTTATAGTTTTTAATAAGAAATAGCGTTGTCGTACTGGCTAGCTTGCTAATTGCATCTGCAGATATAGCTGACTGGTTATTTAAGCACATGACATGAGATAGATCATTAATACTAAACGAGGCTCCGCACATTTTTATAGAGCCAAACAAACTACTTGCTTCAACATCAAGGTCATTTGGATCTATTAGCGTATCACCTAAGTCGAATATGCGCTTACCTGCAGGAATACTTGCAAGTAACGGAACTTCATCAAGGCGGACACTTAGTGTGGTGTTTATATACGCGAGCAAGTCAGGTCCCGCAACCGCGGCAAGAACGCTTTCACCAATTGAAAATGTAAAATCAGCGACTGGCATTTTGTATGTCGCGGCATTTAGTTTGCCGCAGGAGCTAACAATCCCGTTAATTGCGTTTCCATCAGTGTTAAGCTGTCCAACGAGGTGTAATGTGGTTAATGATGCAGGACAATAGCGGAATACATCATTTCCAACAGTAGTGATTTGATCAGAGAAAGTGATAGACGTTAGCGCATTACTAGACACGAAACAGTCTCCTCCTGTTATAGAGGTTAACGCAGGCAATGATATTGATGTTAGGTTGCTACAGCTACTAAAGCCGCCGACTGAGAGAGATGTTAGCGCAGGCAATGATATTAATGTTAGGTTGCTACAGCTACTAAAGCAGGAGCCTCCTGAGAGAGATGTTAGCGCAGGTAATGATATTGATGCTAGGGCGTCACAGTGATAAAAGCACTCGCTTTTTGTTATGCTTTCTAAATTAGGGAGAGACACTGTCGCTAGACGGGTATTGTAACAAAATGCGTACTTGACATCAATGCTAGTGACATCTTCAAAACCAATGAAGTGTGTGAATTTTGACTGAAAAAAGCTCACATCCAGCGTTGGTGTGCCCCATTTGGATATTTCCACGTATTTTAATTTTTTCTGATATTCGTGTTGGTATTGGAGTTTTGCTACAACCGCGTCGCGAAGTGGCGCATCCATCTCCCCATCCAGCATCACAAGCTTTTCAATATTATGTCGGTTCGGCAAATCAAGCTCAGGGATATTGTAATTTTTTACCAGTATTAGCGTCTTTATTGAGTCAAGTCTGTCGATCATCTCTTGCTGCAGGCTTTGCTGATCAAACACAATCGCAATCGAGTTAAAGTCGTATGACATATCCTGCGGCCAGTAGATCAGCTCTTTGAACACCTCCGTGACGCGCGCAAAGTCTGCAAAAAACTTGAACCCATCCGGATACTGCTCATCCAGCGCCGGGCGCCCAAGGCTGTCGGCCAGCGTCTGCTCGTCGGATACGTGGAGCGCCTGCTGGTGGGCATGCTCCGCGGCGTAGTTGTTGGCGCTGTTGCACTGGGCGGAGAGCTGGCGCAGCTGCTGGATGAAGTGCTTGCGCTGGCGGGCGGAGACGACGTTGCCGAGGGTGAGGGAGGTTTGCAGGCGCGATACGGTGCCGCGGATGGCGGTCGTCATCTTCTCGTAGGGCGAGGCCGGAGGCGGCGCGGCAGGGTGCAGGAGCGGGATGGCGGCGAAGGCGAGGACGGTGAAGAGGAGGTGCTGGCGGCTGAGGCGAGGGCGGGCGTCTGGCGTGGCGGAAGGAAGACCAGAAGGAATCCCAGAAGAATGACCAGGCTGAATACCAGAAAAAAGCCCAGGATGAAGCCCAGAAGAGAGACTAGGCTGAATCCCGGAAGAAAGCCCAGGCTGAATCCCGGAAGAGAGACCAGAATGAAGCCCAGAAGAAAGCCCAGGATGAAGCCCAGAAGAGAGACGAGGATGAATCCCGGAAGAGAGACCAGGCTGAATCCCGGAAGAGAGACCAGAAGTATGGACAGACGGAGTAAACGCGCGCCTCTGTGGCATAATTATCACACCAAAATTCATCCCCTACATTCAATTCGTACTACATTTATTTAAAAGTGAACATACCCCCTCCATCCTTTTTAACCGGGACCTAATTCGCCCATTTTTTACTGGGACATGCCCCCATCATTTTTAACCGGGACATCTCCCCATCTTTTTTAACCGGGATACCCCTCCATCATTTTTAACCGGGATACCCCTCCATCCTTTTTTACAGGGACATCTCCCCATCATTTTTTTATCTGAACCATCTCCCCTATTTTTTTTATAGGGACATATGTTTCGATAAAACACCGCTGACGTGAGCAGGGGGAATCACAACCTAAGCCGCACATTTTTCTTGACCAATTCCACTTGGTATTGCATCATTCATAAGCGGCCCAGGCCTGCCACAAAAACATTGAGAGCAATAATCTATCTTGACATATCATTGCGTATTATAATATAACTATAGTATGGATATCGGTGTTTAGACGTGGGCATGCTCCCCGCTAAATATATACATTTAGAGGATATTATGATTGTAATGCGATTGATAAGTCGGTTCATCCCGATTGTTTTAATATTTAGTTTACACGCATCTGAGTATGATGCTTATTTTAAAAATCAGTACTCCTATGTCAGGGCGCGCATAAATGAAGATAAAGAGAGATTTGTACGTCAGATTTCTGATATTTGCAATGATCAAACAATTGAAAATGCGGCAGATAAAATAATTCATGCGTTAAAAGGCAACTATGCAGCATTGGTCGCACTTAGTGAATGTGCGCCGGAGTTAGATCGCGCCTCCGTACCTGATAGGAATGAACTGCGTCAGCGATTTTGTGCCGTTTTTTCCTACATCATGTTTCATTCTCGCGCTGTGCTCGTCAACTATACAGACGAGTATGCTCCTTTGCAGGTGTTGGGGAGAAACACATTTATGTCCGACATGTCCGACACGCCCCATACAGCATCAGAGCCACACTTTATGGGTGGGCAAGCCATCGCTGCTGCCGTTCGTCTCGCGGGAGTACAACAAACGGTTAAAGATCTGCTGTTACCCAAGGGCAAGGAACGCTGTGAATACGTTACGGATGAAGATCCTGTAAAAGTGAGGAACTCTTTTGAGAAAAATCCATTTAATTTCAACGATGTCGAAACCATGTGCGTGGAAGTTATTAAGACCTGTTGTTCTGAACACGTAAAATCTACTCAAGACGGATCAATCCGTGAGTTTGGTCGTCAAGTGCAAGCGGCCCGTCGATTGAGCGACATCGGGCGTATTCCGGTATTAGGGACCCAATATGTTGAACTTGAGCCGATCATTGCGCTCACGAATGCACTGATTGACGTCGTGCATGACTACGTACTCTGGTACGGAGTCGCACATCTTCCCGCGATCCAATGCTTGATAACCTCATTGGTGAATGAATCAAGGATTGGATTAAAAGGAATAGATGATACAGTTAAGTGGAAAAACGGAACATTCGTTGTAACGAAAAGAAAAGGGGTGCAAATTGAAAAATCAAATGTTGATACTATGCGACTAGATTCGCTTGGAGAGAGCTCGTTTAAGTGTAACCAAATACAACCTCTGGCTAATGGAGGGAATCAGAGTGAAGTGGATAAAAACGTATCGATATGCGTGGCTGCTGCGTACCCAAGTTCAATGCCTGGGGTCTTAAACGCCGTAATCCCAACGTTAGTGAGCAATCTTAAGCGACCAAATCCGTTAATGTGCTGGATGCAGGAAAGCGTCTCTGCTGCGCGCAATGCTATCAATAGTGATCCGCCTAATGCATTGATGGAAATACAGACCACGCAACCCCAGCTCAGTGGAGTATTGGGGGACATAAGTCGGACAGTTATGTCTGCTATTGAAAACGAACTACTATCCGTCAAAGACTTTGTTCCTGACGGGGGAGAATCCACAGAGTTTGTATATCGGTGTGAGTAGCCGCAGATGTAAGTGTTCTTTTGCGCACATTGGCCGTTCTCCAATATACTTTATTCCAATCCATCAGAATCTAGGATTTTTGCAGGAGGCTCGGAGCCGGGTTCCCATTCAACTTGTTGAATGGGGTCCCGCGAGCCGGGTTCCCGTTCAACTTGTTGAATGGGGTCCCGCGAGCCGGGTTCCCATTTGACGAGTCAAATGGGGTCCCGCGAGCCCCGGATCTACGCACCAAAAGTCAGTTTCTGAGGAGTTTGGAAAGAAGTCTATTGAGGGCATCTACCCAACTCGCTCAAGCATAGCTGCGACCGTTGAGTCTTTGACGCGGCTTCCCCTGGATGAGCCAAATTCAAACGCAAATGCATCCTTTAAGCAGCCGCCAAAAATCCCCGCAATTGTCGATATGATGCCGACCGCCTCGCCTGGCAATACGTCGGAGTAAAACGCAAGCGACAGCAGGCACAATATTAACCCTAACGCGGCCGACACCACCATCAAGTCCGCGCGACGATTCGCGTGCCCTGCTTTTAGGAACTCCAAGTCGCGCTCTCTGGCGAGCTGCCGGTCTTCCAACAACGCGATTTCCCACTCTGTTTGCGATTTGTATACCGCCAGTTGAAAATCATCTGCTAGCGCGCGATTGTCGCGCATGCGCTGTAGGGCCTCTTCTGGCGTGGTGCATTGTGTGATATTTTTCGCAATGTTGATAATCTCGGAGGCTATGTGGTCCGCATTTTTATTGCCAGATAGCCATTTGATTAATGTGGGTGCAAATTCTGCAAAGCTGAGCGCTGCGGCTATGAATGGAAAGGCCATGATATTCCTCGTTATTACTTATATGTACTGAATTAAAACGTTATTTAAAAAATAAATGATGTCCAATTTTTACTTGCAACTTCATACTATTCGCCCAAAACGGCGGGGTAGCCAAGCTCTGTGCGTAATAGTGGGTCGCTCCGTTTGTTAAGTCGGGCCAGTCCATTCGCAGCACTCCATTGGCGACGTACATGCATATTTGAAACACTTCAGGCTTCTGTTTTATTGCGTTTTCTATGGCGTGCCGATTTGGGTCACCTTCGTTCCAGCACGAAAATTGCAGAGGACACAGGCAGACTTGAGCTACCGTTTTATTTTGTCGCGTTGCTCTATTCGCGACGACGTTGCCAACCGCAATTAACGCCGCCAGCCCCCCTTGGACATAAGTCAGCTCTCCCCTTGCTTCACCATAAATGGTTGCACAAAGAGTTTGCACATCAGTTTCCGAAATTTGTTGAATGCTGTTTGTCATATTGGTACTCCTTTGTTAAAGTAGTCTGTATTAATATTCAAATATTGAGTTCTCGCCTTAAACAGGCAAAAGATATTGATACATATCTCAAATCTTATTCACTATCCGCGAAGGTAACGACCGCCCTCTCCTTTGACACAATTTCTATGCGAGTCGACCGCAAAGCATGCCCCTCCACGCGCCATTTGATGTCCCCGTTCTCCGCTGCGCGCTTCAAGCTCCACGGCTCAGGCGTTTGCGGAAAGAGCGCGACGTTTGGATACGTCGACAACTCGGAAAATCTAACCCGGTTAATGTCAGCGCCTCGTGGAGCGTTTGCGTTTACACTAGGAAAAATGAAAACGGACTCAATATCATGCTCATTGCCGTTCTCATGCCAGGTTCCGCCTATATGCCAAAGCGGAAGCGCCACACCTTGCAATGGCTCAGAATATACGGGGTGACGTGTCGCGTTGTGCGAAACGTTTAACACCGCGCCATTGGGAACGTGAGGGAACGCTTTGTCCAGCAGCAGAACCGAGCTGTGGGGTTGCGCGGCGTCAGCATATTTGTGGGACGCGGTGTCGGCATAGGGCGAGCCGTGGGGTTGCGAGGTGTCGGCATGTGACGCGGTGTCGGCATGTTTGTCGGGCGAACCGTCAGCATGTTTATTAGGTGAGCCCTCCGTTGGTTCCGCGAATAAGCGCACGTTACGTATAAGCTGCACCTCTTTGAACGGAATTTTCTCAAAACGTTGCTTTCCCGTGTCGTAATTGATAAAAACTTCGAGTGTTTCCGTTTGCAAAACAATGCGCGCCTGTATTTGCAGATTTTTCGCAGGGCACACACAGCTCCGCGCACGCACCGATATGGTCGCATCGTTGCAGTTAATGTCGTCCGTCGAGCGCACGAAGTTTTCTTCAATTTGGAAAAAATCGTCAATATGTTTGTAGTTCAGAAAAATCATGGGAGGCCTCCTTTTTGTAAAAAAACGACTTGAATCTTTACTCTTGCGTCTAAAAAACCGATTCACCATGTCACCGCGTCACCTGCCCCTCTAGCAAATGAACCAAGTGCCGTTTGGTTTTCAAATCCCGCATGCGCACGACAATACGCGTGGAGTGCTCATCCAAAAGTTCGCGCAGCCGCTGATGCGAAGCGATGTGTTGCGACGCCAGCTTTTCAAACTGCACATCGGCGTCGTTTTCTATGATTATGTCCGTTACGCCTGTCGTCTCCGTGAGCTCGCGATCCGTTAATCCCTCAAGCGCAGATGCTTCGACGATCTCTTTGAGCGCGTAATTCGCCTGCCTCCACTGCTGTAACCACGGGGGAGCGACCGATATGGACAAATTTGCGTACCGTTTGTTCGCGCCATCACACACGCAGGCGATCTCGCGCAATTGACCTGAAACGCTGCCGTTGGCGTAAGTTATTTTTACGGATTGCTGTAAACGTAGAGTCGCGCCTATTTCAAATGGCACAGAGCACGCCGCAGTGGATTGGTACTTGACATATAAGTCCTTTTTTAACGAAGCAATTGCGTCGTTTGTTATATCAGGCCACAACGTGTGCAGCGTTGCCAAATGCGCGCTGAAGCGGGGTAATTGTTCAAATCCTTGCACTTTCAGGTGAATGCGCTCGTCGTCTTTTCCAAATGGACAAAAAGGCAACTGTATCGACAGCTTTTCGACGCGCTTTTGTTCGTATTCCCATGCGAATTTCCACCGAGCTTTAAACCAGTAGCGAGGAAGGGTTTGGGGCGAATCCTCGATGACCAGCGCGGGCGTTTGCACGGGGTATGCGTCCAGTACTCCCGTGGATGGGGGCAATATTGATTCAAATGAGGACTCCAGTATTGTGTATCCGGATTTGTGCGTATTTGGAGCACATTCGCCAAGATTTGCGTTCAGCGAGCTGATGATGCCTTGGGGAAAGCGTGCAGAGATGCTGGAGGCTAAATCAAGGATGCCGGAGTTGCGTTGGATCCAGTCAGCTTGCAGCTCAACATTTATCGCGCGCGGGGGCAAGGGGTCGGAGAATTTTAGCGACTTGTCAAAAACGTATGGAGTGAGGTCGACTTCGTCTGTCGTTTTGAGTGTGCTAGGCGACGCATCTGAGGTGGGCGCACCTGCGGTAGGCGACGCATCTGCGGTGGGCTCACCTGAGGTAGGCGACGCATCTGAGGTGGGCGCACCTGAGGTAGGCGACGCATCTGAGGTGGGCGCACCTGATGTAGGCGACAAATCTGCGGCGGGCGAACCTGCACTGGGCGATAGAAACGTCAACGTGCGCAGGCCAAGTGCATCTGGTTCGGTTGCGGAAACTAGCGCGCCTGAAAAAAGCGGGGTGTCGTTTTGCATAAGCGTATGTGTGCGCTGTGTCAAATCCTCGAACCAGGGGGAGTTTGACGCATTGTCTTCATCATAAAAGTGCAAACACATGCTATACAGCTTTTCGTTTTGGTTTATTTCGACACAAACAATATTGCGGATTAATTCTTGGTCTGGTGATAATAATCGAATCGTCATGACGCTCCTCATGGGGTAAAAGGTCTCGTTCTGTCTATTATCATTACAGCATGCATTAGGGGCGAATTAGAAAAACAAAGATGTCCCACTTTAGCCCACTATATCTGCCCATAAAAACAATTTGAATTTTTATCCTCACCTAAGCCTTATAATACAACGAGCTTCAAATTGTTTGTTATGGGGACCCGGTGTATAAAAAAAGCCAATGTATACCCAATGTTTGATTTAATATTCGTTTTAAATACTATGCGTTGCAATGTGATATTGGTTTGAATTCATCTACATCAACGCGTCATTATTTATATAGACTTGTCATTACTTGTCACGATACAATTATAATATATGGTGAATATTGTTTTGTCTGACAGGCGCTCTGTCTGTATATTTTGGAGATATATTATGATTGCAATACATTTTGTAAATCGGGTTTTTCCTATTGTTTTAATGTTTAGCTTGCACGCGTTTGGGGCTGATGAATTCTTTAATAACCAATTGTCAACCGTAGATGGCGAATATAAAGCAAATGAGAAAGCACTGTTGGATGAGGTCGAATGCATTTGCTTTGACAACGATGTCAGATCTGCGGCGGATAAACTAATTGCCAAGTTCGGAAGCCACTATGCAGCATTGGTCGCAGTTTGTCCTGTCGTGAACAAATTAAAGGACGCACCCAAGTCTGACACGTTGAAAATAAAACTTGAGAGAATTCGTGCCATTTCTATCGACATAATGTTTCGCTCCAGCATTGTAACCGTCGATCCTGCAAGTTGTGACATTCTTCTTCCGGATTTGGTGAAAAGAATACTGATGTCAGAACCAGTCGCTACACCAGTTGCTACACCAGTCGCTACACCAGTCGCTACAAAATCAGAACCCGTCGCGACAACATCAAAACCAGTCGCTACAAAATCAGGACCAGTCGCTAACGCGTCAAGAACGCAAGCTAGAAGACCACAAGCGCGCCCCGCACCACCGCCCTCCATCCCCCCATGGAAACAGCCGCAGCCACCAGGACCGGGCGAGAGAATGGCTAAAATAGAAATAATTACTGCACTTGATAATGCAAAGATAGGATCACTCATACCGGATATGATACGTCACATCAAGGACGATGAGAATCCTGATCAAGCAGCGCTTCTTGCCCATCTGGAACGAATAGGTGGTATGTACAACTCAGAGAAGATGGCGACCGCGGCGAATCATTTTAAGGAAAATCGATTTGATGTCGACTTAGCTGAACGCATGTCTGTGGAGATTATTAAGATATTTAGTTCTGAATTCACAAAATCTTCTTCTGAAGATATTAAGCCGCGGGTACAAGAGGTAGATGATAAAATACAAAATGCCAGGCTATTGATAGATATAGGGAGTATTGAAATAAAAGACGATCCCCAATATTTTGCGTGCAAGCCGGTCATTAGTGTCGCAAATAAGTTGTTTGATTTCATGTACGAAAATGTACTTTGGCAAACTTGTTTAGAATATGGGGACATGCGTTATGATCTGTTAACGCGTAGAGCCCTGTGCAACAAACATTATTCGATCTTCGAGCGTGATAATAAATTATGTGTTAATAAAATGGAATCAGATCTAATGTCCGATCAGTATTTAGGTCCCAAGATGACGGACTCATGTCTCGTCGAATATCCTGCAAGACTAGATATGCTGGGAATGAGCATGTTATCTCAATACTCATGGATAAACTCTCATCCCCGATTCAAATCTGATACTCCAGAAGACCCGAGTGCTGGCATGCAAATATTTGCGATCCCAAGTTCAGCATTTAGAGTATTAAACAGAATTGCCCCTGTATTACTAAGTAAGCCGACTACGGGCAAACAACGTGTCACTAGCCAGCCGTGGTTGAATTTCGACATAAATAGGGATCTTTCTGGTCTGCGCGGTAGTCTTTGGAATTATCTGTATCCTAGCGAACGTCCACGTAAGCAATGGATTACCGCGCCTCTCTGCGATGGTTTCGATTTCGAACGTATAGGTCATTCATTGTTCAGTGCTGCTCGCGCAGGGGAGCTCACTTTCAGCGACTTTTCCTATAGTTGGCGCGACAAGGGTCGTAGTTTTCAAACAGGTGATATTTCCAAAGTATTCCCCCCAAGGTTGAGTAACACTATGCGTTCTGACAGACCGGATTAAGTCACAATGTTTTCGTGACGAGGTCAACCAAGTCATAAAAAGAATGGATGGCAGGAGTTTCGGTGACTCAAGCCGGGACCTCATTCAACTTGTTGAATGGGGTGCCCGCTGCGTTTCGAAACGACGAACTGGTAAACTTTTTGTGTTTGGGTATAGACGCATTAATGATTATTTAACAACTTATGCCCTATACTAAGCTTAGTCTACCCGGCAATTACGCGAGCAAAAATGTCTACAGTAAAGAACATAATACTGTTGATCCTTTGCAGTATAGTTACGAATAATGCATATATTGAAACATTTGCCTCTGGCGTACGTCCTTCAAGGGTGAATTCGGCAACAAACATAAAATTAAAGGAAGTCCCAGGAGAGGCACCAGGAGAGGCACCAGGAGATGTGCCAAGATATGCACAACGATACCAAAAATATGATGAGTTTATTGGCGACATCGCAGCTTTTGCTACAGAAAATGGATGGGGTTTCACTGCGCCCCAAGACATCTTTAGTGCGAAGCTTTCATTGGTTCATTTCGGTGAACAACTTGGATGGCGACGTCTATCAAATAGCGAGGATATGCTTGTCGTTGATATATCTGCACCGACTATATTGGAGTATGCAAAAGGACTTCTAATAACATTGCCAAACAATGATTATGCTCAGGAACTTAGAAATTGGTGTGATATTTTTGACCGTTACGATATACGTACACCAAGCGAGAACGCAAATGCAA
Organism: Holosporales bacterium; assembly: GCA_031270515.1. Classification (GTDB taxonomy): domain Bacteria; phylum Pseudomonadota; class Alphaproteobacteria; order BNTO01; family BNTO01; genus JAIRNK01. The sequence goes on along the minus strand of JAISXM010000045.1, from coordinate 7,157 downwards.
CAGATGGTCGCGCGAGTGAGACTACGGATCTGCGTTTTTCAAAATTAGTGCAAAATCCCCAAGATGCGGACCAGCTAGTAAAAGATCTATGTCGTTATGAAGGTAATGATATTTCAAAACCACTTTTTGATCTGCGTAATCTTGAGCCTGAATATCAAAATGCCTTTCTCGCTAGGCTGAAAGAAATATTGTTTAACTACACTGGTTTTCAACGACTTATGGCGATAAAAATAGTACAAGTAATAGATGATAATAACCCTTTGGATGCTCCTGTTTTTGGAGGCATCTCAGGCCCAATAACAATAAAGAGAATTGACGACGGCCATTGTGATACAAAAGGCATTGTCGATTATTTTTTTAAATCAAAAAAGCCTAACACGACTAATTCGTGTTATCGCTCTATTGCACACGAAATTGATCTGGAAGATAGGTATTTTCGACGGCCGAATCACTCAATTTTGCACGAAATAACGCATGCGTATCACTATATGCTAATGTCAAGATTCTTGGATATGCGAAATATAAAACTTGATTTTATTTATTCCGCTATAAATTCTAAATTTAATTTCATTGACACATGTTTTCCTATGCTTAATGCTGCAAATATGAGACCAATCGTTGCGCAAATCATGCGCGAGATATCAAATGATTCTGTACAAGCGATCAAACTCAAAATTGCTCAACATAGTACAGATCCTGATTGTACAGCTTTAAGAGGAATATTTAAAACATTAATTAATAACGGCTTTGGTCCTTTTGTTTTTGATAATATGGAAAATAAAAACTTATCAGAAATATTGACTGCAGAAACAATAGCACGGGCTGTATATATTTATTGTATGGTATTTCGCAATCACGAAGAGCTCCCCTTGTTGTCATACGAAGAAGATACACAAACGGCTTGGCATACTTGCGAAGAAATTATTACAATGCTGGGAATAGTACCTTTTTACACGTCTGGTCAAAAAACTATGGCTATTGTTGATCGACAAAATCAATTTGTGTACGAATGGCGTCAAAAAGGTGACGAACGCAGCTATGTGTCTGAAAGTGACGCAAACATATACGGTCATCACTCTCCACTTTTTCCTTTACGTTGGTCAGGCGTAATTTCACGATGTTGGTCCGCAGCAATTATATCTGTATTAAAAAATATTGGAATTAATGCATCCCCTGCATCTGCGAATACATTCTTCGGACGCTTGAAAACTTTGGCTAGCACAATATGGACGGGAAATTTTGGGTTAACACGTGAAATAGCCTTTCCGCAATCATTTGTATTTAGCAATGATGACAGTTCTAATCTGATTCCTTGTGACAGTACATTGTGTGATGGTTTGCTCAATGATTACGTTCTTGCTACAGAAAATCAATTGCTGACGGCGTTGCGCAATTACTTATCCGATATAAAAAAGATTTGTTGTTTTACGCTGCAGGACGTATATTATGACAGACTGTGCAATTTGCTACATCGTTACTTCACGTTTATATCAAATGAATATGCTTATGATCACGAGAAATTTCGTGAAATAATGGGCTTAATTAAAGATAGGCCAGATTGCATACCTTTAATCAGATCGGCATGTTTTTGTGTTTTTGACAAACATCCTTCAAGGATTAATTTCCTTATTTCACAAATAAAAGAACGTGTTCCCATAGGTATAGACGCACCACATGAAGATGCACGACACGAATTTAAGCCTTTATTCTCAGATGGGTTTGAACCTTTTTTGTCAATACATGATGCGCCTAGTTTTGAGCGAAATGAAGACAATAAAGAAGAATTCGATACATGGGTACAAAAATTAAAAGAGATTAACTTGGGTATGAAACCACTCGCATTTGCGTCTGACAAACCAGTTGTGAGGAAGGTCTTGGACGATTGGAATGCGGTTACATGCATATTAAAAGAACGCGGGATATGTTGGCCGGAAAAAGATTTAGATACAAGTTTTTTTGTACTCACAATCAGGAATCGTATGCATTTCGGGAAATTTGATATAGTAGATATACTCCTGAACGAAAAATTGATTAATATTAATACAAGATATAAAGATGGTGAGATATTGATAACACCAACCTGTAATAATACGAATGCGCTGGAATTCCTCCGCGAAAAAGGCGCGAACTTTAACTCCGTTGATGATCTAGGGCAAAGCATATTACACTATGGCTGTCGTCATGCGTCTACGTTGGAAGCATTAATTCGCGATTACTCTATTGACGTAAATAAGAAAGATTATTTCGGACGGACTTTTTTGTACAAATATGTACAAGAAAGCTATAAAGACGAACTAAAAGCTGCAGTTGACGTATTCCTTAAGTATGAAGGGAAGATTAACGAAAAAGATTATTTAGGCAGGACGGTTTTGCATTACGCTGATCCAAGCGCTATCCCAGTACTTATTGAAAATGGATGCTTTGTTGACGAAAGAGATTGTTATGGGCGAACAGCTTTACATTGCCATATCTGTAACAAAGACATACGTCTATGGCTTCTTACTGGAAAGGCGAGCGTAAACATACAAGATAATGACCAAAAAACACCTTTGCACGTTGTGTTTGACGATATGAATATTCGTCGTGATTCAGTCATAAGTGCTGTTCGTGATCTAATAGGGGCAGGTGCAGACGTTAGAATTGTAGATATTCATGAAAAAAAACCTATCGATTATGCACGTGAATATGCCCGTAAAAATGGTGGAGCGAATGATATCGTTGACCTTTTAGCTGAAGCGGAACGCAATGTGCAAGGTGATTTGGCAGAAAGAGCTGAATAAGTTTAGAGCTATATTAGTTACTATTATCCTTTTACTTTTGCGAAAATTTGCGTTATCCATTAGACCTGTTGCGAAAGCCCTTTTGAGCTGTTGATTCCTGTCGTGTTGACGCAGCTTTCGCAACAGGTCCATTATCACGACGCCCTCTTTCTGATGGGTACGTCCCACTCAAAAAATTACGTCGCTGCGTTTCCAAACTTCGTCAACTGCGCATCGAAAAACACTTTTACTGTACCAATTGGGCCATGACGTTGTTTTGCAATAATAATGTCCGCCTGGTTATATATATCGCTCATCGTCTTTTGCCATGTCGCGTGCTCTTCCGTTCCTTCTCGCGGTTCCTTGCGACTTTCGTAATACTCTTCGCGATAAATGAACATAACTACGTCGGCGTCTTGCTCAATGGAGCCGGACTCCCTTAGGTCGGCAAGTTGGGGACGCTTGTCGTCCCTCTGTTCGACCGCGCGCGAAAGCTGCGACAGGGCCAGCACCGGAACATTAATTTCCTTCGCAAGCGTCTTCAGTGAGCGCGTGATTTGCGACACCTCTTGCACGCGGTTGTCTGCGCCTTTCTTGGATGTCGCATCGATTAATTGCAGGTAGTCAATCACAATCAGCCCTATGTTGTGCTGGCGTTTCAAGCGCCGTGCCCTGTTTCGCAATGCGGAAAGGCTAAGCCCAGGGGTGTCGTCAATAAACATTTGTATGTTGTGTATATTTCGACTAACCTCCACAAACTTCGGAAAGTCTTCCCGTCGAATGGCGCCTCGCCTGATTTTGTCGGATGAAATCCCTGATTCGCAAGCCAATATGCGCATGGCCAATTGCTCAGCGGACATTTCCAGCGAAAAAAACGCGACCGCCGCGCCTTCATTTTGATTTACGCAGAAAGCCTTGGCTGCGTTGAACGCGATGTTTGTTGCAAGGGCCGTCTTGCCCATAGACGGACGTCCCGCCAAAATCAATAAGTCCGACGGATGCAAGCCCCCGAGCCAACGGTCCAGGTCAATTAATCCGGACGTTACGCCAACAAGGTGGCTGTCGCGCTTAAACGCGCTCTCGGCGGATTCAATTGCTTGGGTCAGAGCGTCGCGGAATGTGGTCGTTGTCGACGTGGTCCCCTGCGTGACAAGTCCGTAAAGTTTGCGCTCCACGTCTTCTACTATGTCAGTTGCGGATGCGTCAAAGTCAGAGTTGCGGCATTCATCTGCGGTTTCTTGGGAAATGCTAATAAGTTGGCGACGCAGGAATAAATCATAAATAATTTTGCCGTAGTCGTTCGTGTTCATCACCGAAATCACAGATGTGGTCAAGTCTACGAGATAGCCGGCGCCTCCAATAGTTTTGGTTATTTCACTTTGGTTAAAAAAATCCTTGAGCGTAATTGGGTCCGCAATTTGGTTTCTTTCAACGAGCGCTTGGATTGCCTGGTATATTTGCCCGTGTGCGGGGTAATAAAAATGCTCTGGCTTAAGGAAGTCTGTCACATACTCCAGCGCGCGGTTGTTGAGCAATATGGCGCCTAACAGAGCTTGTTCTGCTTCAATATTGTGAGGGACAGATGCGTCCGGGGTTTTTTGCGGGATTAGCGCTCTTGATTCAGACATTGATGTTCGCCAGGTCAAACGTGCATACCTTCGGATTATACATTCCCGGGGGGCGAATTCAAATTTTCAAAACATGAAGTTTGCTGTGTGTGTAAACCGGGGGCCCATAACAAACAAGTTGAAGCTTGTTGTAATATAAGGCTTCGACGGGGATAAAAGTTCAAGTTGTTTTTATGGGGATCTGGTGTGTACAATTTTAGAGTATTTTGAGATTAATGACATGTTTAACGTTTTTTTAATCTTTTTGTGATAGAATGCCATCCACAACCCCCGCCCACCCAGGGGGCGTGCGGAGGTGAGGTGCCTACCCAACTTTAATTCTGTCACGGCAAAGGTTAACAATGCAACCACTTTTGCCCTTTTACTTCTGCAGTTTCTTTTGTGCTGTGATGATATAGCATCTCTCAAGTCCGTTTTCATAAAATCTACTGGACTCGTATCCGGCCCTGCACCTGGCCCAGCGGCGCGACTTACCCATCTGAATATATCGACCTCACCTGTGTTTATTCGTGGCTATTGACACATGCGCAATACGGAATTACAGTTAGAACATATGGTTTGTTATTGATGTAAGTGTTTATGGCTAGGCGTTGCTGTGTTACAAATAAGGGTGTACTGTCTGGAAATAATGTAAGCCATGCGCATAATAAGACGCGGCGACGTTTTCTTCCGAATTTACAGAAGGTCTCGTTCATGAGCGACGCGTTGGGGCGCTGCGTGCAATTGCGGGTCTCTGCGAAGGGCGTTCGGACAATTGAAAAGCGCGGAGGGCTGGACGAGTTCTTGATGGATGCGTCTGATCATTTGCTTAGTGCGAATGTCATTGCTATCAAGAGGGCTATTGCTTTGAAGTTGAGCGATCAGGGGAAGGCGTAAGCTAGGCCTCATAGATGCAATATCTTTGCGGCTTAAGGCTTTTGTCGCAACAATAATTCAGCTTTTATCGTGGAAATGATTTAAATCGTTTTCATCTATGATTGAATTATTACGAGATTAAAATCTTTATTAATATTCCATTCTTGTTTTCGAGAAATAAAACGACGGACTGATAAACTTTTTGTGTCTGGGTATCCTGATACACTTCTTGTGTTTGGGTATCACTCGCGCACGAGACTGTGCTTCCACTTCCCGCTCCTATACCGCCGGTAGAAAAATATGCCGTTAAATATCTGCTGCAGCACGCCCAGCCACCAGCTCGTGAGTGCGGTCAGCTTGCCCAAGTACGCGTACGTTCCCACAGGAATAGCAATCCACAGCAAAATCGACGCGATCCGCACGCACGTCACGAACTTGGTGTCTCCTCCGGAGCTGAGTATGCCCCCGAAGCAACTTGACGCCCACAGTACAAACAAGTACGACAGCCAAATCAAAAACAGTAATATCTTGTAATCGGTCATCTTATCGACATTTGTAATGTCAAACGTAAATGCAAGTAGTTGCTTGGGATAAACCAACATTGGAATCGCCGATATTACCGCCCAGAACGCGATGATCCACAACATTGAGCGCACTAAGCGCCGAATAAAAATATCGCGCCCCGCACCAATGCAGTTCGAGGCCAGGCTCATAACGCCCTTTTGACACCCTTCAGAGATAAACGCGAAAAACACCCAAAACGTTACGCCCACATTTTGCAACGTGACGGCATCCATTGATATTTTTTCCAGCAAAATCAACACTGCGACCCAAATTAACATTTCGACTAATTCGCTGACGGCGTATGGCGCGCCAATAATCAAATTTTTTCGCAATATAACCCAGTCCACACACATGCGGCGCGTGTTATAGTTTTGCGCATTGTGGTCGCTGAAGAAGCGCATTCCGAGGATAGTTGCTGATGTTATTGTTGCGACGAGGGATGCTATGGCGGCGCCCTTTGTGCCCATTGCGGGGAAAGGTGCCGCGCCGAAGATCAACAGGAAATCCAGCCCAAAGTTTAATACGTTGCTCATCAACACGGCCGACAACGTGACGTTAGGGCGACGCGTGCCAACAAAAAAAGCCGAGAATGCACAGTTCAGTATTTGAAATGGAATCATTACTAAGCTTATGCAAAAATACGGATCGCCTTCGCTCAAAAGACTTTGTGGAATGAATGAGCTCCTGAAGCATAGCGCGATGGGGTATACGATTGCCCACCCTATGATCATGGCCGCCGCGATTTGCATGATTGGGGCGGATGTTTTGTAAAATTTTTGTGCGCCGTTAAATTGGCCAACAAAAACTTCGGAGATTGCTGTAATGGAGAGCAATGGCAAAACAATTACATCTATCATCTGGTGCACGAACGTGGCGCCATTCATTGCGGCGAGCGAATAATGCGCAAGCAATATCCTATCCACGTTGTACATGAGCGTGCCAGACAACAGGGTAAATATTACGGGTAAGCTCATCACTAGAAGATTGCCAACGGAGCAAGTTAAATTGGTCTGCGTGGGTTTCATTCCTATGGCGCTGCGTTAGATAATGCACCCTCATTGTAAACAGAATTGCTACAAAAAGACAGTGCTCATGTGTAGGCCCACAGGGCGTCCTTTGAAAAATTTTTAATAAGAACCCTTTGTTTCTGGTCCCGTGAGGATCGCACACTTTCTTAACCATAGTAAAAAAATAGCCACTAAAATGGGGCCCCATAACAAACAAGTTGAAAATCGTTATCATGCAAGACCTGGATGAGGAGAAAAATTCAAATTGTTTTTATGGGTAGGTATCGTGTATAATCAATAGTAGTGATATGACAGTTTTTTGGGATGTGCGATGTCTTCGTTGT
>JAISXM010000034.1 GCA_031270515.1 Holosporales bacterium | reverse complement strand
CGAGAGCGCCTAAGCCAATATAGAGCGGTTGAAGACGCAGCTGGGAGCCGAATGCCTTAATAGGGCACGTTCGGTTCTGTGGAGGGGGATGCATCAGCAATGGGCATCTCTACTCTCGTACCCCCAGTTCCATGACGAATCGACAAATGCATGATATTTGTTACACTTAGGAAAGGACGTCATTACCCAACGCGAATCTGGACTCAAAATGGATTTAATTTTATACAATAGCCTGTCCCATCAAAAGGAATCATTTACGCCACTCCAGCATGAGGCCGCCCCCGGCAAAGAGCCAGGTTGGGTCCGCATGTACGTGTGCGGACCGACAGTGTACGACTTCGCGCACCTAGGAAATGCGCGCGCAATGGTTGCGTTTGATGTGCTGTACCGTTTGCTCAAGCATCGCTATGCGAAGGTTACATATGTCCGCAACATTACCGACATCGACGACAAAATATACGCAGCAAGCGTTGAGAAAAAGTGCCATTTTTCGGAAATTGCAAACAAATTTGAGGTTGAGTTCGTAAGCGACATGAATATGCTGAACGTATGTTCACCGACGCATCGCCCACGAGCCACGGAATTCATCAGCCAAATGATATCAATGATATCTACGTTGATCGAAAAAGGGTTCGCATACGAAGCCCACGAGCATGTGCTGTTTGAGGTCGAAAAGTTCAGCTCCTATGGCACGCTGTCCCGCAAATCCCCGGAGGAGCTGCTGGCCGGAGCGCGTGTCGAAGTCGCAACGTACAAAAAAAATCCCGGAGACTTTGTCCTATGGAAGCCATCCACAGGGGATGTCCCTGGTTGGAACAGTCCGTGGGGATATGGGCGTCCGGGATGGCACATAGAGTGCTCGGCTATGAGTTCGCACTACCTGGGGGATTACTTCGACATCCACGCTGGTGGCATAGACCTGATTTTCCCGCACCACGAAAATGAGCGCGCCCAAAGTTGCGCGGCCCTTGGAGTGGACGAGATGGCACGCTTTTGGTTGCACAATGGGCACTTGATGATCAATGGCAAAAAGATGTCGAAGTCGCTGGGGAACTTCTTTACGATTCGGGAGCTGTTGGAGAAGTTTCCGGCGGAAGTTGTGCGCCTGACATTAATATCGACACACTATCGTCAACCGCTAGACTGGACGCCCGATCTGATCGCGATGGCGCAGCAACAGCTGAACAAGTGGTACAGAGTTCTTGGAAAGTACAACCATTATCAGGCGATTTTTAATACTGACGACGACATAAATTTAATAGACGACGACAATTACGATGAGGACCAAGTGTTTGTCGCAAATATGGATGAGATAAAAGATTTGTCTCAGGATTTCTTTGCCGCTCTAAACGACGACCTAAACGTGCCGCTCGCGCTTCAACATCTAAACCGTATGGTCCAAGCATATGACAGCACGCCAACGGAATGCTTGTGCTTGGCCATTTATTATTGTGGACGCATTCTTGGGGTGTTGTATAATTCTCCAACACAGTGGTTTAAAGATGATGCCCATGGTACAATTGACGAGGTGCTGGTTAACCAAAAAATCGAGCAGCGTAACGTGGCCAAGCAAAGCAAGGATTTTGCGCTGGCTGACGAGATTAGAGATGAATTGTTCGAACTCGGAATAATACTTGAGGATTCCCCAGGTGGTACGTCGTGGAGAAGGCAATAGTAACTGCGGAGGTCATAGTGTATAAACAAATCGAAACAAAAATAGCGAAGTTAGCTTCACGTGTATTTGCGAATACAAGGCGCACGGCAAACTTTGGGATGTTAGCCATATTTAGCGTATCCACGGTGTGCTTGCTGTCTCGCTGTACGACGGTAGCTGTCGTGGGCGGAGGCGTCGCGGCGGGCGCGGCAATTGCACTCAGGGAAAAGCCGTTCGGGGAGAGCTTGGCGGACACAACGCTGTCAAAGCGGATATCGCTGCGTCTGTACAAAAAAGTCGGGGCCGATATACATGCGCGCGTGGGCGTGAGTGTGCACGAGGGCGAAGTGCTGTTGACGGGGACGCTGCCGGAGGAATCGCAGATCAGGGTCGTCGAGTCGGCGGTGTGGCGGGTCCGGCATGTGAAGCGCGTATACAATAACATTGAGTTATCGGCTATCCCTGCAATAGATAACTACGTGAAAGACACAAGCATTACTTCGCAAATAAAAACGAAGCTCCTAGCCAGCGCAAGTATCCGCTCCTTGAACTACAGCATAAAAACGGTAAACAACGTCGTGTACATTTGCGGCATTGCACGCAGCCAAGAAGAGCTGGACCTGGTGGTGGATGTCGCGAGCCGTGTGAAGGGCGTGTCTCGCGTGATGAGCTATGTGCGACTTGTTGAGTGAGGCTTCCCGGGAACAGTCATCTCTCCTGGGGCCCCATAACAAACTATACCCAATCATGTGCGTCAATATAAGGAGGTTTAAGGATGAAGGTAGGCCCTTCGGCAAAGGCAGCAAGATGATTTGCCACACCACCACACGGTGCTGGTTCGCGAAAGCGGCTGGTATTGAGCGGTTGTGGGAAAAGGCTTCGGTAAGAAGTCAGGTGGGTCACATGAATGTTAGTGAAAACGAACCATTGATGAGGCATCGAAAGGTTGAGATTTCGTCAAAATGTGAGTGTCTAGACCTGCTCACAGATGAGGATGGCTAATAATCTTGAATAGGCCATTCGGCGAACGGTGTAGTCCGGGTTCCCATAATAAACGATTTGAAATTCGTTGTAATACAAAGCGTCGACGAATATAAAAATTCAAATTGTTTTTATGGGCAGGGAAGAGATGGAACGAGCATGTGACAGGCCTTAAACACTCAACTTGAGAACTTGCAGGAATAATTCGCCCGGAAAACGGACGAACCTGCAGGGGCGGATGATTTCGTAGTAGTGATGATGCTTCGTGAAAGCGAGGAGGAGCGAAGGGAATCAGTTATTTAGTTCTAGTTAAAGGAAACTGTGTAAACAGGAGGTACAATTGAAAGGAAACTGCGTACGCAGGATGTACAATTGAAAGGAAACTGTGTAAACAGGAGGTACAATGACGACAAACAAACCTTACAACATTTAAAGTAAGGGAATAACAAGAGCCGTATGACGGGAGACTGTCAAGTACGGTTCCGTGAGAGGCTATAGGTGAAACTCCTCTGGCCTACTCGACAGAACAAACAATTTGAAGTTCGTTGTATTAGAAGGCTTAGGCTCGAGTAAAAGTTCAAATTGTTTTTATGGGCAGGTATCGTGTATAATTAATAGTAGTGGTATGATGGCGTTTTGGCAGGTGCGATGTCTTCGTTGTTAAGCCCGCAAATCGACTTTGTTTTTAAGAATATCTTTGGTGTGGAAGGCAAAGAGCCGTTGCTCATCTCGTTTTTGAACTCTTTGTTCAAAGGTAACCCCGTGGTAAAAAGCCTTACTCTGGGCAACACGGATATTTGCAAAACAAGGCACGACGGCAAATCCAATCGCCTGGATGTGAGGGCCACCATCGATGACGGAACTCAGCTGGATATCGAGATTCAATGCCATAATACGGAGGAAATTCCTCAGAGGGCGCTGAATTACCTGGCGAATCTCATGCCGGAAGTCATAAACGAAGGCGAGTCTTATGTCGTGTCGAAGGCGATCGGTATCTGGATCTTGGGCGAGAATATTATCAAAAAACGCAAGGCCGCGATAACAGAGTGTTACATGGCAACGTTGCCACACGATCCGGAGCCTTATTATATAGACAATATGCGACTTATTTTTATTGA
>JAISXM010000033.1 GCA_031270515.1 Holosporales bacterium | reverse complement strand
CATCATCATTAGTCTATGACGCTATCAAAGTTAATTGAACTTTTGAAGTCCGACCTTCTGCGAGTGGGCTCATTTTTTATGGTTCTAGTTGTCTCATATGTTATGAACCTGCACAGTATGTGTCTTCCCCGCTTGAATTATTTGTGCGCTTGCCTTAGAATTTCTATCGGAAGGATGCCAGAGTGGTTGAATGGGGCGGTCTCGAAAACCGTTATGCGCGTGAGTGTATCGAGGGTTCGAATCCCTCTCTTTCCGCCAACGCCGGTTGGACACGGATACTGTAGCGAAAGTTGGCAGGGAAATGATGGGCGGAAACCTTAGCCTCAAAAGCGATCTCCGTCTCCGTTGCTTACGTACCGGATTTCATCTCGGAATTAAGCAGTGAAACCCGCACAGCCGCTTGCGTTGATGGCAATTGAGATGAAAATAGGTTGCACGTCACGCCCGAGCGTAAATGATATGAGCAATATGCCAAACGCGAACCTCAAACCATTTGTGGTGATAAAAATTAGGGAAAAAAAGCCGAGTGGCGACTGATCGTGAAGATTGTAGTATACTATCCCGAGAGAACCCTAGAGAATTAGATGTTGACGTACAATTGCACTTTGGTATAAGAGAGAATGATTTATGGCATATTTATTTATACTCTTATCTCTATTCTTGTGCTCATGTTCAAAATACATTGAAACAGAAGCAGATATTTCTGTGGCTGGAGAATATGAAAGCCAATGGATTGTTGCCATTGACTACGATGTCCAAGAATATATAGGATCTTACGGTACGGTAATCAAACACGTCCAGCAATCTTGGTTAGATGAAGAAAAACCTATTGATCCTCAGAAAATTAGGATTAGATATCTCAAAGAAGACCCAATTTTTTTTAAAAAAATCGATGAAATAAAGTATGAGAGAAAATAACAAAAAATATTTTCTAAAAATTCTTGAGTCGACTTTTTATATATTCAAAAATTCAGCATTAGAAATGTCAGCATTAAGTGCCCTCTGAACGTTATTTCGCTATGGGCTCGTAATGGCAGCAAATCCACGTTATTTTTCTGAGTATCGAAAATTTGTTCAATCGATTGGCGCGTGTAGTACACCTTCAAAATATCCTTCGCGTCAATATTCTCAGACGAGATCAGAGCATTGCACGTAGTTTCAGGTTTTCCTGCTCTAAAAACGCAACCTTTTCGAGGAGGGCAAAGTTTTGTGTCTTAAAAACAACGATTTGTTCCATTAGTGATTCAATGCTTGCCACGAACTACGCCGCATCTTTAAACTAAGTCAGCACAATTCATAACACAAACGTTTAAATTTGCAAAATGCCCGGGGACAGAGCAGTAACGTTTATTAACCCAGCGGGCTCCCATTCAATTTCTGCGCGTATCCCTGCACCTCAGGCGCCCCCCATTCAATTTCCGCGCGCGGTTCCCCTGCACATCAGGCGCCCCCCGTGCAGCTTCCCGGCCCAAGGACATTGCGCAGCTCTGCCAGCGTCGTCACGTTGTTGCGCACCTTTTGCATTCCGTCGTCGAGCATGCTGACGTACCCGTGAGCCTCTGCGCATGCAGCAAGCTCTCCGATCGGCCGCTGCGACGATATGCAAGAGTCAATGTCGTCGTCGACCACAAGCAATTCGCAGATCGCGGTGCGCCCTTTGTATCCGCTATGGGAACACGACGGGCAACCGCCCCCTCCACCTCCGCCACATTCATTGCAAACGCAGCGCAGCAGTCGTTGCGACATGATCGCGACGATTTGGCCAGACAAAAGTGCCGGCTTTATTCCCAAATCAAATAAGCGGCTTGGCGCCCTCAGCGCGTCGTTCGAGTGAATGGTTGACAGGACCAAGTGCCCCGTCATCGCTGCGCGCAAAGCTATATTAGCCGTTTCTTCGTCTCGAATTTCGCCAATGAATATGACGTCTGGATCTTGGCGCAGAATGGAGCGCACGCCATCAGCAAAGCTTAGTACGCCGTTTGCTTGAATTTCGGTTTGGCGCACATTATCCATTTGGTATTCGACGGGCTCTTCCAGGGTCATTATATTCCGCGACACCGCATCCATGTGCGAGCACAGCGCGTACAATGTCGTAGTTTTACCAGACCCCGTAGGACCGCACAGCAAAATCATGCCATATGGGCGCTTTATTATATCCAACAATTTATCCGATATTTGAGGCGAAATCCCCAGCGTGTCCAGATCTAATATTTTTTTGTTCTTGTGTAATATACGGATCACAATGTTTTCTCCGTGAATTGTGGGATGAGTCGACACGCGAAAATCGAACTTCTGAGTGTCCTGCGCCCAATCAAAATGCCCCGATTGCGGGCGCCTTGATTCTGCTATGTCCAGGTTGGCTAACATTTTTATCCGGATAACCAAGTTTGGCCATATATTGCGATGAATCTCGTGGATCGTCCGCAATATGCCATCCACGCGCGCCCGCACGCACACCAAGTGCAGCATGGGCTGAATGTGCACATCGGAGGCGCCGCAAGCAATTGCCTTGGTTAAGATTGTGTTGAATAAGCCCGTCGCATCAGGCGCCGAAACATTTCCGTCATCCGCGCCCGATGTAAGAAGGGCTTCAATGGCGTCGTTGTCTGCGTAAAAAAACTCGACAACAACAACAGTGTCGGTGCCGAACAGGGCAAGCAGCTGCCGGGTTATGTAGTCGCACGCGCCGAGGTCCATTGGGTCGACCATGGCAACTTTTATGATCGTGCGCTGTGCGTCAGGAATGACCGACTTATTGCGCTGTGCGTCAGGTTCTTGTCTGACCGACTTATTGCACGGTGCGTCTGGAATGATCGACTTATTGCACGGTGCGTCTGGATATTGTTCATCTATTTTTTCAAAAACAGTAAAATGACGCTCTCTTTGGACCTCTTTACTAAAGATAGAAGTGCACGTTTGCGCAATATTTATGTCCTTCAAATTGACATAACGAATGCCCGTGATTTTCGACAATATTTGCTTAATTCGCGTCGACGCAACAAACCCAAGACGAATGCAAATCTCATCAAATATTTCCGACGTTCGCAGCTGTTCTTCTTCTGCAACGCGAATTTGATCGAGCCGCATAATTTGTTGAGCAAGCAGCTCATGCTTGAGTTTTTCGTCATTTGATAGCATAGGAATCAAGTGGGCCAATCGACAACAGAGTACCAACGTGGAGTTGCATATGGATAAAACAAACCTAGACTTGGATATATACCATCCAAATCTGCAATTGGGGATGGATCACCCAAATCGGCAATTGGATATGGATCATCCAACGCTGCAATTGGAGATGGATCATTTAAAACTAATGTTAGAAGTTGATTTGGATTATACAAACTATGTGTCTGCATATCTGGATCTTGCTCTTGTACATCAATATCCTGTGGTTGTATATCTGGATATAGCTGTTGTGGAGTTGGAGCTAGCTGTTGTGGACATTGCGGAGGTGAACCTAGCTGTTGTGGACCTTGCGGAAGTGGAGCTAGCTGTTGTGGAGCTTGTGGAGGTGGATCTAGCGGTTGTGTTTTCCTAGATCGACATAAACTCTGATAATGACACATTACCATGTGCCCTGAGCGTCCACCAAGTTCACGCCCTATTACAACCCACTTATTCCCCCACTGATGAACAAGCTCGCGTAAACGCGCGTTCTCTTCGGGAGTCCACGGCTTATGATTGAGCTCTGGGTGCAGATAATCGTACCAACGCTCCTTGTACTGACGTGCGGTCCTATAGTTTCCCATTTCACGGGCAATTAGCGACCAATCTTTCGTGCCGTGCCTCTCTACCAATGTACGCAACCGGTCTTCTTCATCATCAGAGAACCTATGCAGTAAATGTATACGTCTTTGCTCCTGCGCATGACCGGAAGGGAACCTCTGTCGTGGGGATATACGCCTTTGCGCTTGCGCATTACCGGAGTTCGCGTCTGCTGCAGGCGGAGCTGCGCGAAATCCAGACGCCCCGCTTTGCACACAAAACACAGACAATATGATACAAAAGTGGGCAGCACGTAGCATAAAAAAACACGCATTGTAATATACTTTTTACTGAGGGAAGTCTACAACGCGCTCTTACCAATTGCAACCCTGGATTACAAATGTGCAGGTTCATAACATATGAGACAACTAGAACCATAAAAAATGAGCCCACTCGCAGAAGGTCGGACTTCAAAAGTTCAATTAACTTTGATAGCGTCATAGACTAATGATGATGTATT
>JAISXM010000016.1 GCA_031270515.1 Holosporales bacterium | reverse complement strand
AGGATGTGAATATCTTGTCCGTGTAGCTATGCCTGGTAGTGTTGAGCGTATTGATGAAGCGGCATTTTTTGGTTGTAGAAACTTTAACATGATTATACCAGACACAGTTAAATGCATTGGGTATAAGGCCTTTCATTCTTGTAAGCGTCTTGACACACCTCTGCCAAGCCAGCTCACACATCTTGAGCAGTCTGCGTTTGTTCATACCGGTCTACGCAAAGTAACAATACCTGTGAATATTACAAAAATTCATAGTATGACATTCGAACATTGTAAATACTTAGAAGCCGTAGATATCCATGGCAATGTATCGCGTATTGAACTTCGTGCGTTTGGTGCGTGCAAGAGACTAGAAAGGATAGATATACCACGCAGAGTTAAATCTATTGGAGATGATGCTTTTGCAAATTGCCCTATGCTTGGATCCGTAACGTTCGAAGGAGACAGCAAACTTGAAACTATTGGGCGCGGCGCATTTTCGAACTGCGATTGTCTGAGTGAAATAGAAATACCAGCCAGCGTCACACATCTTAAGAGTCGTGCGTTTGAAAATTGTGCTCTTAGGTCCGTAAAATTCAAAACAGGCAGTCGTCTTGTGGATATTGACGAGGAGACATTTGCAGGATGTGGAGAGCTGCTGCAGATAAATATACCTAATACTGTAATGACCATTCGAAACTCAGCATTCGCTAACTGTTCTCAACTTTTTTGTGTTTCGATTGGCGATGGTAGTAAACTTAGTACGTTAGGTTATGTTTTTTTCAATTGTAGTCCGGAGTTGACGATTTCGATTCCCTCTAGCATAAGGGGTTTGTTCACCGATGACAGACTAATTATAAGAAAACCACGAATACTTGCCAGATTAGAGGTTAGATAAGTCGCAGTTAGAGGTTAGATAAGTCGCATCAATAGACCTGTTGCGAAAACTGCTTCAACACGGCAGGAATCAACAGCTCAAAAGGGCTTTCGCAACAGGTCGAATAGGATTGCCCGCGTTGGTAGTGCACCGCGTCGTATTATAGCGAAACCACTTCTGGACTGATCAGAAAACACCAGCTTAAGTTGCACTTTGCTTCGGGACATTCCACCGATTTTAAAACACAACCGCTCCCTCTGCTTCGCCGAACAGCTTATTGGCGGGAATGTTGAAATCTTCCGGTTCCCGCTCCGCTTCTCTCTCTATGATGCTCGGGGGGAGCGTATCGGGCTGAATAAGCAAGTCACTATCACTTTTGTCTCGCTTTTTTTGAAAATTCAGCAGCTGGTCAATCGAACGTGCGGCGCTCTTATTCACAGCGTCGGCGCTTGCTCCGTTTGCTATTTTTTGCGCGGCGCCTGTGTTCGTCGCTCCGGCTCCTCCGCCTCCATTCCCATTCCCGCCTCCATTGCTCCCCTTCCTTTCCGCGCTCTCCTCCATATACGCACGCAGCAAGCTTGCCGCAATCCGCGCAGGAATGCGTCCTCCTGTCGACATAGGAGCCATTTTCTTCCCCGCAGAATCGTTCCCTATCCATACGCCCAGAACAATGCCCTCCTGGTCCGCAATGACCTTTGACGACAATTCATAGTTATAGTTATCCTCACTCGACAGCGCGGCAAACTTATTGTCGCGTATCCATATTGACTCTTCATTTCCTTGCTCTTGGTCCTCTTGATTTTGCGCAATTGAATGCCGCCCCCCAAAGAACCACGCGTCCCTGTTGCTGTTGCTCCCTGTTTTCCCCATGACATTCGAATCCACATTTGCCGCGCGCCCAGTTCCCCGCTGAACCACCGACCTCATCATCGTTTTCATATCCGCAAGTGGCTTCTCCTCTATGACACGGGTTGTTACGTCTTTGGTTCGTTGATACAAAATCTCCCCATTTTTATCTCGTATTTCCAGGATTCCGTACGGCCAGCACATATATCCATTGTTGAAAAATGGCGCATATGCGCGCACGCACTCAATCAGGGTTAACTCCGACGATCCAATGGCGATAGTCAAATCCGAGTTGATTGGCGACGTTATGCCTAAGCGCTTTGCTGTTTTTATGACGGCTCTGATGCCAATTTGCTGCGCAACGCGCAAGCACACGCTATTCACAGAAGATACGTACGCTTCTAACATGGAGACTTCCCCAAGACTTTTCCATTTGTAATTCCCTGGCTTCCACGTCCCCTGTTCAAACGCAGAGTCGTCGAATTTCTCATCCATATCAATCCCCGCTTCAAGCGCAGCTAAATACACAAATGTCTTGAATGCAGACCCAGATTGCCTCCTTGCGGATGTCGCCCTATTAAACTGGCTTTTGCCATAATCCACGCCGCCAATCATAGCAAGCACTGCGCCGCTTGGCGTCATCGCAACAACAGCCATTTGGGCGAACTTATATTCTTCCGAATGCTCCTTATAATATTTTGCGCATATTTCTTCTGTTTGATGTTGCATGTCCGGATTCAATGTTGTTACAACCGTTAAGTCTTGTTCAATTGGTCCAATAATTGACGGAATCGTTTCGAACACCCAATCCGCAAAATATCGGCTTCCTTTTTCGCTGGTATAAACCATTTGCACAAAGGACTGCTCCCACTCTTCAATGTGCTCCCTCCAGGATGCGTCGATAAAGCCGCTTGCCTCCATTGCCGCCAGCACAAATTTTGCGCGCTCTACTGATTTTTTCGGGTTTGCCGTTGGCGAAAATCGGGATGGCGCCCTAAGCAATCCCGCCAGCACTGCAGCTTCAAACAGCGTTAATTCCTTTCCCGATTTACCGAAATATCGTCTCGCAGCAGCGTCAATCCCGTACGTTGCGGCGCCAAAGTAAACCCTATTCAAATATAGTGTCAGGATTTCGTTTTTACAAAAGCGCGTTTCTAGCTTTATTGCGAGGATTATCTCGTGTAGTTTTCGTTGAATGGACCTGTCGCTGACCCTATAAAAGCCGCTAGACATCAGCATGTTTTTGGCGAGCTGCTGCGTTAATGTTGACCCGCCTTGGACGATTCTATTGGCGCGGAGGTTGGTGATCATTGCGCGGACTACACCAATTATGTCGATTCCGTTGTGAACGTAGAAGCGCCTGTCTTCAACGGCCAGTAGCGCGTTTATTACGTGTGGAGGCAGGTCGCTAACATTGAGGAATTCTTCGAACAAGTCGCCATAGTTTGCGAGGATGGTTCCGTCTACGGCTTGTATGGTGACGCTGGGGGTGCGGACTCGGGTACTGAACTTCTCGATTGGCGGAAGCGACGAATTGAGCCACAAAAACAAAAAGCACACGCCCGCGCATACGGTAGCCCCAGCGCCAACGGATAACGCGATGAAGCGCTTGATAAAAAATATAACGGGGTTAAAGTCGTCGTAAAAGAATGGAATGTTTTCTTTGTTTGGCATCTGTTTGAAGGGTTTTATGGGGGCCCGGTAAATACACATTCCAATAGAAATAATCCGATTTTTTGCGCCTAGCAAAGCATTGCATTACAAAAATTTCAAATTATTTATTGTCGGCCCCGGTTTTATTATAGGGCCCCGGTATATATTAACCTGTATACAACTCCGTATTCACAGCATACAAATGTCGAACAATTGTAGACGCTTGCGCTTTAGGCGTGTCGTTCGGAATAACAAAGACATCGCTTGCGGCGTATTGTGTACGGAACCACGTTTGTTGCCGTTTGGCGTATTGTCTGACTGCAAGTATAATAGAAGATATCGTGTCGTCCAAAGAAATTTGTCCTTCTATGTGGCGTTTTATTTCGACGAAACCAATTGCTTTGTGTAAGGGGGAGATTGCGTTTTTTGTTTTTTCTATGAAATGGGCGACTTCTTCGACTATTCCGTGCTTAAACATTTCACGACATCGGGCGTCTATCCTTTGGCCCAGCGTTTCCTTGTCTACATCTAATACGTAAAGCTGGGACTTCGGGTACATATTTTTGAGACGCGGTTCTTTTTGCCACAACACAATAGACCGCCCCGTTTGTTCGAAAACTTCCCACGCCCGGAGCAAGCGCTGTGTATGTTTAGGATGTATGCGCCCCTTTATATGCGGATCCTTTTTGGCGATGCAATCATACAAAGCAAAGTTCCCTGATGAATTTATAATGGAGCGTCCCTGTTGCTGAACATAAAACCGCACAGCGTCTGATATCTCAGGCATAGGCGACAAACCGTACAACAATGAGCTAAGGTATAGCCCAGTCCCTCCGGTCGCTATGAATGCATTTGTCGAATTGACGCGCTCTATGCACGAGTCAAACAGATTGATCCAATCAGCGACTGACGAATTTTTATTCCACGGCAGCACTTCGTACAGGTGGTGCGGGATGCCGTGCATGTCGCTCTCAGTCGGGACCGCCGTTAAGATGGGAAGGCCCTCATATAATTGCACGCTATCTGCATTAACGACCTCGGCATCAAGTGCAGTTGCCAGCTCCACTGCTACAGACGATTTTCCACTTGCGGTTGGACCACCTAGTAAAATGATAGTCTTGGAGTCAAAAAACATACTACCCTCTTAACGATTCGAACTGATTACGTTGCGACCAGTTTGATAAATTACACACGGTTCCTTTCACGGAGGAAACACATTCTCCAGAAATCCGAACTTGCCCACTTTGGCATTCTATCATAAGAGTGCCGCTTCGTCCCGAAGTTTGATACGCGACTAAAGAATCTTTTCCTAACCTATGTGCCCAATATGGCCCAAGAAAGCAGTGATTCCATAGCGTTGTCGGGTCTTCTTTGACCCCTTGAGCTGGGGCGAAAAAACGCGACATAAAGTCGTAGGACTCGTTTCCGCCTCCCTCTGCTGTTACAACGACGCCTGTACACGGAATTTTTTCCAGCTTTGCAATGTCTGGCTCCAGCTTGAGCACATGTCTGGGGTTGAACATTTCGACTACATATATGTGCTCGCACTTGCTTACCGCAATTGGAGGCGTGCCCAGAGCGTTGATGAGCCGGTCTGGGGCGGCGGCAGGCTCGGCAAGCTTGGCAGGGACGTGCACCGTGATTTTGCTGCCGTTGCGTGTCACCATAAATATGCCAATTGGCAGGTCGAAGTACACAGCGTCCGAGTTGGCGTCAAGCAGCGTGAGCTCGTTCCAAAGCACGTGGGCCGTCGCCAAGAGGCTGTGTCCGCAAATGCTGTCGTTTGAAGTTGGGGTAAATATTTGTATCTGAAAGTGTTGATTGGGCAAGGGGGTGACAAATGCTGTCTCGTGGACGTTAAATTCTCTTGCTATTTTTTGCAAAACTGCGGGAGCCAAATCTTTTTCCAACAAACACACTCCCGCGGGATTCCCGTCAAGTGCGGATGAAGTAAACGTGTCTATTATCCAAAAATGCATACCCACTCCGAAAGTTCGTCTTTAACAAAGTGTAGTATACCACAAGTTGTACGTAGTGAAACAGAGGCACAAGAAACGCCGCATAACCCAAACAATGAATACGAATGTTCACATAAAATAAGCATTTTACCTTACAAAAAAGTCAGATTTATTTTGCAAAAATGTTACCCGACTATAAAATATTTTATGAACCTACGCAATAAAATTGAAGACATTGACATTGCTCTGTGATCGTGGGATATTACCAACATGGTTGAATGCTTGTACATAATCGAGCGATTGGGGCGATTGGGGGTTGTGGTATTCGAGTTGGTGATATTACAGGGTGTCGGCGCTTAAAAATTTAATTCATTTTACAGGAAGGTAGATCTAGCTCTTTTTGTCGCAAACAACTTGAACTCTTTTTGTAATAAACAACTTGAACTCATTGCAATACAAGATATAGACGAAGATATAAATGTACATCGTTTTTATTAATAGGTATACGTTTGAACATTAACGAAATACTCGCCCTAAGGCAAAGACAAGTTATCGTTCCATTGGCGTTGTTTGCGGCGGCGCTCGGAATCTCCCTCAGGGAGCACCGGGCCTCCAAGTATTTTGCGTCGCGGCATGAATTCAGCCTGCCATATGAGCCCGCGGACACCGTCGACGCAATCAATGATGAGCCGGACGAAGAGAAGCACATCCTTGGCGTGCAAAATAGGTCGCTTATTGTAACGTGCGGAGACACCATTACTTCCATGCTCAAGGACATCGGTATTTCGTTAAAGGATATCGACGCGATTACGAAAGCCTTGTCCAAGCATTACAACGTAAAAGGCTTGCAAATCGGCCAAGAAATCGACGTCGTCTGGGAGTCCCAATTAGATTCGTCCACATTAACGAAGCTTGAAACGACGGACGCCGCTGGCAATGTGATCACGTTAAATGCGTCGGACCGCGGGTATGTCGCCTCGATCAAAAAGCGCACGCTGGTCACGCACCTTAAGTCCGTGCGCGGCGACATATCCACCAACTTCATTGCCTCCGTGCAACGGAGCGGCGCCTCTCACGCAATTGCAAACGAAGCCGTGAAGGCGTTAAGTCCGTTAGTCAACGCGAACAACTTGAAAAACAACGCCTCATTTGAGCTTGTTTTTGAGGAGCGGCAGGACGCAAACACAGGAAAGCGCGTGGGGAAGTGTCAGCTGAAGTACGCATCGGTAAACGTGGGCGCGAATGTGCATAAGGTTTACGGGTTCGGGAATCGCTATTATTCGGAGTCTGGGCATAGCCTTAAAACGGAGTTCCTTGTGCCGCCAATCCGAGGGCGCGGCGTGCGTATTTCGTCCAAGTTTGGGATGCGGTTGCATCCGATTTTTCGCGTGATGAAGAAACATTGCGGGGTTGATTACGAAGCCGGGTACGGGACCAACGTATACGCATCAGGGAATGGCGTGGTGGTTGCGGCGTGTTTTTATGGCGGGTATGGCTTGTATGTACGCATCCGCCACTCGAATGGGTTTGAGACGGCATACGGGCATTTGAGTGCGATTTCCGTGCGCAAAGGGGACCACGTCAACCAAGGGGACCGCATAGGGCGCGTAGGAAGTACGGGGCACGCGACGGGGCCGCATTTGCACCATGAGGTGCTGCGGCATCAGATACATGTGGATCCCCAGAAGTATTCGTGCATAGGGGCGGATAAGTTGAGCGGGCAAGACTTGACACAGTTTAATAAATATAAGAAAGATATAGATAAAGTCGCACGAACAGAAAGAGCAAATCAAACAGGCGCGGATACAGATGGGCACATTACTAAAGCGACTTGAAGTGCTATTTATAGAGAAACACGTTACTAAAACGACTTGTTGAACTGCTATTTTTATATGCAGCGATATTTTATCACTCGATAATTTTTGACACCTTGTGCGATCAAGTTATACCCAATCACAAAAACATTGTTTTAGAAAACTTAGGTTCTATGCTGCATTGTATCCAGAAAAAATCGCAATGTTTTTATGACTGGGCATACGTTCAACGATAAAAAATGCTGAGTATCTTCCACATAAAACTCTCCACCGATCAGGGATTATGATCCAATTCCATACTAAAAAGAGGACCTTAAATTGCAAAACCGGGTATTTCTAAGTTAGGTTGACAATATGTTGACATGCGTAAAAATCATTCGCTATCATTTACTATAAGATCTAGCTTTATCTATAAATACAAGGATGTATATTATGAACGTGCACTTACTTCTACCATTAATAATTACCCTAGCTTGCAATAGCTACTCTGCAGGAGCGAGCAACCCAGAAGGCAGGGAAGAACTTGACAGAATATGTGTCCCGCTGGGAGATCCGGATAGCTTCAGACAGATATGCGGCGTATTCCTAACGCCAGAACAAGTACCTACTGTTGCTCAACATTTGGTCCGTGTTTTTAAACAAGTGGTTACTGATCTGAAAAAAGAAGAGGCAAAAGGGACTCTTCCAAAATATTTTGTTCCAGGTCTTGAAGACGTTTTCCTTATAACAAATCCCAAGAAATCTGCATTTCACGGCATTGTAGATCTTCAATCCGCGGTAGTGAGTGCCACTCCTTATGGTAAAGTAACGTTGGCTCCTGAACTTCAGAATGGAGGCCTGTGTACGGAGGCTTCGGTTGCCTATGCTTATGGTGTAATCATTGCGTTAATTTGCTATAAATCCATAGCCCTGCAAAAAAGAGCAACGGATGAGTTCGAACAAATATCAGGCCCCCTTAGTGATACCCAACTAATGAAATTGAACGGTGCAATCCGTGTTTTTCTATTCGAACAACGTGCAGGTATGCCAACATCTGCACTGAACTTAGCAAACATCATTCAGCAATGCTTGGATAGTGATCCTGCAAAGCGTCCAACGCTTGACTCTATTTTGGAGAAAGTAAACGCGGTAAGGGCCACATTGTGAAGCGACATTCGATGAGAAAACCCAGCAACACATTGCGTTATGAATGCTGCGAATGCAGTAACGTGGTTGCTGGGGGTTAAGCGCGCTTAGCTATGATTGTTGTATCGACGCCGCTCCGCCGAGCCGAAAAAGACAATGTTGGGCAGCGTTTCTCTTTATATTTCGTCAACTTTTACTTGTTTGTTGCCCACAGAGCCAGCCCGTACGCAAGATTCCGTCAATTTTTACTTTAACGTAGCGCCCAATTGGCACATCGTCTCCGGACACAGCGATATGGAAAAAGTGCTCAGTTTTTCCTGCATATAATTTGTTTGCGTCTTTACCAACGCTGTCCAAGTTTTTATTCATTTCGCTAGGTTCTGAGTGTTCAGTTTTTCCTGTATATAATTTGTTTTCGTCTCGCCCAAAACCGTCCAAATGTTCATTCATTTTGTCATGCTCCGGTCGAATATCCTTTTCCACAAATACATCAACAATTTGTCCAATCAACTTGTGTTGTTCGTCACGCAAAATCTGTTCTCCAATTCTTCGCAAACGTTTCGCTCTTTCCACTTTTACAGGTTGGGGCACTTTATTCGTCATTGTTTCCGCTACTGTTCCAGGGCGATCCGAATACGGAAATACATGCAACAACGCTATTCCACATCGCTCAACTAACGCACACGTATTGTCAAACATTTCAGGCGTTTCGCCGGGGAACCCCGTGATTACGTCCGCCCCTAACGCAATCTCAGGGCGCACCCCACGGACACGATCAACCACGCGCACCACATCTTCTGGCGTGTGCCGCCTCAACATTTTTGACAATACGGTCGCGTCCCCGGACTGCAGGCTCAGGTGCCAATGCGGCAACACGCGCTTTTCCCGCATCACGCCCAACAGAGCATCGTCTATGGCGCATGGATCCAATGAGGAAAGGCGGATGCGGACGTCCTCAGGGAACTCGCTCAGCAAACGCGTTATTAAGTGGGCCAAGCTATGCGCCTCATCCTTGTAAGAACAAATGTTCACTCCGGTTAGGTTGATTTCCTTATATCCCATATCAGTGAACTGCTTGGCTTGTTCCAGAATTTGAACAAGGGGCACACTAATGGATTTGCCCCTGGCCAGCCTAGTTACGCAAAATGTGCAAAAGTTGTCGCACCCTGTTTGAATCTGCAAAAAGGCACGAGACTTTCCCTCAAACTGCGGAAGAAGCCTGGGGGAGTACATGGGCAGCGCATTTGACGGGGCTGCAGGGGCATGCGCACTCGATTTATTCACGTTTTGGGGCCCCCCCGATTGATTCTCGCATTCAACCGCAACACCCGCATGGCCATTCAGCGGACCGCCTTCAGTCGCAACACCCGCATGCGCATCCGACAAAAAAGACTGAGCCTCGTATTTATGTTCATTCAGCACGACGCAATCCACTTGTGGCATCGCCTCGTACAGCGCCCTGTTAATTGTCGCGGCACACCCCGTCACTATGATGCGCCGCTCCGGATGCGCCAGCTTGAGCTTGCGGATCGCTTGGCGCGCCTGGCGCTCTGCTTCTGCGGTCACAGCACAAGTGTTTACAACAATAACATCGTCGATATCGTTGTCTTTGAGAACATTTTTTATGTGCTCCGACTCAACAGTATTCAAGCGACACCCAAACGTAATAACGCAGGAATCAAGTTTTTCAGTCATATTTGTCTTGTCCCTTAGAGGAAACACCGCACATTCCAAGTCTACTTCGTACGATTTCAAGCGCCTTATTGCACATTTCATCCACGCTATCCAGCGACGTATCCAACTGAATCATATCTGATGTCATAACCGAAGGCGCCAACGCACGTTGGGCATCGTTTTGGTCACGTTGGCGAATGGCCTGTGCGTATTCCTTTAGCAAAATATCGCTTGAATCATTTAAATCAGAACGTGTATCCATGATGCAAGTCTCCAGCATTCGCCGATGTGCGCGCACCTCAATGGACGCGGTGATGAATAGCTTTACGTCCGCATCAGGGTACAGCTCCGATGCGACGCCTCTGCCATCGATGACTACATTTCCTTGGAACAGCCTTATCGCTTTGTTCACGCACAGCCTGATTCGCGGATTTTGGCTGATTCGCGATGCAACGCTGGCGCAAGCTTCGGTCCTTATGCTTGGAATAATGGATTCGGGGTCCTCTTTGGTGTTGAGGTAATGAAGAATAGGTTCGAAAAATGCAATTAGACGCGCAAATACAAGCTCATCAGTCATTCCAACTTGTGCCTCCGATGCACAGTCATCGGCTTTCTCCATATCACTTCGTGCGCCCAAAACATCCGTCTCCGACCCACAGTCCACTGGCCCCCAAAATGCCTCCGATCCACAGGCCACTGGCTCCAAAATATTCGTTTGTACATCCGAAGTCGGCGCACATTCCATCGCGCGAATCATATCAGCGGCCATGTTGTTAATCTTACAATATGCAATATACCTATAGAATAAGCCAGAGTCTACATGCACAAAACCAAGTTGATTTGCTAGAAATTTTGCGATGGTTCCTTTGCCCGAACCGGCGTGCCCATCTATTGCGATAGCGTAAGGGCGCGGCATGTTGCTTTTTTCAAATTTATTACTTTCTGTAGATTTATTGACATCCGGATGCTTATTGCCATGCGAAGACTTATTATTCTCCGAGGACGTCTTATCCTTTGCGAATTGACTATTCCTTGAAAATTTACTCGTTTGTTTTTCAGCATAATATGCGCACATGGTTGCGTGTTCCATCAGGGCGTCCTCACGAAAAATTTTTCATAAGAACCCTTTGTTTCTAATGACTTAAGTGCTGCACATCTTTTTAGCATGGCCAAAATCTGCTCCTCCAAATTGTATTTTATACCTGCCCATAAAAACAAGTTGAATTTTTCTCCTCATCCAGGTCTTGCATGATAACGAGTTTCAACTTGTTTGTTCTGGGGACCCGGTTTAGTGGCTATTTTTTACTACGGTCAAAAAAAAAAGCGTGCGATTCGCAAAGAACCAGAAACAGAGGGGGCTTATTAAAATTTTTTTTGAGGCATCCTGATCTACGCCGGGCCCCCATAACAAACAATTTGAAGCTCGTTGTATTATAAGGCTTCGGTGAGGATAAAAATTCAAATTGTTTTTATGGGCAGGTCTACGCATTGTTTCAACTTATTTATTGTGGGGGCCGCGGTCACCGAAGCGACGAACTGACAACCTTTTTGTGTTTTTGTGAAGGTTCCTGATCACATTTCAGCGTTCAACTTGCCATCTTTCTGAATAGTATTAATTTCATGGACTGACATCCCTGTGTAATCACTAATAACGTCAAAAGACAATCCTTTCTTTAGCATAGAAATGGCGATTTTTGTCTTGATTTCTGCCTCTCCTATGGCCTTTCCCCGGGCCTCTCCTATGGCCTTTCCTCGGGCCTCTCCTATGGCCTTTCCTCGGGCCTCTCCTATGGCCTCTCCTATGGCCTTTCCTCGGGTCTCTCCCCGGGCCTCTCCCAGCTGTATCGCCACCGTCATCTCGCTATGCCGATCATTGATCTCCCTTTGCC
>JAISXM010000089.1 GCA_031270515.1 Holosporales bacterium | reverse complement strand
TATTGTTAGTGAATGCACAGGGATGTCAGTCCATGAAATTAATACTATTCAGAAAAATAACAAGTTGAACGCTGAAATATGACACCGGCGTCCTCCGAAAAATTTCTAATAAGCCCCCTTTGTTTCTGGTCCCTTGAGAATCGCACACTTTTTAACTGTAGTAAAAAATAGCCACTAAAATGGGGCCCCATAACAAATAATAAGTGTGTGATTCACAGGATACGCTATTGGAAGCCGGATGCCTTAATAGGGCACGTCCGGTTTTGTGGAGGGGCGGCCATAGTAATATGAGTCGTCTACTCTCGAGAATTTATACCTTTCTACCGAAAAAACCGATCAATGTGTTAGAATCAGGCGTTACCACTTAACGCGTGTGCCATCCAGTGCAGTTCGTTCATCTGCGAGTTCACAGCGCATATTCCATGCTCAGGGGCGCTATTAAGGTGCCAGACATTGTCCAACTATGCGCCTCAAACAATATGTCGAGCGTTGCAATCACGGACATAAACAACCTCTTTGGCGTAATGGACATGTCCCACGCATTTGCCGACGCAGGTCTGCAGTACATAATCGGCAGCCAAATCACCGTCAAAGTACAAGTGTACATGCGCCAACCAATCCTCGCGCCGATGGTGTTCTTGTGCCAGTCAGAACACGGATACAAAAACTTAATGGCCCTCTCCACACAGTCATACCGCAGTCCCGACTTGCGTGTAGAAGGTCCATCCGTGTCGCGGCAAGACATCGCAGAACACAGCAAAGACATAATCTGCCTTACTGGGGGCAACCAGGGGCCTCTAGCTCAGCTCCTGATCCAAAAGGAAGACGCACACGCAGAGCAATTGCTTAACGAATTACAAGGCATGTTCGGTGACCGGTTGTACATAGAGCTCGTCCGCCACGACACGCCTGA
Organism: Holosporales bacterium; assembly: GCA_031270515.1. Taxonomy (GTDB): domain Bacteria; phylum Pseudomonadota; class Alphaproteobacteria; order BNTO01; family BNTO01; genus JAIRNK01. The sequence goes on along the minus strand of JAISXM010000089.1, from coordinate 4,339 downwards.
GCAAAAGCAACTTGAACCATCTCTTTTAAGCCTGTCCAAAGAGCGCCACATCCCAATCGTTGCGACTAATGACGTTTATTTCGCCAAAAAGGACATGTGCGACGCATACGACGCGCTCTTGTGCATATCCGAAGGGCGCTTCCTGCACGAAAAAGACAGAACACACGCATCCGAGCACCAGTACTTTAAATCCGCCAACGAGATGTCCGCATTATTCGCCGACCTCCCCGAAGCTATAGACAACACCGTAGCAATTGCGGATCGTTGCAAGTTCGTGCTGAAGGACAGAGCCCCTATCTTGCCGCCGTTTACGTCTGCGTCCGGGCTTCCAGAGAAAGACGAGTTGCGCAACCAAGCCACAGAAGGCTTAGAGGCGCGCCTCTCTGAGCAAGTATGTGTAGGGAATGACGACGCAAACGCTCTACTTCGCCAAAAGTATTATGAGCGGCTAAACATAGAACTCAATGTAATCGAGAACATGGGATTTCCCGGCTACTTTTTAATTGTTTCGGATTTCATAAAATTCGCCAAAAGCCAAAATATCCCCGTTGGCCCGGGACGCGGCTCAGGCGCAGGATCGCTCGTCGCCTGGGCGCTCACGATCACGGACATCGACCCAATTCGCTTTGACTTGATATTCGAGCGTTTCCTCAACCCAGAGCGCATCTCTATGCCTGATTTCGACGTAGACTTCTGCCAAGATCGTCGCGGAGAAGTGATTGACTACGTCGTAAAAAAATACGGTTTAGACAAAGTTGCCCAAATCATCACGTTTGGCAAATTGCAAGCGCGTGCGGTCTTGCGTGACGTGGGGCGCGTATTGGGCATGCCGTACGCAAGCACGGACAGCGTGTGCAAGCTGATCCCGAATAATCCAGCCCACCAAGTCACCCTAAGTGAAGCAATTGCTAACGACACAAGCTTACAAAATCTAATTAAATCAGATCCACTTGTCGCCCAATTGGTCACGATTAGCCAAAAACTAGAGGGCTTGTACCGCCATGCATCAACGCATGCAGCTGGAGTCGTGATTGGCAGCGCCGTGATCTCGGACTTTGTCCCGCTTTATTATGATGGCGAATCCCCAATTGCAATCACGCAAATAAACATGAAGTACATCGAAAAGGCCGGCCTGTTAAAGTTCGACTTTCTAGGGTTAACAACGCTTACTATTATTCAAAACTGTTGCGATTTAATTAAAAAAATTGGAGCAGATATAAATATAACCACAATCCCTTTGGATGATGCAAAAACGTTTGAGCTGTTGTGTGCCACAAATGTGCTTGGTGTATTTCAAGTTGAAAGCGGTGGCATGCGCGACGTGTTGAAAAAGCTAAAGCCCGACAGAATTGAGGACTTGATTGCATTAGTTGCGCTCTATCGCCCTGGCCCAATGGACGACATTCCCAAATACCTCGCAAGAAAACACGGCACTGAAGAAGTAACGTACCTCCACCCCAAATTGATCCCAATCCTGGAAAAAACATACGGCGTCATGGTTTACCAGGAGCAGGTAATGCAAATCGCGCAGGTCCTTGGTGGATATACGCTGGGGGGCGCGGATATATTGCGACGTGCCATGGGAAAGAAAAACAAGGACGAAATGGACGCCCAGCGCCGCATCTTTACTGAGGGAGCCGTCCGCAACGAGGTGGATCCTCATGTGGCAGACCAGGTGTTCGACACTATGGCGAAGTTTGCCTCGTACGGGTTTAACAAGTCGCACTCTGCTCCGTATGCGTTAGTTTCGTACCAAACGGCGTACCTTAAAGCCAATTATCCGGTCGAATTTTACGCAGCGTCTGCAACTTATGCGAAGAATAACACCGACAAGCTTACGATGCTCTTTCAGGACATGAAGCGCAACGGATTTCGTATATTAAGGCCCGATATTAATTTGTCGGAGGTAAATTTTGTGCCCGAAAACGGAGCGATTCGCTATGCTTTGTCCGCAGTAAAAAATGTAGGCGAATCCCCCGTCGCCGCGCTAGTGGCAGAGCGCAAAAAAAATGGGCCGTTTAAGTCCGTGCAAGACTTGGCGTCCCGCATTGAGTCGACAAACTTAAATAAGCGCCAACTGGAAAACCTCGTTGCGGCCGGGGCTCTGGATTCGTTGCATACGAACAGAAAGCAATTGTTTGAATCTGTAAATGAAATAGTTAAGTACGCAAATAGCTGCAAACAAGAACGAACCAACCGCATGCGCTCTTTATTCGGAGACACGGGGAGCGACGTTTCGCCTCTGCGCCTAGCCGAACCGCAGCCTGACTGGAATGTACTGGAGCGCACACAAAAAGAATTTGACGCGATCGGGCTGTTTTTGGGTGCGCATCCTCTGGACATATATAATGATGTTATTTCTGATTTGAATCTGCAAAACAGCGCGTTGTTCGTAAACGCTCCGGCGGGGCGGTTCCTGCGCATGGCGGCCGTAATTTTGGCCGTCGACATCCGCACAACGCGGGCTGGGCAAAAGTTTGCGTCACTCACGCTGTCGGATCAATTTGGCGTGTTTGAGGTGCCGTTTTTTTCGGAGCACTATGAACATGCGCACGAAATAATGGAAACGGGATTAGTTGTGTACCTTGAAGTCACTGTTCGAAGCAGCGACGAGGAAGGCTTGCGTCTGAATGGGCAGAAGTTGGAACGCTTAGATGACATGGATAAGAGTAGCAAGTTTACAATTAAAGTTACTGAAAAGGTTAATCTAAAGGCAATGAAAAGGATTGTTAATGATATAGCGAAACAATCCCAAGTAATGTCGCCTGGATCTCAAAGTAGCAAGCAAATTGCGAAAAAGATTTGCCTGGAACTACGACTTGGGAACATTAATGTCGTTGTCGAGCTTCCTGGCGAATATCAGATATCATCAGAAAACAAAGCAACCCTGGTCGCACTAGGCAACCCAGGGGCGTAGTTTTTTGGTGTAATAGACCTGTGCTAAGGCTGTTTCGGCACAGCAGGAATCAACAGCCAAAAATGGCTTTAGCAACAGGCCTACTTATATAGCCAAGCTGATTCTAAATAATGCAGAGAAGTCTGGGGAAACACGAGGCGAAGCGTGCCCTAAGTGTTTTATTCTCTGCTCAATTCAGAAATGGCTTCGCTATATCAATGAACGATAAGGCATTTAGAAAAATCGATACTGCTCAGTTTGGGCCCAGATTCATATGCTGTGATGAGTCCACGACATTCAAAACAACTTTCACCGATGAACGTCATGTTGGAAGGAATGCAGAGAGATGACAAGGACGAACAATTCTCAAACGCGCTTTTTTCTATCCGACTCAGCTTGGATGTCACTTCAAATGTTATGTTTGATAATTTGTAACATCCAGAAAAACAACGTTCACAGAGGATCTCTACGCTGAATGGAAGACATATATATGACAATGAAGCACAATTCTCAAAAACGCATTTTTCGATCTTGCTCAGTTTGGAGTCATATTCAAATATTACGTTGCGTACGTCGCGACATCCAGAAAAACAACTTTCACAGATGAACTCTACACTGGAAGGAATGCAGATAGATGACAAGGACGAACAATACTGAAACGCGCTTTTTTCTATCCGGCTCAACTTGGAGTCATATCCAAATGTTATGTTTGATAATTTGCAACATCCAGAAAAACAACGTTCACAGAGGATCTCTACGCTGGATGGAATACAGATAGATGACAATGACGAACAACGCTGAAAAGTGCCTTTTTCTATATAGCACAGTTTGGACCCAGTTTCAAATATTACGGTGACTAAGTTGCAACACAAAAAGAAGCAACCCTCACAGAGGATCTCTACGCTGGATGGAATACAGATAGATGACAATGACGAATAAGACCGAAAAGCGTTTTTTTCGATCCGTCTCAGTTGGACCCCACGTTCAAATGTTATGGTGGATACGTTGCGATATTCAGAGGTACAACTTTCATCGAGGATCTCTACGCTGGCGGGAATACAGATTTCATCGAGGGGCTCTACGCTGGCTGGAACACAGATTTCCTTGAGGGGCTCTACGATGGCACAACTTTCCTCGAGGGGCTCTACGATGGCACAACTTTCCTTGAGGGGTTCTACGATGGCACAACTTTCCTTGAGGGGCTCTACGATGGCACAACTTTCCTCGAGGGGCTCTACGCGGGCACAACTTTCCTTGAGGGGCTCTACGATGGCACAACTTTCCTTGGGGAGCTCTACGATGGCACAACTTTCATCGAGGGGCTCTACGATGGCACAACTTTCCTTGGGGAGCTCTACGATGGCACAACTTTCCTGGGGGAGCTCTACGATGGCACAACTTTCCTTGGGGAGCTCTACGATGGCACAACTTTCCTGGGGGAGC
>JAISXM010000068.1 GCA_031270515.1 Holosporales bacterium | reverse complement strand
TCTTCGAGTCTAACAGATTTTGCAAAAATCACTCTGCTCTGTGCAAGCATAAAATCACCATTTTCTATATTTTTTTTGCCCCTGTTGTGGATTGTACGACACAAAAACAGCCGTCGACTAGCCACAATCTTACAAAAATATAAACTCACCTCTTCTCTAAAATACGCGACAAATATTTCAAAATCTCGAGCTATTAACGTTTTTTTAACCTTTTTGTGATAGGATGCCATCCCTAACCCCCACCCACCCAGGGGGCGTGCGAAAAAGGACGCATCGGCTATATATAATCATGTCATTGCAAAAGTTAATAATGCAACCACTTTTGCCAAATTAATTCCTCAACTTTTTTTATATTGTGATACCAAAGCATCATCACGACAAGAATTAGCAGAAGGAGTCTCGGAGCATAAGCCAGAGACCCCATTCAACGAGTTGAATGGGAACCGACGAGCCCCGAAACGACGCCCTGATAAACTGTTTGTGCTTGGGTATGCCTTTATTCCTGCCCATAAAAACAATTTGAATTTCTAGCCTAGCCTAGTCTAAGCCTTGTAATACAGCGAATTTCAAATCGTTTGTTATGGGGCCCCGGTTTATTCCTTTGGATGCGACTCAATCGAGTCAAAACGAAACTCTATCCGCCGATTCTTTGCCATTTTATTCGCGTCACTCGTCAAGGGATAGTACTCCGCAAACCCCGCCGCCGCCAAATTCTTGGGGCTAATCCCCTTGCTGACCAGATATTTCACGACACAAAGCGCGCGCGACGTTGACAGCTCCCAATTAGAATCAAAGCGATCGTTGTGTATCGGCAGCACATCCGTGTGCCCGTCAACGCGAAGGACCCAGTTTATATTCTCCGGAATTTTGCTGCTGATGTCGATCAAGACCTTGGCCAGCGTATCAAGCGCCTGCTTCCCTTGGTCGCCCAGCTCATCTGAACCACGTGCGAAAAACACTTCGGACTGAAAAACAAACCGGTCGCCCACGGTCCGCACGTCTGACCTCCCGCCTAAAATGTCTTGCAGCGTGGCGAAGAATTCCGAGCGGTACCTCAAAAGCTCCGGATTCTGCAATACATACGAGGGGATTTGCTGCTTAAGCAAGGTCAACTCTTCTTGTATTTGTTTCAATTGCTCGATTTTTTCAGCAATGGCACTGTTCATATTTTCCTTAAGAACGCTTTCTTTTTGCTCAAACTCTTTGCGATCAAGCGCAAGGAGCGTCTTCAAGTCATTGATTTTAGACATTAAATCAGAAATTTGCGTGTTTAAATTAAAATTATTAACCTTAAGCTTTGTTTCGCTCGCCTTGGTTGCCCCCAAAAGATTTTGGAGCTGCTGGATCTCCATTTGCAACTGACGAATCTCTGTGTCTCGGGATGAATATTGCTGCTGTAGATTCGAGTAATTGCTTTGCAAATTCTTCAAAGACGCATCCGTATCATTTAATACAGTGGACAAATATGCTTGCAAAATAAATGCACCAATAATTGCAAATACAATCACCATCAATAGCGATGATAGTGCATCAACAAAACATGGCCACACATTTACGCTAAATTCGTCTTTTCTGCGAGTCAACATTGGCAACACCGAACTCATTACTCCCGCACCAGTATAGCTCAAATCGGAGAGATGCCAAACCTGGGAAATGCCAAACCTGAGGGGGCCGAAATTGGAAGAGCCCATACTTTCGGCATTCTGAAGGGGACAAAGAGCATCCCCATGCGACAATTGTTTGGAGGCTGTTTCTATCGGCATTAGCTCGCACACTAGCAAACGCTGGCCAGCGTGTAGTCCCCATAACAAACGATTTGACCTTCGTTGTAATACAAGGCTTAAACGAGGATAAACGTTCAAATTGTTTGTTCTGGGGACCCGGATAGCTGTCTTACGTACGAACACGGTACATTTTTAGCCATTGACCATCCATTGGGGCTATAGTCGCGTTGTAATTGAATTGATCTCGTAGGAGAAACAGCTTTTTCAGTCCTGCGATAACAGCGATAGCGTCATTTCTCGCAACCCCTGATGCGGCGATGGTTCTTGCCAAGGCGTCGATGTCATCGATCTCTCGCTTAATAGATGCGTTTAACGCTCCTATACCACGAGAAATGTCCACACGTGGAAGCTGGCTTGCATCCAGGGCGAGCTTATCCCATGTTGATCTCCTGTTGGGATCTTCTTGCGACAAAAAGGTCGCGATGTTACAAACAGGTCCCGCGACGAACGTGGACCGGGAGTTAACCGCCAGCAGGGCGCCTATGAGCTCATCCAAGGGATGAAACGGCTCGTCTCCCAACGCTCGGAAAATGGGGGCCACGAACGGAAACTCTTGGATTCGTAGAATCACCTCCGAGCTTGCTATAACATGATTGGATACATATCCTCCGGGGTCCAGTTCATCGCGACACGCATAGTAGTCGAGCTCACATAATCCGTTAGCTGTGCGGTACTCGTAATGATAGGCAATAGAGCCAAAGGCAGAGCCGCCAACAAATAAGCACGATATAAATGTAAGTGATGTAAATTTTGTAAGTGATGTGAATTTCATAACACACGTCTGTAAATAACCAACCTTTCGTATTTATACGATATATGAGATCCAAACACAATGGATAAATTCCGTTTGAAAATTCTCGGTTTTTCAGGCGTCGTTACTCTTCACCTCCCCACGTAACGGCAAAGCCCTTTATTTGTTAGCAACACAGCATTGCACATTTCTTAGGTAACTATTCCTACTCAGCTATGCAAAAGTCTTTATTTTATTGGCAACACAAAACTGTTTATTTTTTGTGCAAGCGTGAAATCGGGGATGAAAACACCCAATTACGTGCCTTTTTATAGTTGCCTAAAAATGTGCGATGCTGTGTTGCTAACAAATAAAGGGCTTTGCCGTTACATGGGTAGGTGAGTAGTAACACTTAAAGATCGTTGTTCATATCACTGTGGAAACGTTAAAATTGTCTATTCCCGCCACCTAATATGCTCACATATTTCCATATTTTCCTCTCTTCTCCTCTTCTCCTCTTTAATTGATCTTCTGATAGCCGTACGAACGCTCTAGCTGCTGTAGGAAACACGGCTTGAAGAGAGAACGTTGAGCCTCTTTCCACGTCAATTACAACCTTAGATTGCGGCTGAGACTGTTTCGGAGGCACGTCTCCGCGACACTCCGCAAAATAAAGGGCGCAAGCCTTTACATGTCGTAAACTTTGTGGACAAGTAAAAATATTGATTCCACATCCCGCAAATGCATGAGACCCTATAACTTCTATATGTGCAGGCTCTTCGAACTTGACAGAAATTAAGTTTTTGTAGTTAGCAAATGTATAGTCACCAATGTGTTTAAGCGACGATGGAAAAGTGATCTGACGAAGTTCAGTTTCAATAAATGAACTACTATAGCACCATGGTACAGGACTACTGAACTCAGCCGGCTTAAAGGGCCGATAAATTTCTACTAACGTACATTCTGTTGTTGTAAAGTACACCGTTAGCTGAGTTGCGCTAGGATCGAAATCAAATATCGGCACTGGTATTTGTACAATAATAGGTCCTTGAGTTAATATTAATTGCAATTGACTGCATTGTGAGAAGGCATCAACTTTAATTTTTAAATTCGGAGGGAATAGCAATGTTTTAAAGCCACAACCGGCAAAAGCCATAGAGCCTATGGTAAAAGGTGTAACTGGGAAAGAAATGTCAGTTAGAGAGTGGCAGTCCTTAAATGCGGCTCTGTCAATGCATGTAAGACGATCAGGCAATGCAACAACACTCAACTTAACGCAGTTAAAAAATGCGGATGATTCTATTGCCAGAATAGAACGCCCAAATATAACAACTTCCAAGTTCGGACACTTAACAAACGTGTTATAAGGAATACTATCTCCGTTCAATACCACTACGCACTTAACTACATCAAATAATACAGAGGGAAAGTTGTCTCTTTTTAAGTGTTGTAATATTTTAAATACTACGCACTCCATTTGGCCGAAGTCAGCCATTCCGTGAATGTTCTGATCAAACGGGATTTCAAAAATGCAGCATTTGGACGAGAATCCCGTGAGTCCGTTCGCGTGGAATATAGTAGGCTGCTCATTTGCAAAAGCGCTTAACGCAGATACGCCCCTGGGATCAGTTATTTGTGAAGGAAAGTTTCCCAAATAACTTGCCATTGTCATTACTGCAGCAGGAACCATTGAAGTTGGAGCAGGAGTCGTCTTGCTTTGAGTTGGAGGTGTCGCCGCCATATCAACTGGAGCAGGGCTAGCTAAACCAGGGTTGCTCCCAAAAGAATGAGAGATTGTGAATACCGTACAAGCGACGAAAGTAAGTGCATTTTTGAACGAGGTCATAAGAATTCAGGGGGTAATATGAAATCAACGTCCTTTAATATAACACAATCGCAGCGAGATATTTACCCCCAGTCAAAAAAAAATATTACTATTCAGCAATGCTATAGCTACGCCCCCATGCGACCACAGAAGCGTATTTCGCTCGAGGCTCGTGTGGATGCAGTAGAAGTAAGCTGTAACGATTGGGCAGTGCATGAGTTTGCAAACAACGGCTATTGGATTGCGAAAACAACTCTCTCGTGCGGTGAGGATCATTGACGACAAGACGCCGAACAATATATCAAATGTAGGGAAATTTTTGATATACCAGAACCCGTACTTAGCAGATTTATTGAATTAGACGGATATCGTCCTGCGTATTCCCCCATGCAATTATTGCGAAAATATTCTTTCCCCAGTGACGTATCAGACATTGATGAATCAGTGACATTTGCTATGCGTACAGTACGTGATGAACTAGACGTAAACTATATGCTCCCTTGCAAAAACTCTGTGTGCGGTTACCCCTCAATATGTTTGAGTGATAGTGATATGAGTGATAGTGAGGACGAGTGATAATAAAGCAGAAGAAACTATATAGTACTTATAAAAAAATAGTACTCAGTAAATGCTAGGGAGATTGAGTCGTGTTTTGACAAGCGATCTCCTGAACTTATGAATCTAAGCCAACACATAAGCGTGATTGTTTGCTATTATCCTTCAGGGTTATCCCCGTGTTATAGCTGCCCATAAAAACAATTTGAACGTTTGTCATAGCCGAAGCTTTGTAATACAACGAATTTCATCGTCACAGCTTTGCCATACAACAAACTTCATCGTCGAAGCTTTGCAATACAACGAATTTCATAGTCGAAGTTTTGTAAAACAACGAATTTTAAATTGTTTGTTATGGGAATCCGGTATATATGGCGAGTCTTCTTGCATATGGACAATAATTGATGAAATTAATATCACTCAGCAATGATGTTTCTGCGTTGACGCATGTTCCGTGCGTTGGCATAGACCTAGGGACAACAAACTCGGTAGTCGCGCTGTCTGAGCAGCAACGCGCAACAATCATCCCCGTGAACGGAGCCGAGTTGACGCCAACTGTATTGACGGAGGACTTGTCAGTAAAGAATAATAGCAATATTTGCGCAGACACAGACAATAACGTGCGTGCGAATACAGACTATAACATACATATAGACACAAATACGACGCGCAAGTTATACCACGATTTTAAGCGTTTCATGGAAACCCCTGACCTGCCCTTGCACAATGGATTGACTGCGCTCGATTTATCCGCAGCAATGTTGGCGCACATAAAAACGCAAACCGAACGCGCTCTCAGCACGACCTCATTTAACGCCGTAATTACGGTCCCCGCTCGCTTTTCGGATGTAGCCCGCAAGGCGACTAAGCTTGCCGCACAAAAAGCGGGGATAAATGTGATTCGCTTGATAAATGAACCAACCGCCGCCGCAATTGCATATGGGCTGAACCAAGGACAGGCGATGCGCGAACACAACATGGGAAATAACCAGGGGCAGACGACGCGCGAGCAGAACATGGGAACGCGCGAGCAGAACGTAAGCAATACCGAAGGCGTGTACTTGGTCTACGACTTCGGTGGAGGAACATTTGACGCAACAGTTTTGCGCATACAAGGGCACGTGTTTCAAGTGCTGGGGACTACAGGAGATCTGAACCTTGGAGGCAACAATATAGACCGTGATATTGCGACGTTTCTTAATTGGAACCCAGCTGATATTACATCGCTTTACTACGCAAGGATTCTAAAGGAACGTTATAACGACATGCGAAAAGAAAACATCGCAAATGAGCTTTTTGAGGGCATACCGAACGTGGCGTGCCCTGTGTCAGATGTCGTCGATTGTATAGACACGTCCATATCTATGCATGTGCAAAGAACGGTGTTTATTGTGCAGAGGCTGCTTGCGGATTTGCACATGAAGGTTGGCGACATCCACGGCGTTCCCCTTGTGGGCGGGTCGACAAGGCTGCGGAGCGTTGTAAGCGCGTTGTCCCAGTACTTTGGAGCCAGCAAGGTGTTTGACGCTATCGACCCGGATCGCGCTGTAGCACTAGGGGCGGCGGTACATTGCGAAGCGTTGTCGTCATCGAGGGGCACGGCGGGACATCGCGAAGCTTTGTCGTCATCAAGGAGCACAGCGGTACATTGCGAAGCTTTGTCATCCGGAACAAATGCGGCGCCCCCTGTAAAAGAGGCTCCTGCTCCCCGGCCACTCCTTTTAGATATAATCCCCTCCTCTATTGGGATCCAAACAGTAATGGGGTACGTGGAGAACATTATTCCGAAGTACACCCCCACGCCTATTCATGTGGATATGCAATTCTCCACGATATACGACAATCAAAAGTCTATACTTATTCACGTCGTGCAAGGAGATGATATGATGGCGGCCAATTGCACTTCGCTGGGGAGCTTCGTCCTCAAAGGGGTGCGCCCCATGCCCAAGGGCGTCCCGCAAATTCATCTGAGCATTGACGTGGATGAAGACGGCATTATTACGGTGCAGGCAAGCGAATCGATCAGCCAGGTGCAGCAATCGTTGGTGATCGAGCCGTATGTTGTGGGAACGAGCGCGCAAAACGAGGGAGCCGTTTGGGCGCAAAACGAGGAATCAATTTTGGCGAAATTAGTCTGAATTTTTTTTGCGAAATTAACCTGAACTTTTTATATCGCGACAAAACTATGGTGTACATTTGTCGATTTGAATTGACCACGATAGTATCGAGACTACGATTCGACAATCTTCTATTCAGATCTATTGACGAGTACTTCGCTCAATGTAATACTAAAAATATACAAATAGTCTTTGCGGGACAGCGACCGTGAATTGGAAAGGCATTTCATATTTGACGATTGGCGTCACGTGCGTAGGGCTTCTGTTGTTTTTATTCAGCGCCGGCGACGCAATTAGTGCCGACAACACAGGGTTTTCATACGACATAGAGCAAGGGCTCAAGGCGTTGACCATCGCGTTGCTGTCGTGGGTCGTGGTGCGGTTCTTTTCCATATTTTGCTGGGACCCGATGGAAGCCAGGCGCGGCAAGCCGATTTCCCGCGTACTGAAGGACTTTGTCGCCATAGGCATTTATTCCATAGGCGCAATTTTCGTTTTGGTCGTCGTGTATGGCAAGCCTGCGACCGGGGTGTGGGCGTCGCTGGTAACCGTGGGCGCGGGGTTAGGTTACGCAGGGCAAACCTTTGTGAAGGATTGCATCGCGGGCGTAATCCTAGATTTCACGGGAAACTTTAAAGTCGGAGATTGGATAAAGCTGCCGAGTGGCGAGATAGTAAAGGTCGAACAAATCAAGCTGAGAGAAACAGTGTTTTCGTTGATAAACAATACGACATTAGTTATTAGTAATGGAGCGTTGTTGGATCACGTTGTGGTTAATTTGAGCGACCCGCATCATGATTATTGGGGCAGCGTGGAGGTCGTGCTCGATCCATTTGTGCCGGTTGATCGGGCGAAGCGGATATTGCAGGCGGCGGCAGCTGGGGCTCCGAGAGTGTTCGAAAAGCAAGCGAAAGTGTTCGCCCAAAACTTAGCGGGCGGCTTGGTTTCGTATAAGGTGTTGTTCAAAATTCCCGATTTCTCGGAAGAGAAAGTGGTTGTACATAATGTGATCCAGTCTATTGTTAAGCACTTAGGGGATCACAATATTAACTTTGCCGAGACTACTTGTCGTATATTTAAAGGGAATGATGAGCCGGATTTGAGGTCATCCGTCGCAACGACGCCAGCGTTTGATGTGGCAAGGCTTAGCCCGCTGTTTGCGACGTGCTCGGAAGAAGAACTGCACAAAATTGCGGGCGTGCTGACGCCTAAAACGTACAAGGCCGGCGAAATTATCATTGCGGAAAAGACTACGGGCAGCGCTATGTATTTTATTGGGGAGGGGATGGTCGATATATCGATACAGGTCCCTGATCCATCAAGCGATGAGAGCATAAAAAAGCACATAACTTATTTAGTGACGAACGATTTTTTTGGAGAGGGCGGCGTGTTGCATAGTGCGCCCAGAAACGCAACCGTGGCAGCTCATTGCGATGCGGTGATTTATTCGCTGGAGAGGGACGACTTAAAGCGCATATTGGTTGAGTGCCCGGATGTAACTGTAAAAATCAGTGAGGCGATTATTACACGGCGCGAGGAAACGGCGGATATTGCAAGCCGCACGGCACAAGGCCTTCAGGATAGGAAGAAGCTGGCGTCGGAGTTTGCGGCGGCGCTACGAAGCTTTTTAGGTATTTAAACTATTATTTTAAGAATATGTCTTTTTATGTGTCGACGCATTCCTTTATATGTGGGGACTCGGTATAGATACTGTGTTAGCATCAACACAAATGGATTAGCATCAGTACAAATGGATCTGTGGCAAAAATCGTAATTCCGCATTTAATTTGGCGTGGGGGATACGGTTTTCGCGAATGATTGTGCATGCAGGTTTTGGATAGCGAAGTGGATGCGAAAGATATACTAAAGGATGCCCTTGGCGTACATGTGAACACCGCAGTGCCCGCGTCTGGGGTTGCGATGGATTCGCGCGCAACGAACCCTGGCGATATATTTGTTGCCGCTCCGGATGCGCTGCAGTATATTCCGATGGCGCTGTCTCAGGGGGCGGTGCTCGTTTTGGCCGAAGCCTCACAAGCTGAATTGCCAGAATTAAGCGATTTCGGGACTGCGCCAATAGTCCCCATCCAAAATGCTCGTATGGCTGTTGCCAAATTATGCCAACATATGTATGCCCCTGTGCCAAATACGTTGCTTGCGGTGACTGGAACCAATGGCAAAAGTTCTACAGTTGTGATGGTGCGTCAATTGCTCGGGCATCTGGGGATTTCGGCCGCCAGCTTAGGAACGTTGGGGGTAGGAATATCGGGGCCAACATCGGAGGGCGTAGGAATATCGGGGCCAGCTTTTGAGGGCGTATCGGGGCCAGCTTTTGAGAGCGTATCAGGGCCAGCTTTTGAGAGCGTATCGGAGCCAACATTTGAGCATCCACCTGCCGCTGAAGATCTGTCCCAAGAAAACGTAAACAGGATTTTGTCGAACATTAGCGTCCCATCCTTGACCACGTACGATCCAGTGTCCCTTCACAAAATTTTAAACAAATTGTCCCTCGCAGGCGTGCAATGCGCCGCAATAGAGGCTACCAGCCATGGGCTACATCAGCGCCGGCTTGATGGCTTAAGTTTCGATGCAGTTGCGCTCACCAACATTACTCAAGATCACCTTGACTATCACAACGACATGGACGCCTACATCGCGGCGAAAATGCGTTTGTTCGCGGAATTGGCGCGTGACGGGGCGAGTGCCGTAATAAAGGCTGGTTGCGACGCGCGCATTTTGGATGCTTGTGCTCAAAAACACTTGAAGATCATTACATACGGCGTTCAATATGGTTCCCAAGACAGCTCCCAAAACTCGCAACGCGGAGCCCAAAGCTCACAATACGGCTCCCCACCTGCGGATTTAGCTATAACAAGCTACGCAACCAACGCGAGTTCCATTACATTTGACTTGCGCGTATATGACCGAATCTTTGAACGCGTGACGTACCATGGTTCAGGGCTATTTCAGCTGGAGAACCTGTTGTGTGCGCTTGGGTTGATCCTTGGTGCGCATGGAGCCCTTGTGTTGGACGACCTTGTCGCCGCGATTCCGTACCTGTCCCCCATCCCAGGGCGCATGGAGCTGGTAGGCACCCACAACGGCGCCAGCATCTTTGTCGACTTCTGCCACACGCCGGATGCGTTTGTTACGGTGCTGTCGGAATTAAAAAACATCCCGCACAATAATTTGGTCATAGTATTCGGCTGCGGGGGAGACCGCGACAAAACGAAGCGCGCTCAAATGGGGCGCATCGCGGTGCAGCTGGCGTCGCGCGTGATTGTGACGGACGACAACCCAAGGTTTGAGGATCCCGCGTCGATACGCAAGGACATATTAGAAGGAACGCAGGGGGCAGGGCCGGACCACCGCGTGACGGAAATTCCGGGGCGGCGAGTCGCTATATCCCAAGCCATTGCAGATCTTGCCAAAGGAGATATACTGTTAGTAGCTGGGCGTGGTCATGAGCTGTATCAAAAGGTTATGGGGAACGAAATCTTGCTTAGCGACAGGATTTATATTCAGTCAACTATAAATACTGTGAACTCACAATAAGTAGTTTAGCACTGGTTAGGGAATTATATATAGAGTATGTATGATAGATGAATGCACTTTAGTAGAGTTTGACAAAAATCCGCCAGACACGACCAGCGCCGTGGATGATCCAACGCAACCGACTTCTGCGTGGACATTCGACGACATCGTTTGCGCGCTGCGTTTTATTTCCGTGCCGACAAATACTCCAATCGCCGGGTTTTCTATCGACTCAAGGACCATCACGCCTGGGCAAGTTTTTATCGCGCTAAGCGGGGCGCGCGTGGATGGGCACGATTTTGTCGCCCAAGCGTGCGAGCGTGGCGCCCAGTTGGCTATAGTCGAGCGAGCGAAGGCGTTTCCGGAGCTGAGTTCGTACAGTCACATAAAGGTGGACAGCACCCACGCTGCGTTGATGGACCTCGCGCAATACGCCAGGGCAAGGACCGCGGCTACCATCGTTGGGGTGTCCGGGAGCGTCGGCAAGACTACAGTGCGCGAATGGATTGCCGCGCTGCTGGCGCATGCGGGCGATACGGTGTCGACGCGATGTAACCACAACGGGAAGATCGGGCTTCCGCTGAGCATCACCCAGCTGGCCGCCGACACGCGTTTTGGGGTGTTCGAGATCGGCATTGACGAGCCGGATTCTATGCAGGTGTTGGCGGCTCTGTGCAATCCCCATATCGCCGTGATGACCCCGATTACGTGCGCGCACATCGAGAATTTCAAGTCCCTGGATTCGCTTGCTCACGAGAAGGCGATGCTGTTTTCGGGGCTGTGTTCTGGCGGAGTCGTTGTCGTTGACCAGGAGACGTATAAGCTGTTCCCTGTGATCAAGCATGTCGCGGAGGAGTTTGGTGCTATCGACGTTGTGACTGTTGGCAATAACAACGCCTCCGTGCAGATCGCTAGTGCGGTTGTGGACGGCAATCAAACGCACGTGGTGCTGCGCGTCTGCGGGGTCACGTTTGAGTACACGATCCGCGCAGTTGGGGAGCACTTCGTTCAGGATAGCGCGATTGCGCTTGCGTCGGCCATGTGTGCCGCGTATGACGGGACGCTGCAGCACATAGTTGGCGAGCATGCGCAGGTGATCACGGATGTGTTTTTGCCTGTGATGAGCAGCCTTGCGCCTTTGCCCGGGCGGGGGCAGGTGCGCACTCTCATGCTTGATGGGGCGAGGCAGGTGCAGTTGGTGGATGACGCGTATAATGCGAACTTGGCCTCTATGTTGGCGGGAATGCGTGCGTTTGCGTCGATGCAGGCCCCGCGCAAGATCGCGGTGGTCGGGGATATGCTGGCGCTGGGGAAGACGACGCGTGATGCGCATGCGCAGCTGTTTGATGCTCTGAGCGAGAGCGATTTCGATAAAGTTTACGCATTAGGGGAGTTTGTGCAGGAGCCGTTTGAAGCAATGCCCAAGGGCAAGCGCGGCGCGTTAGCGAGTTCTTTGAATGAGCTGGAGCGTTTGTTGTTGCGTGATTTGCGCGATGGGGATGCCGTGTGGGTCAAGGCATCGCACGCCATCGGGCTGCATGAGCTGTTTGCGCGCTTGAGCGTGCAGGATAGGGACGTGGCCGCGTAGGGTTTGCTAGGGACCGGCCGTGCAAAGTTTTAGATGTTGGGAGCTGAATCGCCACACATTGCTCGTTGACGGGCGTCGCCTCTTTCAGTAAGCTTAAGACGTGGCAGAGTGGCGATTTTGCGGGCCTGTAGTTCAGTTGGTTAGAACTCTTCGCTCATAACGAAGCTGTCGTAGGTTCGAGTCCTACCGGGCCCACTCCCCACGTATGGCACAAAATTTCTGGTGCTTTTATGCAAAAATGCAAAGCACTGATAAGCTTTTTGATATTGGGTCTCCTCCGTTTATGGCTGCCCCCTAAAGACAATTTGAAACTCACGCACACCTTGAATATTACTTTACAGTGGGAGTCAAGTCGATTCTTGTGGGACTTCGGTTTTATTTCAGAAGAATCTTAACGATTTTTTAATCTTTTTGTGATAGAATGCCATCCACAACCCCCACCCACCCAGGGGGCGTGCAGTGGTGAGATGCCTGTCCAACTTTAATTCTGTCACGGAAAAAGTTAACAATGCAACCACTTTTACCAATTTACTTTATTAACTTTTTTTGTACTGTGATTGTATAGCATCGTTCACACACAATAAACAAGTTCAAAGTATTTGCGATGCGACTCTACTGATATAAAAGTTCAAATTGTTTTTACGAAAAGGTGTCGCAAAATAACGGCAAATATTTTTTGCCCCCCATTGACGGACCGATCAGAACAAGGACGTCCTGTTCCATTTGATGACTCCCGCGAGAAACGAAACGACGAACTGATATATTTTTGTGCTTGGATCCCCTCCATTTATGTGAGAACCAACCTCGCCAACGAAAGAAAAATCGCAAATCCAGACACATCAGTTATTGTAGTGACAATAGGCCCGGAACATATCGCTGAGTCGATGCCCATTTTATAGCACAGGATTGGCAGCGCAGAGCCCACAAACGCCGCCCACGTAACGCAGCAGAACACCGCCGACGAGAGGACCATGCCAAGTTTCGCATTGCCAAAGAATGCCGCAACTGCGCAACCCAAGACTGCCCCAATGATTGCGCCATTGATCATCCCAAGGAATGATTCTTTTATGGTGGTTTTTATGAAATTCTTTTCCAATAAAGTCCCCTCTGACAGCTCTTTTATAATGATACTGACAGATTGAATGCCAACAACGCCGCCAATCGATGCAACCAGCGGCATCAATATGGCCAAACAAATCACTTGCTGGATAATGTCTTGAAACGAGTCGATCACAATCGGCGAAAATGACGCGTTGATAACCGTAACGGCAACCCAGCGCAGCCGACAGAAGCACTCTCGCCAAAACGTACCTTCATGGCTTTTGCTTGAAACGCCGCCAACGTTTAAAATTCCCGAAGAAAGGTTCTCGGACACGATGATCAATATGTCATCAGACCGAAGAATTCCTGCAATCTTTCTATCGTGAGAAATTACAGGCGCGCGGACGACATTATATTTGTTAAATATAAGAATTGCCTCTTCTTTTTTCATATTTACTTCGACGGGAATTATATCTGTGTGCATATGCTGGGTAACACTGTCTGAGACTGGCGCCGCAATAACGTCTTTGACAAACACGACACCAACTGGGACCTCGTTCTTGTCCACGACGAAAAACTCTGCGAAATTTTCCGGCAAATCCGTCTTATTTTGGGCGCATTCCATCGCCTGCCCAACAGTCGCGTCCTCTGGAATCGCAATGAAATCTACGGACATGCATCGCCCAACAGAGGATTCAGGATACGCCAGAAATAAGCCCACGACCTTTTTTACTTTTGGAGGAAGAAATTCTAGGAATTGTTGCTGCATTTCCTCGTCAAATGACTGTATCAGCGCAAAAATACTTTCGTTCGGCAGTTGTAATACGGAGTCTTTGAAATGTTGAATACCCAGCAAGTCAACAATCTGCGGGCGAAAGTTCTCCTGTAGGTTGAGCAGCAACTCTGCGGTAATAAGGGGTTTCGCCAAGTGCACGAGCCGATCTCTTTCGGCTAGGCGCAAGCACTCGACTACGTCAGCCAAGTCTGCTACATGCAGGCGGCTAAGCATTTCCGCGGCATGCGCCTCGTCGAGAAGGGCGTGCCTAACGTCTTTGAGCAAGACTTCCAGTCTCGTTTGTCTTTTCGCTCGGGATATGAACTTCTTAATCATTGGACGTTTAACAACGAATGCTCTGCCTAATATAAACTCTGCCACTTGATAAGTAGAATATCAATCGTCATTGCGACAATAATGCAGATTTAATTAAAAAAACGCTGTTAAGTTGAAGTCTATATATACCTGCTCCCCATAACAAACAATTTGAATATCGTTGTCACATTTCTAAATTGCGTTGACAATTTGAATATCGTTGTCTTATAAGGCTTCGGTGAGGATAAAAATTCAACTTGTTTTTATGGGCAGGTATACAGATATCCCCCAGCAGAACATCATCGATATCACAATCGCGCTTGAAAATGGGATCCTGGTTGAACGCATCACAACACACGTCAGCAAACCTATAACGCCACACATAAACAAAAACAAGGCAAGTAAGTGGCTCGGCACAAAAAGACCTGACGCAAAAAACAAGAGGATGTCCCCTTCTCCGATGACAGGCTTCCACCAGCGGTTCGCGATGCACGCCGCGACGATGCACACGCAGATCGGCCCCAAGGCTATAGGGATGCACGCGTGCTTGATGCACCACGCAAGGCCCACAGCAATCATAGTCAACGGAAGAATCAGCGAAAATTCTCGCTGTTTAAAGTCGAAGTAGGAAACAGCGGCACCACAGCACGCTTCCACCGCAAACATCAACATGTCCAATAAATCTAATTTATTAAACAAATAGATAACCCCCAGTAGTTATAGAGTTGGAAACGTTGTGCTACGCACGTATAAATTCTTCCACAATAAACGACTTGAACGTTCGCTCCTAGTATTAGCGTTACATTGCAGCGAAGTTCAAATCGTTTTTATAGGAAGGGTTCGCATGTGCATTTACACTACAAAGGAGCATCCATCACAGCCCCCCATTTTGCCAACCCCTCATCCAACTCCGTGAGTATTGCACCAATAAATTGATTCAACAAAATACATGGCTGACGTTGGCGTTCTCCATACAAAGAGGCCGAAACGAGTTTAACCTCGCTATGTAACGCGCAACTGAAGCGTTCTATCATTTCCTCCCTCATCACATCTGATAACGACGACAATTCTCTTATTATTTGTGGATCTTGTAACGATTGCAACGCGACACACAACAGCGACGACTCAAACCTAGGAATAAGCAGCACTGTTGGTCGCTGTGCAGGACTTAAATCACCAACTTGGGGAGGCTCCGGTAATTCTTGTCGAACGCGCGAACTACCTAACACGATGCCCACATTCGCCGCAGAAGCGCACGCTTTTTTAAAGTCTTCTGGGGATGTTGCTGGAGCCATGCACAAACACTTGGTCATGTAAAAAGCTAAACAACCTAACTCTTGCTCATTCCAGGACGATTGTACATCATCAATATTCGTCAGCAGAGCTCGCATAAAACAATCCGCCATATTCAGTAAGTCAACACTACCTCTAATCTTAAATGCGGCCCAGACGAAAGAATTTTTTGGGAGAATATCTTTCTCGGGAGCATCTGGAGCGGGAGTCTCTGCGGGGATCGCATCTGGAGCGGGAGTCTCTGCGGGGGTCGCATCTGGCGCGGAACGTTCGCCTTCATGAGACTCGTTGCAAACGCCGTCTGGAGCCGTTGAGTCCTGCGGCGCTGACTCAGCTTTCGCAGCAGGGATCCAAGTTTTTTCTTTTATTGAATTGTAATGGCGTTGTAATACTCCAACCGTATCGTGAAAGACCTTAACAAATCCGAACTTATCCCCAAGCTGCTTATACACTGACAATAAACGCGTTAGTTCAGGCGGCATATCGTCTTGCGTTTCTTCAGATGTTGCGGCAGATGTTGCGGCAGATGTTGCGGCAGGTGTTGCGGCAGAAATTAGACCCAGCTCTACCATTTTACTACTAACATGACGGTACCCGATTTGAACCGTGGAAAAATGTGCTGTACCACTTTGATCCAACTCCGTAATCTTTTTGCATAGCGACACATGCCGCTGCAAAACATCAACTATATTTGAGATCATCTCTAGTCGACTGCTAGGCGTATCACTTCCTAACTCATTATACAAGCGATTCGCCAAATATTTCCACAGTATACCTTGGTAATCTATCTTTTTAATAGGTGTTGACTCAAAGAGTTTAGCCCTATCAGAAGCAGGAGGCGGAGTCGGAGTCGTAAGCTGACGCAAATTCGAGATTTCATGAAGAATATCATAGAATAAGCCTTTTCTTGAAGACTCCCGACATAGACATTGAAGTCGCTCATCTATTGGATCTCGCAAATATGTACGTGCCCAAGTCGTAAGACTACTCCCAACTTCCGGAGAGAATACAACCTGCGACAATTCTCTTACTTTTGTTAATTTGTCTGATGATTTATATGTTTGAAAAATACGTTTAAATTCGCTAAACAGATTTTCGACTTGCAAGTTAGCATCACCCTCTGAAACGACAGAAGAATTTGCTGCCATCGCTATATACCCGAAATAGTAAAGTAGAGCACGAACACTCCCGCGATTCGCCATCATAACAGTCAAAGACAAAATATCCCTGTCCTTTTGCATTATTTCAAGCCAAGACCTGAAAAGAAACAACAACGCTAGTGATGGTTGGCGATCGTAGTCACCATCGCTCAACCCGCTGAACCCCAGCGCTTCGCGCGCTAGCCTGACAGCTTGATCATCAGCTTTGAAATGATCTGCATGCAACGAAAACGCTCTGGCGGATAGACTGCCATATATGGAGTTTCTATTGTTAAGCTCTATCCATATATCTTGCTGCAACATGCTTGCGGTCAGGAATCCCCCCAACGGATGCTCGTAGTTTGAAATCTGCGTAATTATGGGGCAAATCATATTCAAATCAACGTCGCCGGCTAAAATAGTTTGAACGAGAAGCTCAGATAAATCTGCTGGAGACAATGTTGTAAATACACGCTGCTTTATGTAATTTAGGACCGGATCTTTTAATTGAGCATCAATAAAGTTGTCGTGGTAATCAAGCATTGAATACACAGAATAAATCACTTCTCTAAATTGGCGAAGAAGGCTACCAAAAAAGTTCTGTAGTTTTATCAGCTTTATTTCCAATGGGATGTCCGCATAAACTTTGTCGACAGAGGGACCATCTACGCGAACAGAAAAACTTAATTTACCAACAGAAGGACTTGATGGACCAACAGAATGACTTGACTCGCCAACGGAATGACTTGACTCGCCAACGGAAGGACTTGATGGACCAACTGAGAGACGTGATGGGCCAACGGAAGGAGAACTTGACGAGCTCACGCAAGGACTTGGTGAGTAGGAAAAAGGATTTGATTTATAGGAAGAAAGACTGCCCTCGCTAGTAGCAGGACTTAATTGATCTGACGTCCCAGCCCCGCCAGCAGCAGGACTTCCCTCGTAGACGGTATGGATGATATACGAAAAATGCGACTCAAACCCTTGAGACTTCCCTTGGCAACAAGGATACGTGAAATGGAAAATATGTGCAAAAAACGGAATATCGCTAAGACTATTTAGTACAAAATCTATCGTATTAGATAAAACTTCCTCATTAATTTGGCCCGTTCCAATTAGATTCGGAGATACATCTGTTAATAATGATTTAGATCGATACAGATTATTCCACAACGCGTATTTTTCCAAAAATGGCAAATACGCGTTAGGATAAGACGCGAATACCTGCCACGCCATTTTTAATAGCTCAGCAACCGCCGAGCATTTTTTGCTCGCGTTTGCGTGAACTGCGTCTCTTAGCTCGGCGCTGATCCGACTATACCTATGTTGTTGCAATATGCTCGTTGGGTCAACACAATCCGCCAAAACTGAACGTGCCGCATCCAAAGGTCGTGTCTCTTCCAAGACCGCGCAGATAGTTGCAGGATGAAGTGATTCAACAAACAGACAGTAAAGTTTTTCTGGTATATTTTTTTGTACCCAAAGCGGACGACAAAGTGTTGGGAGTTTGGACGATATAATCTTTTGCACATGGATCATTGTGTTCACGTACAAAGTATGAAGTTTGTCTTGCCAAAATTTATATTTTGATTCAAATCTAAACAACTCCGCTGGATTATCAGTTAAAATAGGTTCTTTTAAAAAATCAAATACCGAACGTATCACTTCATTTGATGAAGGAGGAAGCGCTAAAAGATCAGGATCTTTGCTATCGTAATATCCCCTAGGGGTTATATAGTAAAAGTAATAAGAAAATAATGGCACACGCATAAGCGCCTGCAGCACACTACATACGGATGTTTGCTTATCACTAAACTGCAGAATCGAATCGTCGTGAAATAGAGCACGGTGAACAATCATTGTGCTTATCACATCTGGGGACGACATTGCTAGCAAAGAAGCAGCCTTTTGTATCGACGTTAGATATTTATTCCTTGGATTGACGGAAGACTCAACCTGAGTGTCCAATGAGCGTGCAACGGGGCCCCTATCTAAGGCTAGCGCGGCGTCAATTGACTCCCGCAACACTTCTCCTGGGGCTCCGATTAATAAATTGGTTAATACTGTAAGTATATCAGTGAGCTCTCCTACACCACACTTT
>JAISXM010000058.1 GCA_031270515.1 Holosporales bacterium | reverse complement strand
TTTAATACATTACAAGAGGCAATTATTAAATGTTTTAGATATACTGCAGATGAAATAAAAGATTTGCACGGTTTTTAAAGTGCTTTGCTATAATATGTTTTTTATGAGTAGTGATGTCTTCATCTTGAACTCCTTTTGGTGAAAATGTATACCCAGTACCAATAACAAATCAAAATTCTGTCCTTTGTCTTGATTTAAAAAACAGAATCAGTGCATTTCTGTATTCCCCCTATACTAGCTCTTTATTCCCCCTATACTAGAGTGGCAGCCAACGCCCACAAAGAAGCGAAATTACAGCCTAAACGTAAAATCCACCGTTTGTGTTCAGTTTTTATCGACGTATTTATATAAATGTTTAGCACAATGCTTCCTATGATGTACACCAATACCCACAAATAGTCCCACACAAAAAGGTGCTGCGCAACGACTTCCTTCGCCCAAAAAAGACTCGGTAGAATTGGCATAAAAACGATGCACGCAAACGATATAACGTGCATATTATTTCGATAGGAATATAAACATAAGCAAGCAATCATCACGCCGGCTTTCCAGTCTACGTACTCGCTCACTAATCGCGTGTGATGTGGAAAGTAATGTTTCACAATATTCATTGCCGCAATAATTACTAAGGCAGCAACAATAGACGACAGGCAACTTCGCGACTTTACTCGTTTGTTCGTTGAGCCCTCTGTCCACGATACAAACTTCGTTATCATCGAACATCCTAACATTACCGACAATATTAGAAAACTTCCAAACGATGAAAGAACTATAAAGAAAAGCGCCGTGTGCACATAAAAAGCCCCCAAATCTTTAACATTTTGTTGCAAAAAAACAAAGAAACGCTCCCACCATGCACGCGTTTCATTGGTCAGCCTACAAATTCTTCGAACACATGCGCTCATATAAAAATCCCCATAAAATCCGTCCGCGTCCGATCCTCATTCAATACTAGCAAACCACTCGAGTGCAACGCTGTCCGAAATAAGGATAGCCCATTCCAGACAAGCGAACAAAATGGGGAGTGGCTGGACACAGCTCGCCGTCCCCAAAACGTGACTAGTGAGAACGCGTTAACTGTTTTAAGCCACTCCCAAATGATTACTGAACTTCGCAACCAGAATGCCTCATCAACAGATCATGATCCATTGATTCCTCGTGTAAGCCATGTTTTTCGTAAAAGGACATCATCCCCACGCTTGATCAGACATCCCCTTGAACGGTTTATCTACGACCTCAGCAATTTTATGTGGCACGTTGCTGTAATCCGCACATACAGCAGCAACCACACCAACCTTGCCAGGAGGAATTTTACACAAGGCCGCATCCACACCACACCTTGTCGCATGATACACAAGAGTGTGATTTATTGGATTTCTGTCCGCACCAAAGGCGCAAGTCCCGAACATAGCGAAAAACAAAGAAAAAGTTGTAACGACCTTCATAGTAGCACCAACTCAAAACCACCCTTGCCCCACGCGTAGCATTGATCGACATTAAATGCAATTATTTTGTATATGCCCCCCAGGACAGGCAGGATCTTTTAGTTCTCAAATTGTGGATATCGGTCTGGTCAATCCCAAAACTACAAGGCCAAAACATTAGACCTGTTGCGAAAGCTGCGTCAACACAGCAGGAATCAACGGCTCAAAAGGGCTTTCGCAACAGATCTATTTGGGTATTATGTAACACGCATACACTCCGCAAGTAACCCCTCCTGCCATAAACCCTGCTATTATATCGTCGACAACCACGCCTATTGACCACAGCGAAGGATTTTTTTCCAGCGATCGCTCAACGTTCCGAATTGGGGGAGGCTTGATAATGTCAAAGCAACGAAACGCAACAAATGCAAAGATGACGTTTACGTAGGTCAATGGGTAATACAGGGCGACCGTTAGCAAGGCGCACAATTGCCCCACCACTTCGTCGATCACAATGAACCGCGGGTCGATGAGCTTTTTGAGCTGATGCGCGGCTTCGTTTCGCGGCAAGCTGGGCGCGCCTGCTGCTGCTATATTTTCTGTAAAAAGCAACAAGTTTTTGTTTTTATTCCTATTCAGCAAGCACTCCACCGCTGGAACTGAAACCAGCCCCGATATCAGCAGTGCATACAAAATCACGGACGCCGTACAGTCCCGCAAGAATAAGCACACCGGCACCACCACGACCGCGCTTCCCACTGTGCCTGGCGCGATTGGGGAAAACCCCACGCCAAACACAGATGACACCACATACGCAGTAAAGACCTGCGTTCGCGCAAGAAGCTTAGTGAATTTGGTTTGTGCCGTCGGCATTCGCAGAGTCAGACTTATTCATCGCCTTGAAATCAACCGGCTGCAACATGAGCGCGGGGAAGCCGGTCTCCCTTGTCGCGTCTGCGATGATGTTGCGAACGAATGGGAACAGGAACTCCGGACACGACTCTAATAATATGTTCTTGATTTGCGACTCTTCGACTTGTTCGCCGATCGCAATGAGCCCGCCGTATTTTACTTGGCAGATGAACATTGTGTCGGCCCCGCGTGTTGCTTTTGAATTTATATCCAAAATAACTTCAAACATACGCTCTGTTAAGTGGCGAGCGTTTACTTGCACATTTATGCTAATCTCGGGCTTGTCTTCGCTTGTACTGGTTAAATGCACGAGAGGCTTAGGATTCTCTAATGACAAATCCACCAAGTATTGCACTGGGATGGTAAACAGAGAATTATTTTCTACAGGATTGGTATTATCAGCCATGGACACTACTACATATTTAACAAACTTTAATCTAACCCTACACGGTTTTTGTGAGCGAGTCCACAGGTGGTTGTGCTTGGGCAGGAGCGGGGGGTTGATTCTTTTTTATTACGGAGTCGTTATACCTAAAACAAAGTGGTGCGGGTTTTTCATAAGGCGTAGCGACAGGACACTTGATAACGAATGTTGCAGAACCGGACATTTCTAAATTGCAGAAAGAGGACATTTCTAAATTGCGTTGACATCTTAAGGAATTAGCTTTACAGGACACCTTCGAATGCGATACAATACGCTAAGGATTCATACATTGTTATAGGACAGAATATGGTGAGAATAATTATTGCAGGGGCGCTCGCGATTTGCAGCGCGCTGGAAATGGATGCTTTCGAGGCGGGGCATCATAGGAGGATCGTATGGAGGTCGATACGAGTATGCCACGATAATGGCGCTCTCGTTGTGTACCCTCTCCACGGCAATCATCGCTTGGCCACGTTATATCGTCAACAGCCTAGACACGATTTTTTCAGGGAATTTAAGAAGAACCACCCTCTACCCAACAAACAGGACGTCGCTACTTATCGTAAGGCGATTTTGTGCCTGCCTGACGCTACTGATGGGGAGCCACAAAGTGACGAGGCTGAATCGAACGCTCTGAGTATCCCTCAGGACAACGTTGGCTCAGCAGGCACTGGTACAAAGGGGAAAGAAGACGATTTCCTGGGCGATAGCTTCTAATGTTCGCTCGCGCTGATATCGGGGCCCCCATATAGCTAAAACTATGAAAACTCGGCACCGCCTTTGCTTCATTCACAATGTTTCTAAAGCAATGCGCTGCTGGGTTTTTATAGTGTTTAGCTATAACAAACAATTTGAAACTCGTTGTCATGCAAGACTTGGATAAGGGTAAAAATTTAAATAGTTTTCATGGGCAGATATAGGTATTGAATCCATATGTGGGTGTGTGCTACAATAGCATTAAGGTCGAAGTTAATCGGAGGTCAATAATTATGAAGACAATGTTTATAGGAGTAGTCGCGATTTGCAGTGTTTTGGGAATGGATGTTCACGGGATGAGGGCTAATAACCACGGGATCCCATGGCGTCGCATCTCTGTGGTTGTCAATGGGGTGCGTACCACTATCACCCTCGATGAGGGACGTATCAATGAGGGACGTATTGAGTATCCCGATGGGCAATCGAGTGAAATTCGATCTCCCACAACAGAGTTAGGCATATATAACCCTTATCTACGCAACCAGGTAAGGCAAATCCTGAGTGGACACTGTGCCCCCCCACCCAGTCAGAACTCGTGGGATTATGTTCCCTTGAACGAGACGAATGAGCTTTTTATGAATGAAAGCGTTGTCGATGATTCAAAATTTTTGTATGACCCCTCGGATTGGGGCAATTGGTCGGATCCGGATGCCGGTGAACATGATTCCGGGGAACCTGATTTCACGTGGTGAGTCGGATCCAGATACCTATGAACATTATTCCTAGGATGGATGTTTGCTTACGCTGTTTACGGAACTCTACGTAATGTTCAGATTTTTGGACTGACTGGATATCTTGCAACCTTTGGTTTGTTCACCTGATGTTTAAGTCGGATGAGAACGTAGAGTTTCCAGAACAAACCAACTGTTGTCTAAATTCTACCAGATCGGTTGCGCAAACTGCTTCAACGTAGCAGGAATCAGCAATTCTCGAGAGTAGACGGCTCATATTACTATGGCCGCCCCTCCACAAAACCGGACGTGCCCTATTAAGGCATCCGGCTTCCAATAGCATATCCTGTGAATCATACACTTATTGTTTGTTATGGGGACCCATTTTAGTGGCTATTTTTTACTACGGTTAAAAAGTGTGCGATCCTCAAGGGACCAGAAACAAAGGGGGCTTATTAGAAATTTTTCGGAGGACGCCGGTGTCATATTTCAGCGTTCAACTTGCCATCTTTCTGAATAGTATTAATTTCATGGATTGACATCCCTGTGTAATCACTAATAACGTCAAAAGACAATCCTTTCTCTAACATAGAAATGGCAATTTTTGTCTTGATATTTGCCTCTCCTCGGGCCTCTCCTATGACCTCTCCTATGGCCTTTCCTATGGCCTTTCCCCGGGCCTCTCCTCGGGCCTCTCCCAGCTGTATCGCCACCGTCATCTCGCTATGTCGATCATTTATCTCCCTTTGCCTCAAAAGCGCCGCCTCCCGCAGCTT
>JAISXM010000053.1 GCA_031270515.1 Holosporales bacterium | reverse complement strand
TATTGAAGAACAGAGCTGCTATCACCCGTGTTATTCGGTAATTATCCCAAAGCCGCAAAAGGCAGTTATTTTATGTTCGTTGTGCAATCAAAAAAGTCGCAAAAGACAGTTATTTCATGCTCGTTGTGTAATCAAACACAAGCGCTCAAATTGTTTTTATAAGCATGTAAATACTCAAATTATAAATATGGAGGCGCAGTATGATAAAAAAGATATGGAGCCTCGCTTTACTTGTAGGCACGTTGTGGACTGGGCACTCAGCTGCCCCATTCCTCCCGGTGCGTACGACAGCTTTTTTCGAAGCGAAATGGACTTAGTGTTTAGCTATAGGCGACGTTGCGCACCGGCATGCCCTTGGGCCGCACCAAGTTGCGATACGTTACTGCTTGCCTTGTTGAGATAGTTCGCGTTCCAAACCTTCTAAGCGACGTTGCACACAGGGACGTCCTTGGTTAGCACAAAGTCTGTAATACTTGACTGCTTCTGCAATATTTCGTTCAACTCCAATCCCTTTTTCCAAACAGACCCCATAGTTGCGCTGTGCTACGTCATATCCTTGGTCAGCACTAAGTTTGTAATATTTTACTGCATCTTGTTCCTTTTTCGCAATTCCAACCCCGTATTCCAAACAGTTCCCATAGTAGTACTGCGCGATGGGATTTCCTTGGTAAGCGCTAAGCTTGAAATACTTGACTGCTTCTTTTACATCTTTCGGAACTCCAGTCCCGCAAAAAAGACACCGCCCATAGCGATATTGCGCCAATGCATATACTCCGCAGAATGGCACCGATGCCCAGTCCTCTATACGCCCGTGCCTGTCTGCTTCCTCCGCTATACGCCCGTAGAGCCTGTCTGCTTCCTCCGCTATCTGCCTATAGAGCCTGACTGCTTCTTGATCATCTTGCTTAACGTCAACGCCTCGTTCCAAACAGCATCCAAGGTTGAGTTTTGCACAAAGATTACCTCTATCTGCAGCATGTCGCAAAATCTTCACTGCTGCCACTTTTTCTTCTTCATTATGTTTCAGAATTCCACTGATTATAAATAGAAAAGCTAATAAATTGAGTGCGCGATCGTCGCGGAGAACATAATCTATATTGAATAGCCATCTTACATCAATTATGAGGGTTCCATTGATGAAAGAAGTGCACCACCCCAAGTTTTCCAGCAAGAGCGTTGTTGGAACGATCTTCCCATCTTTCGTCTTAACGAACTTGTCGCGACAATGCTGCAGAGATGCTAACAAAAAGTCTCGCATATATACGAATATTCTGCCATTCTGAATAGTAATTCCATTATGAAGGATACGTTCAGGAGCACTACGAGGAGCACGTTCAAGAACAAAAGGACGGCTCTTTTCACGAAGCAATCTTAATAAGCTGGATCTCAGCGTCTCTACATACCGCTCTATGACTGGCGCGCTAGCATGCATTACACACGGCAACATGGCACAGCAAAAAATGATAACACTGCGCATAATTCACCCGCCAAGTAATCCTCATGTTTATATATTAGCGTACAAATGCCGCGGCTTTCAATATAAATCTGACGTTGACACTCTGTATTCGGGTATATACAGCAACGACAGGTATAGTGTAGAATTAAACTATGATACGTTGGCGTCCTTATAGGATAAACACGAGACCCAATCACACATTAGATTAAGGTAAAAATTCGAATTGTTTTTATGGGCAGGAATATACCCAAACACAAAAAGTTTATCAGTTCGTCGTTTCGAAGCGCAGGCTTGAGCAGTACGTTTAGTACAGCTCGGCACCTGCGCTCCAAAACTCCTGCTGCTAATTCTTTTTGTGATTGGGTATAATAAGGAATAATAAATGAGTAATTTTTGACTGAACATTAACGTCGCGTCATGCATAGACACGCTGGAGAGCTCTCTAAAAGTGCTCAAGGCCGCCGTGTCTTTCGATAAAAAAGCGGCGTTGCTGAAGGAGCTTGATGCACAAGCCGAGAGCGAGTCGCTCTGGGACGATGCTGCGCGCGCTCGCGACGTGCTGAAGCAGAGGGCGTCCGTGCAGGGGGTTGTGGACATGGTGGCCCGCTTTTCGCAGACGCTGGAGGATGCCCTGGAGTTGATGGCGCTTGCGAAGGAGGAGGAGGATCAGGCCACCTATGATGAGTGCGTTGCGGCGTTGTCCGCTCTGAAAATCGAGGTAGAAAAGGCGCAGTTGACGTCGTTGCTGTCTGGGGAAGCGGACGAAAATAATTGCTTTATGGAGATTAATTCTGGCGCTGGGGGCACGGAGGCGCAAGATTGGGTCGCTATGTTGGCAAGGATGTACACGCGCTGGGCGGAAAAGCGCGGGTTTAAAGCGGAAATCGTTGACGAAACGCCGGGAGAGGAGGCGGGGTTCAAGTCGATATCGCTAAAATTTTCCGGATACCAGGCGTATGGTTGGTTAAAGGCCGAAAATGGCGTGCATAGGCTTGTGCGCATATCTCCGTTTGACGCCAACGCGCGCCGGCACACGAGCTTTGCGTCGGTGTTTACGTATCCGGAAACGGACGACTCCGTTGATATAGTCATAGAGGAGCGTGACCTCAAGGTCGACACCTGCAGGGCATCTGGCGCTGGGGGGCAACATATAAACAAGACGGATAGCGCCATTCGCATCACGCACATTCCTACGGGGATTGTGGTGTCCAGCCAGGTGGATCGTTCTCAGCACAGGAATCGAGCCATTGCGCTGGACATGCTGAAGGCTCGCCTATATGAACTTGAGATGCGGAAGAGGCAAGCCGATTTGGATAAGGTCGAAGCTGCAAAGACGGATATTGCATGGGGCAATCAGATTCGCTCATATGTGCTGCAGCCGTATCAGCTGGTGAAGGATACGCGCACCGGCGCTGAGGTCGGCAATGCCCAAGGGGTGCTGGATGGGGAAATTGATGTGTTTTTGGAGGCGGCGCTGGCTCACAGCGCAACCACATAGGATACCCAAACACAATAAGTTTATCCGTTCGTCGTTTCGTTTCTCCCGAGTTCCCATTCAATTGGTTGAATGGGGGCCCTCCCGAGTTCCCATTCAACCAGTTGAATGGGGGCCCGGCCTACGATACGAGACTCCTGCTGTTAACTATTTTTGTGCTTGGATCTAGAAACATAGTCTACAAGAGCAAGTACACCCCTCCTCTTTTAAGTACACCTTCAACATGCGCTCTTTGTTTGCGGCATTTGCCAGCAAGTCGCCCTCATACCCGGAGTAAAACTCAGCCGGAGTGACGTTCATCGAAACGATATGTTTTGGTATTATGCCGCAATCTTTGTACGTCTCCGCAACTAATTGGCTGCAAAATTGTTTGACTTTGTTCGACTGTTTGTTCTTATCATTAACACTGCGGACCAAATCGCTAACCCGAAAGTTGTACCCGTTTCCTATGCTTGCTGTCAAAATATCTATCATATTCTGCAGAGGAATCGCCTCGTGCAGCGATCTCACGAACATATGTCCTACGTACTCGGAAATAAGCGTATTTAGCGGTGCTATGTGCACGCCATGACTTCCCGTAGAGTGCAAACAAAACACATCAACCTTGTGTGGGTCTAACTCCCCCAGCAACCGCAGCATATATTCACAAGACCCTGCAACTTGCTTGACGTTCGCATTCAAGCGCAGCCCCCCATACATACGAGACCGCTCAATCAGCCTGATCATTTCGTTTGCGGTGCCAACCAACGCAATCCCCACGTGAGAAACAAGCAGCGGATTGTCTTCCTTTGTGTATGCGCGAATCTGCTTGCTAATTGTTCCGATTCCGGAAAAAGCTAATAGGCTTCCGTTCGAAATCTCAATTAGGCTATCGTCTCCCAGCTGCCACAATTGGTTTTGCCAATTTGTGTAGTCCACGTGATTGATGTCCAAAACCTCGTTATGCGACACTTGAACGGGTGGCGAAAGCGCATTGAACGCCCGTGGAGCCTCGTCTTGGTTGAGCGACGCGTCCGACACTTGTGGCGTAAGCTCGTGTTTGTGTGACTTCCGGTGCGTTTTGTGCTTTTTGTGCGCATGCACTGGTGACGGCTGAGGGACGGACGCTTGCCGAGAACGGTGCTTCTTTACTTTTTGCAAATGCGTATCCTCGCTCCGACTTGGACTTGCCGTGGGCGTCATCCTTCTATCGTTTGTAGAGTATGCACGATCACGAATGGCGGTTTCTATCGCTGATTGTGGATGTGCCCGACTACTTCTGCGGGTTTCATTCCGGCTACTTCGGTGGGTTTCGTTCCGACCACTTCTGCGTATTTCATCCATATTACTTCTGCGTATTTCGTTCCGACTACTTCTGCGGGTTTCATCCATATTTAGGCTTTCCGACGAAGATTGCCTCTCTAGGTTCGGGCGAAGATCCGAGTCTGATTCCGACAATGATTCTAACTCGGACCCTGATGCAGCAGCTACGCTGATCCCCAATTCGGAGTCGGATCCTGACCCGAAGCCTACGCCTAATTCGGATCCTGACCCTGATATGTCGATCTCGGACCCTGACCTAGACATGCCGACATCCAACCTAGACCTGAGATTGCTGCTCAAATCGGATTCGGATCCAGACTCTATGCATAGTTCTAAGCCTGAGGTGGATTCCAATACTCGTCCTGATGAGGTACCTAGCGCGCATTCCGAGCTTGAGGTGGATCCTAAGCTTGGTCCCTGGTACTTGCGCTTAGGTTTTGCGGAGTAGCTTGAACTTGAATCACAATAGTCTGCCACAGACCCTGAATCCGTCGCCAAACTTGTAGCTGAACCTGAGGCCAAGTCTGCCGCCGAGCCTGAATCCGTCGCCAAACCTGTAGCCAAACCTATCGCCGAGCCTGAATCCGCCACCAAACTTGTAGCCGAGCCTGAATCCGTAGCTAAACCCGTAGCCGAGCCTGAACCCGTCGCCAAACTTGTAGCTGAACCTGAATCCGTCGCCAAACCTGTAGCTGAACCAGAATCTGTAGCGGATGCTTGATTAAGTAGATGCTTGCGCGAGTGCTGACGTTGCTCCACTCTGGAACTCCGACGCTGATCTTTTGCGGCAAGGGCTTCCCCTGAGGATATGTCTCCAGGGATTTCCGACATCGATGTGGGGAAATAAGAAGGATTTTCAATTGAGAGGCTCGCCTCCGAATCCGAAGAGCCATAATGACTGTTATGTAATACGATCCCGCAACAAATCATTAAAAATTTTTTTATGTGCATATAGAATACCGACACGAATTATCGCTAATTATTATTCTACACACAAAACGTTAATATATCGTTAATATTAGGCGCTTTATATAAACTTAACACATTCTTTACTATATATATTTATTCGCGAAATAAGTCTCGCCGTGTTTTTCCCGAAAAATTCACCTTGATCAAGACGACTAGACTGGGTATCATTCCCTCATATTAGTTCACTAACGGTAAAGAGCATGAAAGCCATGAAAAACATCCTAATGACTGCGATCTTGGCAGTCGCGTCATATGGTGCAAGCGAGTTGTGTGCAGGCACTAATCCGACACAGCTCTTTGACTACGAGGGCATCACATACTTATCCAGCAAAGAAGGCACGGCAGACGTGTCCATTAACGAGGATGCTGACGCTAATAACGTTCCCCTCTTGCTTACCCGATCGCAAGTAGTATTAGATGGTCGAGTTTGCTTGGTAATAACGCTAACAAACGCACAACTGAGTATGCAACGTCGTGGTGTCTGTATCCCAGGTAGCGTCGATGAGATTTGTGCCGATGCTTTTCGCGGTAACCCCGATCTGGAGTTCGTCGTGTTTGAATCCAACGCCCGGCTGACCCAGATAGGAGAAAACGCTTTCTGGGGTTGCACCTCATTGCGGTCCATCTGCATTCCACAAGGGGTTGAATCTATGGAGCAACGTTGCTTTTATGACTGCCGCAGCCTACGTTTCGTACATTTTTCCCCCTACTCTCGCCTGGAAAGATTAAACAAATACACTTTTGCACAGTGCTATTCTTTGCTATCTATCTGTATTCCATCCAGCGTAGAGATCATCTGTGAAGGTTGTTTCTCTGAGGATAGCAACTTAGCCATCGTAGCATTTGAATCTGGTTCCCAGCTGAGGCGTATAGAAGGATACGCATTTAGTGGTTGTTCTTTATTGTCATTTATCTGTATTCCATCCAGCGTAGAGATCATCTGTGAGTCTTGCTTCTCTATTGGTGACGTATTCACACACTCGTGTCGCAACTTAGCCTCCATAACATTTGAAACGGACTCCAAGCTTAGCCGGATCGAAAAACGCGCTTTTCGGGAGTGTTCGTCATTGTCATATGTCTGTATTCCTTCCAGCGTAGAGATCGTCTGTGAGTCTTGTTTCTCTGGGAGTTACAACTTAGCCATCGTAGCATTTGAATCTGGTTCCAAGCTGAGGCGTATAGAAGGATACGCTTTTAGTGGTTGTTCTTTATTGTCATTTATCTGTATTCCATCCAGTGTCGAGATCATCTGTGAACGTTGTTTCTCTGGATGTAGCGACTTACGCGACGTAACATTTGAATATGCGTCCAAGCTTCGTCGTATTGAAGAATTCGTGTTTAGTAGTTGCCTGTCATTGTCATCTATCTGTATTCCATCCAGTGTAGAGGTCATCTGTCCGTATTGCTTTGACTTGTGTCGCAACTTATCCACCGTCAGATTTGAATCTGTGTCCAAGCTTAGCCGGATCGAAGACAGCGCTTTTCAGAATTGCTCATCCTTGTCATCTATCTGTATTCCTTCCAGCGTAGAGGTCATAGGGAAATATTGTTTCTTTAAATGTAGCAACTTACGCGACGTAACATTTGAAACTGGTTCAAAACTGAGCAGTATCGAAAGATACGCTTTTAGTGGTTGTTATTTCTTGTCATCTATCTGTATTCCATCCAGCGTAGAGATCATCGGTGAATGTTGTTTCTCTGGATGTCCCTTATTCAAAGAGGACGTCCCCCCGTGTAGCAACTTACGCGACGTAACATTTGAAACTGGTTCAAAACTGAGCAGTCTCGAAAAAAGCGCTTTTAAGGCTTGTTCTTCCTTGTCATCTATCTGTATTCCATCCAGCGTAGAGATCATCGGTAAAAATTGTTTCTCTGGATGTCCCAACTTACGCATCGTAACATTTGGGGATGACTCCAGACTGAGCCGTGTCGAAGAAGGCGCGTTTAGTGGTTGTCCTTTAGACAATTTCCGATTTCCTCCTCCCCTAAGCCTTGTACGACGAATAATATTGTTTGTTATGGGGAAACGGTAGATACGCATTCCATTCAGTATATACCGGGTCCCAACAAACAAGTTGAATTTTATTGTAAGACAAGGCTTAGGTGAGGATAAAAATTCAAATTGTTTTTATGGGCAGGTATATTCATCGAAGACGTGGCTTAGCTAGATCCCGGAACACAGGGCGTCCTCTTGAAAAATTTTCATAAGAACCCTTTATTTTTAATGACTTAATTGCTGCACATTTTTGGAGCATGGCCAAAATCTGCTCCTCAAGATTGTACTTTATCCCTGCCCATAAAAACAAGTTGAATTTTTCTCCTCATCCAGGTCTTGCATTATAACGAGTTTCAACTTGTTTGTTCTGGGAGCCTGGTTTAGTGGCTATTTTTTACTATGGTTAAGAAAGTGTGCGATTCTCAAAGAACTAGAAACAAAGGGTTCTTCTTAAAAATTTTTCGGAGGACGCCCTGTCACATTTCAGAGTTCAACTTGCTATTTTTCTGAATAGTATTAATTTCATGGACTGACATCCCTGTGTAATCACTAATAACATCCAAAGACAATCCTTTCTCTAACATAGAAATGGCAATTTTTGTCTTGATATTTGCCTCTCCTATGGCCTTTCCCCGGGCCTCTCCTCGGACCTCTCCTATGGCCTCTCCTATGGCCTTTCCCCGGGCCTCTCCCCGGGCCTCTCCCCGGGCCTCTCCTAGGGCTTTTCCCCGGGCCTCTCCTATGGCCATCCCCCGCTGTATTGCCACAGTCATCTCGCTATGTCGATCATTGATCTCCCTTTGCCTCAAAAGCGCCGCTTCCCGCAGCTTCTTATCCGAGCTAATATATTTCAATGTATTCATAGCCTCTTTTACCTCCTGCACATCCATATATGTTCTATCCATGCCAACCGGATCTTTCAGAAACGCCAGCCACCCCGTCAACAAATCTTGCGCAGGAGCGTCTTGTGGGCAAAACTTCGGCAATTCAATAAAAATAAGTCGCATATTGTCTATATAATAAGGCTCCGGATCGTGTGGCAACGTTGCCATGTAACACTCTGTGATCGCGGC
>JAISXM010000100.1 GCA_031270515.1 Holosporales bacterium | reverse complement strand
TCTTTTCCATTAGTGATTCAATGCTTGCCACGAACTACGCCGCATCTTTAAACTAAACCAGCACAATTCATATCACAAACGTTTAAATTTGCAAAATGCCCGGGGACTGAGCAGTAACCGTTTTCGCGCTTGGGTATACGCAGCTTTACGAAAATTCTTCGTCCAACTGTCTTTGCACTTCGCTACTACACGAAAAGTTCGTAAACACCTTCTGTACATCGTCGTTGTCCTCCAAGACATCGATCATCTTCAGCAACGTCTTCACGGTTTCAAAGTCGCACTCGACCAAGTTTTTAGGCTTCCATATTATTTCTGCGCGAATAGGCTCCTTCACATGTTCGGTAACAAAGTCCCGGACCGCGCCAAACGATTCGACAGTACTAACGACCACGAACTCGTCTTCCGCTTCCTCTACGTTCTCTGCACCCGCCTCCGCGGCTTTTTCAAACAGAGAATCGAAGGTCAGCCCATCTTTGGCGAACGCGACTGCGCCCAAGTGATCGAACATAAAGCTGACGCTCCCCACGTCCCCCAGGTTTCCTCCGTATTTGGAGAATGCTGAGCGAATTTCCGGCACGGTCCGATTGCGATTATCCGTAAGCGCCTCCACTATAACGGACACGCCCCCGACGCCGAACCCTTCGAAGCGCACATCTTCGTACGACTCTATATTATCATCACCGGCGGCCTTTTTTAATATTCGGCTGACGTTATCGTTGGGCATGTTTTCTGAGCGGGCGGCCGCCAACGCCGATCGCAACCGCGGATTTGCCTGAGGATCAGGCGATCCCATCTTTGCGGCGACTAAAATTTCGCGCCCTATTTTGGCAAAAACCTTGGCCCGCTTGGCGTCTTGTGCACCTTTGCGGTACATGATGTTTTTGAACTGCGAGTGACCTGACATGAAATACCCTCATAATTCCCTGTTTTATACTTTTTCCAGTGTTCCTAATGTTTCAATGTTTCAAAAAAAACGACTAGGATCTTTATCACTATAAACGTCTATATTATAAAAAAACTTGATTCACAATTATAAAAACTTTAATCCACAGCGATCTTAAAATTAAGCCACGGTAGACCCACACACAAAAAGAATTAGCAGCAGGAGGCTCGTATCGCAGGCGCAGAGCTGCACTATAGTGCCGCTCAAGCCAGGGACCCATTCAACTAGTTGAATGGGAACCCGCGAGAAACGAAACGACGAACTGATAAACTTTTTGTGTTTGGGTATACCTATATATCACCTATGTAAATACCCAAGGATTTCGCCACATGCACCATCTCCCCCTTCACATCAACCGTCTGCAGCACATTCGCCACTTCGGATATATGAATGTCCGCCATCTTTCCATTTACCACAACTATAACTCTACTAAATTGCTTCTTCGCAATCAAATCCACCGCATGCACTCCGAACCGACTAGCCAGCAACCTATCTTTAATCCGCGGCCGCCCCCCTCTCTGCACATGCCCAAGCGAAACAAACCGCACATCCGCCGAGATCTGCTCCTTCAGGCGCGACGCCAAATTCTCCCCAATGCCGCGGTACCTTGTCTGCTCCTCATCCCCGATTGTCCCCCGCAGGAACTCGCCTTCCGGGGTCTTCACGGACTCTGCTACGACAACAATCGCATGGCGCTGCTGAGACTGATACACGCCCTCAATATGCTTAGCCAAATCGTTAATATTGTAAGGAATCTCCGGAATCAATATCGCATCCGCCCCCGACGCTACCCCCGCCTTCAGCGCGATATGCCCCGCGTCTCTGCCCATGACCTCGACGACCATCACCCTGTCGTGGCTTTCCGCCGTGAACTGTATGTTATCGATCGCCTCGACCACGACATCCAGCGCCGTCTCGTGCCCAATTGCCAAATCCGTATACGCCACGTCATTGTCAATCGTCTTTGGGATCGCAATAAAATTCACCTCATTATGATCGCCCTTCTTTTTTGTTTTGTTATAAAAATCGTGTATTTGATTCAGCTTATTAAAGCTGCCATCCCCTCCAATAACGACGATCGCATCCAGCCCCAGCGCATTATACGCATTGCAAAACGCCTCATCCAAATCTGGAAACGTCCTCCCACAATCCGCAAACGTCGGAGCGTGGTAGTTTTTGTTACTACGCAAAAACGTTCCTCCAGAGCTGACCCACTGGTGATCGCACACATCGGGCGTCAGCTCTATCGTCTGCAGGGGGCGGACCCACATGCCCCAATAGCCGCGCTGGATGCCTATGACGCGCCAGTTGAAGCTCTTGGTCGCATGGTGGGTAATTGCCCGCACGGTAGCGTTCAGCCCTGCGCAATCGCCTCCGCTCACGAGCACGCCGATCGTTTTGGGGACGTTGACTTCTCTTCGAAAAAACACCAATAACACCACATGATTCAATCTTGATTCTTACTTGTAGCAGATCTTGGGGCGTTTAGCGACTTATACCGAGAGGGGAGGGGGCGAAATTTGGAGGTCGTTTGTTGTGCGAGGTTTTTGATGCGGGAAACGTTTGAATCGTTTGTATGGAATGCTTCCTCGACAAAAAAATGTGCAGACGTTCCTCCTTGTTTACCTCAGCGTCCACAAGCGATAAAGGCGCGTTCTAAATACCAGCAGAATTTATACCCCGAATTTAGTTTCGAAAAAAGTCTAAGGAGCTGTTTGCATTAGGGTGTTTTCCGCAAATGCAACAACAATTTGAGGGGCCCTCGCTTTCATTTTGCTAGCCTCCTCAATAACAATAGAGCTCTTTTGAAACCGTCAGAATCGAGTTTTTTGGCAGGAGGCGCGGAGCCGGGTTCCCATTCAACTTGTGAATGGGGTCCCACGAGGGTTCCCATTCAACTTGTTGAGTTGAATGGGGTCCCACGAGCACCGAACCACGAACCGAAAAATTGATTCTGAATAGTTATACACACATTGATATCCGAAATGTGCATGATGTAAAGGGCTTACGCATGACGAATATTGGTCACAACTCTTTTTATTACAGGTTATTACAGGGTATCGGCCATGCAAAGTAAAAGCTTGCTGTTAGGATGATCTCGGAATTTCGCATAGTACACCGTTATTCATCTCAAGTGTCCTGTCTCCAAATGTGTGCATATACCTTTCTTCATGTGTGATCATAAGACAAGTCTTTCGCTCCATAGCTATAATATCTCCGATGCTACGCATGACGAGGTCAGAGACCTTCTGACTCAACGCAGATGTGACTTCGTCTAGCAGCAGTAGTTTGTAGTCGGCACTAGTCGCCATCACAATACTAAGAGCCTGCCTCTCTCCTCCCGATAAATTCCTCACATACTCGTATGGTCTGTTCTCGAGCCCCATGCCGAATATACTCAGCTTAGTCTTGAATGTATCTATATCCTCCTTAGATACCCTGCGTCCACCGGTCCTTATGTATGCCAGCTTTATGTTTTCCAGGATAGTCATCTCTTCTATCGTTCCTGACTTCATATCCTGTAGGACACTCGATATGAGGTTGGTTCTCTTGCATTCCGGAACCATCGTCATATCCTGACCATCCACAACGATATTCCCCTGATCAGGTTTAATCCTGCCAGATATGACTCCAAACAGAGTGGACTTCCCTGCACCATTCCCTCCGACCACAAGAACCCTCTCACCTGCTGTTACCGTGAGATCAAGGCATTTCAGCGTGTCCCTTACGCATATATTACTTAGCTTTAGCATTTCGATTCACTCCTCCCTTCATTACCATGATGACTATCATGATAATCCCTGTTACCAGGTTCAGATTCTGAGTTTTAATGCCGAGTGCATCACTGTGCAGTGCGACGTTGATGAATATTCTGTACAGGATGGATCCCGCTACGCAGGACAGTATGAGCAGAGGTTCTCTTTTAAACGGCAGAACATTCGTTCCTACGATGATTGATGCGAGGCCCATTACCAACATTCCAAATCCTCCGGACACATCGCAGAATCCCTGGAATTGGCTGAAGATACTTCCTCCCGCTGCTATCATAGCATTACTCATCGCTAGCCCCAAGACTGTCATTTTATCAACGTCTATCCCGTGTGTTGTTGCGAACTGCCTGTTATATCCGACAGCGCGCAGCTTCAGTCCGAAGTTGCTGAACATCATGTAGGTAACGGCTGCCACCAATAGAGTTACTACGATGACGGCTGGTTTCGCAGAATCCGAGACGATCGTTTCGTGATCAACAAATGTGACACTGGGGGAGTTCCTCATGATCATAAGGTTAACGGAGTACAGCATGTATGCAACAATTATCCCTGCCAAAAGGTCTGCGATCTTGCACTTAATATTCAGGATCCCTGTTAATACACCAGCCATACCGCCAACGAGCATTGCAACCAAGATGGCTAGATATGGGCTGGTTCCCCCCTTGATAAGCACCGCCGTAACAGCCGCTCCCGATACGAAGCTCCCATCACACGTCATGTCAGCAAAATTTATCGTCTTGAATGTTAAAAACACACCAATCGCCACGACCCCAAGGATTAATCCGACTTCGACACTCGTTAATAGTTCCTGTACTCCTATCATTATTGTTTCCCGTTAGCTCTAGTTAGCCCATTAGTATGTCTTGACAGCTCTGTCTATTATTTCTTGTGGAATGTTAAGCCCAATTTTGCTCGCCTTGGTTTTGTTGATGTGTAGCTCGGTAGTGTCGGGATACTCAACATCAATCGCATTGATGTCCTCTCCATTAAGTATTCTCTTTATCATCTTACCTGTCTGGACTCCGATATTATACTGATTCGGCCCGAGGGCAGCAACGCACCCTTTCGAAACTTGATCGGTGTCGCTGACGTACACAGGTACGACATTACAAAGCTTCACAATGAGTGGAATATTTGCAAGTGCCATATTGTCGTTGCTGATGAAGAGAGCATCAGCGCCCTTGGCGAGCAGTGCCTCTACGGCCTGAGGAATGTCAGACGCTTTCTGTATGCCCTGTTCTATGAGCTCTACGTTATACTTTTTTACGGCATCTCTTAGCTTCTCGACAATGTCTACGGAGTTGGCTTCTCCGGTGTTGTATATAATTCCCAGCTTCCTGAGTCCAGATTGAATCTCTGTGAACAGCTTGACCTGAGGCTCCAGTGGAACGAAGTTAGATACGCCTGTCGTGTTCGCGCCAGACAGGTTAGTGGAGATACTGTCAGGGTTAGTGACAGAGCTAAACACCAGCTTCGTATCTCCCTTCCGCGCATAATTAAACGCGACCTGAGCAGGGGTAGTACCCACAGTAACAATGACGTTGCTTCTCCTGCCGATGAACTTCGAAATTATCTGGGAGGCAACAGCAGGGTTCCCCTGGCATGTATCGATTGTGTACAGCACATCCTCCTCACCAAGGTAATCCCTGATCCCGTCCACAACAGAGTTGAGCGCCTCATGTTCGACTACCTTACATATTGATACCTCGTACTTGCCATGCTTCTCACCACGCTCCATGATTATTATCGTGGCTATTGCAACAGCGATGATAGCCCCGGCTACCGCTAACTTCTTAAACATTCTTTTCTCCTTTTTTCACCTTTCTTTAAGCATGTCACATCCTCGTTGTATGGGCCATCGTTTAGTTAGCCATTAGCGTCTGTTGGCAATCGCAATTTATATATGCTGTAGAGCGTATTCGACTTGCATTTGAGCTAATTCAGATTGTTCGGCGATGCGTTGCGACACGGGCATTGACCCTTCTCGCCTAATGTATGGCTTTCCGTCCCTTAGGCATTTGAATAAATCCTGATCGTTCTTGCCAGGGACGCATACATATACTTTGTACGTTGTTGGCGCTATTTGCAAGAGTAGGCGTTCTTCGTTTATGAATGGGTATAATATGTAATCCTTCAATGACCAACGAATTAATGCCGAAGAGTTGAACGTCCTATCTCCGTCCAAACGATTTTCTGTCGCAAAATCACTAAATTGTTTCTCTGTCATCAAGTCGCATACTGGGACTTCAGTCACAAAAAACGCGTTATGAACTTCGCGAACACAAGGGATGTTCCGGAAACGAGGGGAATCCTGAAGATAAAACGAATTCACCGAAAACATATCGCGAAAGTATCGCGTTTCATTCGAGCATGCAAATCTTACTACCGGGATTCCATGCATAGCGCACATACCAATATCTAAGACGCTTGGCGGAATAAGCAACTCTTGTATGTTAGTCCCCGCTAGCGCTTCCTTGTCAATTGACAAAATGTGCGGTGGCAAAATCATCTCATCTAATCCACTGCCCATGAAGCATCCAGCTTGGAAGGATCTTACTGAATCAGGAATAGGGATTGATGTCAATGACGTACATAAAATAAATAGATGCCTAGATATGGATACTATGTTGGGCGGCAAAACGACACGTGACAGTTGCCAACAGTACATAAATGCCTCACGTTCTATGGTCACATGCAAGGCTCGGCTTAGGTCAACCTTTTTTATGCTTGATGAATTAAATGCATAAGCACAAAGTAGCGACAACTCTGGCTTCGCAACGAATTTCTTAATTCCTGCGGAATCAAATGCGCGACATTCCACACGGGTGATGGGCGCTTTGTTAATAAATCTCGTGAGATAGGGGGATTTACAATCTTTGAAACAAGACATACCTAGCACACTAACATCATCAATATTCAGGCGATCAAACGTAGCGTTTTCTAGTAGGTTTTTGGGTAGCGTAGAGCCTTCTAGTCGGCCTTCGGGTCGGTGACCTAACGCGTCGATATTGTCGACAGTTATCAGCGAAATACAGGCTCCCGTCAATGCGGCATCCTTTATGATAACACCGTTAGGTATGTAAAGACTTGGCGTTATCACAAAAGACAAGCATCTTTCTTTTAGTATGCTTAGCTTGCTACCGTATTCGAAGGCGAGTCCGGAAGGCAATTGGCAGAATGCGAAAGCGTCCTTTTCTATTACTTTCACACTCATTGCAATACAGCACATTGGGCGACTATAGTGAGGTGGTTGTCCAATATAACAGACGTGCCTAACTATTGAGGACGGAACTACCGCCTCTGTGTAAAATACAATCCCCTGGTGACAGAAGCTATCTCTCAAGAAAAGACCTCTTTCACCTGTTTGTGCCTCGATCAAAGCAGCAGCTTTATAATTTTGTTCGGGATTATTTTGTTCGGGATTATCAAAAATAAGATATCGTACGCCATCCTCAACCAAACCAACGATGAAGTTATTTTGATTCACATTCGACCTGTGGCGAGAATGGTTTCTTGCTGCAGCAGCGTTTGTAATCGTGAGTATGAATAGTATCTGACAAATGGCGTTAATAATCTTGGAACAAAACTTTTTGTTTGTATCCTTCTTGTTAATTTGCATAACTTTATGCCTTAAAAATGTCTGCGTTATAAGGAGAATGTACGCCGATCTCGCGGCAAAATCAATGTTTTTTTGTACTTGTCAACGCAATTTAGAAATGTCCTCTCTTTCTGCAATTTAGAAATGTCCGGTTCTGCAATTTAGAAATGTCCTCTTTTCTTAATAAGAAATAGGTTCATATACCGGGTCCCACAGCGTTCCGAAACGCCCCCCTGATCCATGTGCAAATTCATATATAATAATTGCGCGATTTGGTGCATAATGTGTGAGCTTGGCATGAATTGGCTCACTACGTTTGTATGTTAA
Organism: Holosporales bacterium; assembly: GCA_031270515.1. Taxonomy (GTDB): domain Bacteria; phylum Pseudomonadota; class Alphaproteobacteria; order BNTO01; family BNTO01; genus JAIRNK01. The sequence goes on along the minus strand of JAISXM010000100.1, from coordinate 9,593 downwards.
AACATAATTCGATTGATTATGACGCTATGTTACAGAAGGCACTACGTCAGGTTGTGCGCGACATCTTAATTCGCACTGCGAATTACGGGTTGGAGGGCGAACACCATTACTATATAACGTTCGCAACTAACCATCCATGGACAGAGCTCCCCGAATACCTAAAGGAAGAATACCCGAACACCATGACTATCGTGCTCCAATATGAGTACTGGGATTTGGAAGTGACGGCGGATGCGTTTGCAATTACGTTGAGCTTTGATGACGTGCATGAGCGCATAAAAGTACCGTTCCTTGCGCTGATAAGCTTCGTTGACCCGTCAGCAAAGTTTGGGCTTAAGTTTGGACCTGATAGTGACGAATGTGACATGGACAAATACAGTGAAGAAAGTGATGGTATGACATCACGGACGAATGTACTATCCCTGGACGATTTTCGTAAAAAATAAAAATCATATCAATGAATTGAGCGGGGGGCCCCGCAAACGCATTCCCATTCAATTAGTGGGGCTCCGCGGGCCCTGAAACGACGCACGAATAACCCGATCTTTGGTGCTGGGTTCTACACCCAAGGGCAAAAACATTGTGAATCATCAGGGCTGCCGTGTCGCGGAAAACCTAGTTTTTCCGACAATGTTTTCGCGCTTGGGTATATACCAAACAACTAGAAATAAAACACAGCCTTCGCTGCTACAGAAAAGTTATTAAACTTAATTGGCAAATCTTCCACCATGTTTTTGTTAACCGGCTGTCCTGATTTTTCTCCCACGAACGCACCGTTAGTCTTAATTTTTACAGATCTATTTATATAATAGCGTCCTTCTAAACCAACCATAAACCGGCTGCACACAGTAACCATCGCCCCCGCGCCAAACACTGCAACCGGCACTAATTTCGTAGACTGTTTTATCGCGGGCACAGTAAATCCGTTGACGGTCGTTGCATTTTTTTCAAAATACAGCACGTATGACTCATCACCTCCTGAGGCAGTGATCTGTCCTCTTACCTTCATGCTTTCAATCCCCACTCCGGCAATTCCGTAGACTGCCGCAATTGAGCCAACGCGCGCCCCAATGTGCACCTCCGTCCCAACATTCCACGTATTCCTCAACACAGCGCCTAGTTTAGCGTTATATGTTTCGCCATTTTCATCCCACGTTACTGATTTGTCCTGCTTGATGCCTCCTCCGCTGTAGCCTCCGCTGACCTGTCCTGCGAGAAACAATGTGCGTCCATAGCTATATCCCACTACCAGATTACATCCTACGCGATTCGACTTTGTGGGGGCGGACTCGCTTTTTTTGCTGCCGTCCCCGCCAAATACAGTCGCAGAGTTAGGATGTTCCACTTTGCTTCTGACCCATCCGACCGTAAAGCCTGCGAAGAAGCCTGTTTGTGCGTATCCGCTCGTTCCTCCATACGCAAAGCACGAGATCAATGCTAATGTTAATGTTTTTGACAAACTATTCATAAATTTACCTTACCTAATAAATCAACTTCCCGCTCAGTATACACATAACCTCACAGAAAACGAAGTAAATCGATCCGCTATGATTTCGTAAAAGCAGGGCGCACTTTGTGATATGACCGAATGGGAAAACATATAGACCGGGGCCCGTGCGTCAAGATAAGGAGGTTTAAGGATGGAGGTATTCGGCAAAGACAGCAAGATGATTTGCCAAACCACCACACGGTGCTGGTTCGCGAAAGCGGCTGGTATTGAGCGGTTGTGGAAAAGGCTTCGTAAAGAAGTCAGGTGAGTCACATGAAGGTTAGTGAAAACGAACCATTGATGAGGCATCGAAGGTTTTTTTCTTAAAAAACTACCCCATCACAACAGCAGTTTTCTAGCATCAACTCGCCGGTCTCATTGGCTCAAATTTGTCTCACATCTTTGTGTACCTACACACAAACCTCCTTATCTTGACGCACGGGATTGGGTATTACCCTAATGTTGCCTCTTCGCCCTTTCCTTCATAACCTTCGCGCAACGAGGGCACAGCTCATCCGCCTGTATATCGACGCACACCTTCCAGCACCTCTGGCATTTCGTGCCGCCCGCCTTGGACACAATCACCCCCACACCAGGCACCTCATCCAGCGTCACCGCGCCAGCCTGAGGTTGCGCGACCAGCACTGTCAGCTGCGATATAATCGCAAGCTCGGACATGTCGACTCCCTTAAGCAAGCTAGCAATGCTTTTGGTCACAGACAACACAACCTTCGCCTGCAAACTTGACGTGATCGTCTTGGTCAATCGCTCCTGCTCAATCGCGTGCGTAATCACTTTGCGAATCGCGCGGACGGTCTGCCACTTGTCGTCCAAATCCTTCCGCCTCCATATGGCTTCGGCCTGAGGGAACACTCGCTCGTGGATGCTTTCGTTCGTGCGATTGTAACATTGCCACGCTTCTTCTGTGGTAAAGCTTAACACTGGAGCGAGCCAATGCACGATGTGGTTGAACAATATGTCCATAACCGTTAACGCCGCACGACGCGTTGCATTGCCAACGTCATCGCAATATAACGTGTCCTTCCTTATGTCGAAGTAAAACGCGGAAAGCTCATTGGCACAGAATATATGCAAGTCACTGTAAAAATCAGTCAGAGAGAATGATTTCAGACAAGCCTTGTGCTTTTCATTCAAAATCAAAATTTTGTGCAATATATATTGTTCTAATTCTGGCAAGTCTTCGTAGCGTACGGCACTCTTTTCATCGAAGTCGCCAAGTGTCCCAAGCAAATAACGTAACGTATTCCTAAATCGACGATATATATCCTCCTGGCGTTTTAATATTTCCTGTCCAAGCTTTACGTCCTCGGTGTAATCCATATTAACGATCCACAGACGCAGCAAATCCGCACCATAATTTTCGACAACGTCCTCGCATGAAATTACGTTCCCAAGCGACTTCGACATTTTTTGTCCATCTTTATCCAACAAAAATCCGTGCGTCACAACTGTTTTGTACGGAGCTTTGCCATTGATTGCAATTGACTCAATTAACGACGACTGAAACCACCCTCTATGCTGGTCGGACCCTTCTAAATACACGTCCGCAGGCCACCTAACGTCCTCGTTATTTTCCAAAACAAAGTGATGAGTGCATGCGCTGTCAAACCATACGTCCAACGTGTCTGTCACCTTTTCATATTCGTCGGCAATGCTTTCATCCAAAAAATAGCGAACAGGCTGCGTGTGCCACGCTTCGATGCCCTGTGCTTTGATCGCGTCAACAATCTTTGCGTTCACAGCTTCGTCCTTCAGGGGCTCCTTCGTTTTTTTGTGCACAAACAGCGCCAGCGGAACGCCCCACAGCCTCTGCCGCGACAAGCACCAATCCGGGCGAGTTTCCACCATGCCGCGAATGCGATTCTTGCTCTGCGACGGAAACCAGTTGACGTCGTCTATCGCATGCAACGCGTGCTTGCGGACGCTGTCTATGTTAAAGAACCACTGGTTCGTCAGCAGAAAAATCAACGGAGACTTCGAGCGCCATGAGTGTGGGTAGCTGTGCGATATTTTGTCTGCAGCAAGCAAACATTTGCAATCGCGTAACGCATCGCACACATTTTTATCGACCTTCAGCACTGACTGCCCAGCAAAGATTGGCAGGTTATCAACATATGTGCCGTCCGGATTCACAAGGTTGGGTGTGGGCAGACTGTGTTCCCGCCCAACGATGAAGTCGTCCATGCCGTGGCTCGGCGCGGTGTGGACTAGCCCCGTCCCCATCTCCGTCGTTACGTGCTTCCCATGGATCAGCGGAACGCGGAATGTGTATGCGTGGGGGGACATCTTGTCGCGCTCCGTTTGCCCCGAATACAGGTCGAGCGGGTGCTGGCAAACTGTGCCGGCCAGGCTTGCCCCTTTAAATGACTTCACAACCGCAACAGAGTCCAGCCCAATCGCATCGCATACGCTTTTCAGCAAATCCTTGGCAATCAGGAGCTTTTGCCCAATGGCGACGCTTTGCTCTTTCAGGTTGTCGTTGTTTTTTACTTCCACAACGACGTAATCCAGCTCGTCGTTATACGCGATTGCCCTGTTCGCGGGAATTGTCCATGGGGTCGTGGTCCATATGACAGCCATGCAGTCTTCCAGTTGCGGGATGTTGCTGCTGACGATGGGGAACGCAACATAAATCGCCGTGCTGACGTGGTCGTGGTACTCGACTTCGGCTTCGGCGAGGGCGGTTTTTTCTGCGACGGACCACATTACAGGCTTTTGACCTTGCGATACGTACCCTTTCATGAATATATGTAAGAATTTTTCGACGATAACCGCTTCACTTGCGCTGTCCATGGTCTTGTAGGGGTGTTGCCAGTCTGCACAAATGCCAAGGCGCACGAGTCCTGTTTTTTGAGATTCGATCCATTTTTCGGCAAATTTTCTGCACTCGGCAAGGAACTCCACGACGGATATGTCTTCTTTGTTCCGTTTGTTTTTACGGAAATCTTCTTCGACTTTCCACTCGATCGGCAGGCCATGGCAGTCCCACCCCGGGATGAGGGCCGCATCATATCCGGACATTTGGTACGTTTTTACGATAATGTCCTTCAATCCTTCGGTGAATGCGTGCCCCATATGGATTGGTCCGTTCGCATACGGAGGCCCATAGTGAAGGACAAACTTGGGGCATCCTTTGGACTTTTGCCTGATCTTTTGGTAGAGGTTGTCGCTGATCCACTTTGCCAGGATGGTGGGCTCACGAGCAGGAAGGTCTGCCTTCATTGGAAAGCTTGTTTGGGGTAAAAAAACAGAATTTCTGACGTCTTCGCTTGTTGGCATAAGTTTCCCTTGTGTAGTTTTCCTATCTTTCGATAATGGTATGACAAAATTCATGGTAAAGGAATCTATACCTGCTTGAAGGGAACAATTGGGATGTTTATCGGTTTAAGCCTTTGTTTTTTTATGACGTTCAAACTGTTTGTTCTTGGGATGTTTATTCCGGCCCATAAAAACAATTTGAATATTTATCCTCACATAAGCCTTGTAATACAACGAACTTCAAATTGCTTGTTATGGGCTGTGTAGGTTCACAAAGATGTGATACAAATTTGAGCCAATGAGACCGGCTAGTTGCAATACCGCAGAGAACCCTGATTTTTCTCACACAATTGTTTTTGTGTTTGGGTATACGCTCTTCCGGGCTATAATGTCCTATAAACAATGCATTTAGAGAGTTCGACATGGGGATCTCCAATCAGAACGTAAAAAACATCGCAAAGCTAGCCGCAATCAGTCTGTCGGAGGACGAAGTTCCTTTTATCTCGTCGGAGCTTGATTCCATCATGACTTGGATAAACCAGCTGCAGGACGTCGACGTGTCTAGTATAACGCTTCACAACGATGCGACCTCGCTGCCAGAACGGGCCGATGTCGTTACCGAGCGCGACATGTGTGTAAAAATACTGGCAAATGCGCCTGATTCTGTGGACCAATGGTTCGCAGTTCCCAAAATAATAAAACAGTGAGTCCGCCGTGCCACCGCTATTAGCCGAGAGCACAGACCCCACGCCGCTGTCCGTCGCGGAAGTCTCTCAGCGCATAAAGCAAAGCGTCGAGTTAAACTTTTCGCACGTAAGAGTGCGCGGAGAAATATCTGGGCTAAAAAAGCATTCGTCGGGGCACACATATTTCTCGCTCAAAGATGCGGACAATGATGCAGTGTTGAACGCCATATGTTGGCGCGGCACGAAGACAGTTATCGCGCTTGCGGACGGGCTTGAGATTGTCGCGAGCGGGCGCATAACCACATACCCAGGGCGCTCCAACTATCAGATCATCGTGGCGGACGCGCAAACGACCGGGCAAGGGGCGCTGCTGAAGCTGCTGCAGGAACGGAAGCAAAAGCTGCTGGCGGAAGGGTTGTTCGACAACCACAGGGAGCTCCCCAAATACCCGCACACGATCGGCGTCATCACATCTCCAACCGGGGCCGTGATTCAGGACATAATCCACCGGGTGTCGGACCGCTATCCATGTCACATCATACTGTGGCCCGTCGCAGTACAAGGAGCCGACGCCGCAGAAGAAATCGCCGAGGCCATCAGTGGCTTTAATGACACGCTAAAGCCGGACGTCATAATTGTGGCGCGCGGAGGGGGCAGCATAGAGGACTTGTGGGCCTTCAACGAGGAGTGCGTCGTCAGGGCGGCCCACGCAAGCTTGATCCCGCTGATTTCCGCGGTGGGCCACGAGACGGACACGACGCTGATAGATTACGCTGCGGACGTTCGCGCGCCAACGCCGACTGCGGCTGCGGAGCTTGCGACTCCCGTGCTAACGCAAGTGCTCAGCGATGTGGACGCGTTGAAACTGCGCTTGGTGCGTTCGCTTCGGCAGCTGTCCGAGACAATGAGCCTGCGTGTGCAGAACTACAGACTGCCGAGGCTTGAGTATGTCGTGAACCAAAAGGAATTGCGGCTGGACGACTACTGTGAGCGACTGGAGCGGGGTTGGCGTTTGTATCTGGACAAAAATGTTCGGCGGCTGGACCACGTGAAAGTGCGCCCGCCAAAGGGAACGATGGACATGGCGAGGAGCCGGCTGCCGTTGATTTGCAACGCGATGAATCAGGCTTTTCGCGCGAAGTTTGAGAAGATGGCGCTGAAATATCGCAGCTTGTCGGACAGGTTAAGCAATAGCTCATATCAGTCAACGTTGGAGCGCGGTTTTTGCCTGGCGACGGATGAGCACGGAATGCCGATAAAAAATGCGGCAACGTTCAATAAGCCAGACGTAAACATTGCGCAGATTAACTTTCATGATGGGAAGGTTGCCGTCCGCAAAGCTGGGTAATTGATTCCATATAAATGTGCTAATGGATTCCATATAAATGTGCTAATGATGCGGCAATATGTATCATCGCTTGGAGATCCGTTCGCATATGAAAAATATTGTCGTAAAAAGGTAAGATTTCCTTGAGTATACCTTCCCATAAAAACAATTTGAATTTCTAGCCTAGTCTAAGCCTTGTATTACAACGAATTTCAAATTGTTTGTTATGGGGACCCGGTAGATGAATTACTGGAGTTTTTGTCGAGCATTGCACGTAGTTTCAGGTTTTCCTGCTCTAACAACGCAACCTTTTCGAGGAGGGCAAAGTTTTGTGTCTTAAAAACAACGGTCTGTTTCATTAGTGATTCAATGCTTACCACGAACTACGCCGCATCTTTAAACTAAGCCAGCACAATTCATATCACAAACGTTTAAATTTGCAAAATGCCCGGGGGACTGAGCAGTAACGTAACTTTACCTGACTTATCTTGCGCCCAAAAAAAAGGAAGCCATTTTGCTGGGAAAATTCTCGCCCCAGTGGACCTTGCAGGACCTGAAAGCACACCGCCCGTCGCAGGATTGGGATGTGCAAGAAGCCGAATTCTTGAATGTATGGTGATATCCAAACGCAAATGGTGCTATTTTTCATACTTTCGCAGAAATGCAATAATCTCTTTCGCATTTTCTTGTTCTGCTGCAACCTGCCAAACAGTATCTCCATTGTATTTTTTGGTCCTGTCAATATCTGCGCCATGTTGAAGTAAATACTCAATACACGTTAAATCTCCACATTGAACAGCTCTTAACAGTGCATTTTCTCCCCAACAGTCAGTTTTATTAATGTCGGCACCGTGTTCTACCAGCAATTTTACGATGTTGAAGTATTTCTTCGGTGTTGCGTTCTTCGCGTGAGATCTTCCTGCGCCACCACATTGAGAGCATGCGATCATCAAAGGTGTTTCTCTGCTCCCGCCAGTCCCACCAACTGCATCGATATAAGCACCATGATCTAAACAAAACTTTATCATTTTTAAATCGCACTCAGCTGTTGTCTCACGTAAAAGCGTTGTACAATGCATGAAAGCAGGATCATCGATATGAGCACCTTTTCGCAAAAGGTACTTTGCAATTTTAGGGTTTCTGGTGAAAATCAGAGGATGGCCATCTAAACCGCGAAGGCTTCGCGGTTCACTGTCGTGATGAGCTACTTTAAAATAAGCACCATTATTGATTAATGCTTTCAAGTAGGAAAAATCATTGTTTATCGCAGCTATGCTTGCTGGATCCGAACCTACGTCATATTCGGCACAATCCATTTCGTATGGCATACGCAACAACTCAACGCCTCCATGCTTCAATACGAGCAATGTGAGCCTTTTGCACTTAAAATCCTGAAGTTTAAACTTTTCAGAAAATTTTGCACCTCGCTGGATCAAAAACTCTGCGACGTCGACAACCCAATCTATATTGTCGCCGTCCAAAGACGCAAGTTTCGCCGCTTCGCCACATACCGTATCTAGCGGATTAAAACCATGCTTATTTAAGGCGCAGAAACTCGCTCCACTATCAACAAGCAATATTGCCGCCTCCAAATCACGGCAAACATGCAAAGGTGTATTGCCAAAGTCGTCTGTAGCGTTAACATCTGCTCCTCTATGGATCAGCTGCCGCATTATTCTCAAATTTGGCTTTTGAAATTTTGCGTGCGCTTCTTTGTGCAGTAATGTCTCGCCGTATTCGTACTTTTTATTTGGATCAAAATCAGAATTATTTACGGAATTTTCAATTTTCACCAATTCAGGATCAGTTTCTTTCTGCACAGAAGAACAAGCGACCAGATAGACGGCGTATAAACAAAAAACGATGTTTAACGGAGTTCGTTTTCGCATTTTCATGCTATTCCCCATGCTCCCTCCTGTTTCTGTTGTCTCGGCGCTTGGTTTTCATTGTACAAAATATTCACGAGAACATGTTGATATTTCTTCGATTTTTTTTGTCTTTGCTCAGTTTATCTGACGTTTCGCTGCGTGTTTTGAATTCGAATTGCTCGTTTCTTATTGGAGCGTTATTTACGTAACTCCATAAAAAACTGTCTAGCGAGCCGTATCGTTCTTTGATTTGAAAGTATGCCTTTGCATTGCAGATGACAGCTTCGACTTTGGCGCGATGGCGTATTATCCCTGCATCTTGCATGAGCGCATAAACCTTCGCATCATCATATTTGATAAGTGCGCGTATACCCAAACACAAAAAGTTTATCAGGGCGTCGTTTCGAATCCCGGGCTTGAGCAGTACGTCTAAGTACAGCTCGGCGCCCGTTATCAGAAACTCCTGCTGCTAATTCTTTTTGTGATTGGGTATAGATCGAAATTATCGAAAACTTCACGCATATGCTCTCGTTTTTTTAGGATGATTTCCCAGCTTAACCCACAAGACATGCCTTCCAGAATCAGCATTTCAAACAACGCACGATCATCATGCAGTGGGCGCCCCCATTCTTCATCGTGATATTGGCGCAATATTTCGTTTGAATTCGCCCATGAGCACCTGTGAGTCATTGTAGGATTTTGTACATCACAACTAACACAGCTCATAATATTCCTCAATTTGTACCTCTTTCAAGAAGTCGGGATCATGTGAAACGATAAGCATTGCGCCAGGAAAATCGCGAAGAACCTGCGCAACGTGATCGCGTGTCTCTAGGTCTAGGTTATTGGTGACTTCGTCCAATATCAGCAATTTTGGCGGGTTGGCAGCAATTTGCGCAAGGGAAAGCCGCGCTCGCTCACCGCCAGAAAGATTTTTCACCGGT
>JAISXM010000083.1 GCA_031270515.1 Holosporales bacterium | reverse complement strand
GGAGCGTCCTGTGGGCAAAACTTCGGCAATTCAATAAAAATAAGCCGCATATTGTCTATATAATAAGGCTCCGGATCGTGTGGCAACGTTGCCATGTAGCACTCTGTGATCGCGGCCTTGCGTTTTTTTATAATATTTTCGCCCAAGATCCAGATACCGATCGCCTTTGACACGACATAAGACTCGCCTTCGTTGATAACTTCCGGCATGAGATTCGCCAGGTAATTCAGTGCCCTCTGAGGAATTTCTTCCGTATTGTGGCATTGAATCTCGATATCCAGCTGAGTTCCGTCGTCGATTGTAGCCCTTACATCCAGGCGATTGGATTTGCCATCGTGCCTTGTTTTGCAAATGTCTGTGTTGCCCAGCGTAAGTTTTTTTACCACTGGGTTTCCTTTGAACAAAGAGTTCAAAAACGAGATGAGCAGCGGCTCTTTGCCTTCCACACCAAAGATATTCTTAAAAACAAAGTCGATTTGCGGGCTTAATAACGAAGACATCGCACATACCAAAGCGCTATCATACTACTACTATTAATTGTACACGATACCTGCCCATAAAAACAATTTGAACTTTTTTTCATAGCACCGGGCGTCCTTACGAAAAATTTTTAATAAGAACCCTTTATACCCGCTTTTTCTCCAGTCGAGAAATCAACGCATCCCGCGCCATTGTCTCCGCGTCAAAGCGCCCTCGCTTGATTTTAATTTCGCGGGCAATTTGTTCTTGGAAGTCCTCGAAATTTTTACTTTTCGCGCTTTGGTTCGCGAGCATCCTTATTATCAGCATTGCATCCGCACGCGCCGAGTTCTTGTAATAGCAATTGCTCATAACCAGCGGGGCGAACGGAGGCTTAGGCGGCGGCGAATCTACCTTGTAAAACATAGATTGGGGCGGCTGGTCTGGGGCGAACATATCGAGCGCCACAGGCACATTGCCCGCCGAGGCCTTGCTTGCAGTCGCGCGCTTAGACGAAGCTGCGCGTGTCGTCTTTGCTGGCATAATTACTTCCTCTATTCGTCAAGCTGTGCAGAACAACTATAGCATCCCCTATTCGTCAAGCTGTCCGGATCCAACTATATGTGTATGAACAATTGGGCGTTTCCCTATCTTGAACTTCACTAGTCGACTGATGCATTGATTCGCTACATTTGCATTACTCGCAGCATTTCGGGCCGCACTATTTTGTATTTCCTTTTGATTAAACAAATCGCGCAGTTCATCCGTTATGCAATTCTTTAACTCGTTGTACAAATTCCCCGGCGTCATCAGCCCCAAAAGCCGCACATCAATTGACGCGATCAAGTTCTCGTTCATGGCAACCGTTATAAATATTGCGCCCTGTTCCGACAGAATTGTGCGCTCCTGAATTACGCTGCCATGGAAGTCGACCATTCGCTTGCCATCCACGGCCCACTTGCCGCATGGGACGCTGCCTATAATCCCCGGAGTCGCCCCTGCAAGCTGGATGACCGTTCCGTTCGTCGGAGTGATCACATGCGGAATGCCGTGCCCTCTGGCGAAGTGCGATTGCGCGATCAGGTGGCGCGCCTCTCCATGCACCGGAACGACAATCTGCGGACGAAGCAAGTCGTACATTTTCTTTATCGTTTTGCAGGATGGGTGCCCGGATACGTGTATGTTCTCTTCGGATGAAGTGATAATATCCGTCCCCGTTTTGGCTAGCAAACTTTGAAGGCTGCCTATGTTTTTCTCGTTTCCCGGGATGACGCGCGACGAGAATAGCACAAGATCATCCGCCCCCATCTTTATGTGGGGATGCGTCCCAGTCGCGATTTTCACAAGGGCAGAGCGTCCTTCGCCTTGGGAGCCAGTACACAAAAGCAAGACTTTGTTCCCTGGCATGGACGCGGCGGTTTTTTCATCAATTAAATTCGGAATATCGCTCAAATACCCGGTCTCTTTCGCGGCGGCTATCATGCGCTGCAAAGACAGGCCCACAACCGCAACCTTTCGCCCTGCTTGCTTTGCGGCGATGATGGCGGTCTCTAGGCGGGCGATATTGGAGGAAAAGCACGCAACGGTGATCCTTTTGTCGCTATGTTTCTGAACAAGATCAATCAGGCATTCTCGCACCCGCTTTTCTGAGCTGTCGTCTTCTTTCGTGAAAATATTTGTAGAATCGCTGAAGTAAGCAAGCACACCGCGGTCGCCAATTTGCTTCAGATAGCGTTCGTCGACTTTCTTGCCAAGCACAGGGGCACTCTCGATTTTCCAGTCGCCCGTGTGGACCAGGGTCCCTAGCGGAGTCCGTATAATAAAACAGGCAGGCTCCGGAATGGAATGGCTCATCTGCAAGGCTTCCACCTCATATTTGCCAACCGTCACGGACGTCTTAAACTCAAGCTCGTGCACCTTCATATTTGTCTTCCAGGACTTGTCGCGCGTTTTTTGGCGCAAAATCGCACCAGCAAACGGGGTGGCGTACACAGGGCACTTCAACAGCGGCCACAGGTATTCAATCGCGCCAATGTGATCCTCATGAGCGTGGGTCAACAGCAGGCCAGACACTTTGAGCTTGTTCTTAATGATAAATGACGGATCCGCGGTTAAAACTTCGATCCCGACTCTATCGTGGAAGGTTATGCCGCAGTCGACAATCAACCATTCGCCATCATGCCCAATCAGGGAAAAGTTCATGCCAACTTCGTCTGTTCCACCAAGCGGGATAAAAAATATGTCATTAGATGTTGGCGTATGAAATGAGGTGACGACCTCGCTTGTTTGTGATTTTTTCTTTTTCATCTACAGTCTTCCGTTCCTTTTGTTGTGGCGCCTTCTTTTTTGCGACGCTCACTTTATTCTTTTTTATTTATGACGCATTCTCTTTGGATTGCGAACTGCGTGCTTCATTACGTTTGGCTTGCGACCAACCGCGCTGCGACTACAAATGGTGTTCTCGGAGGGAATTGAACCCACGACCTCAGGATTAGGAATCCTACGCTCTATCCTGCTGAGCTACGAGAACGTGTAACCATAACGGCGCGCGCCACCAGCTAACGAACTTCAAATCGTTTATTATGGGGCCCCAGTATATTCATTCTACATCAGTTATCGGGAGTCGCCAATATCTCCACACTAGATTTACTAACTCGTCAAATTGATTATATACCGGGTCCCCATAACAAACGATTTGAATATCGTTGTCACACAAAGCGTCAACGAATTTATTCGATAGATAATAATTAGGGTTACGTGCTACACCAATATTAAGTAGGAACTGAAGATAGAGTAACTAAATGCGAAAAACGACTGTAATATCGCTGCTGTGCAGTTGCATGATAATTCAATATGTGGACGCTTCGCGAGGTGCAAAAGATACTCATCGTGGTATATCGACCAATGCAGAATTCGACGAAGCGCGTGATTTAAAGCTAGGCCCGTTTTCTCCCGCTGAAGATGAAATAATTTTCCAATACGGAGAGGCGCAAGGCGGAAAAAATGTTAATTGGCGTAATATCCTTGAGCAACTTCCTGGTAGAACGACCAAAGAAACCAGGGAGCGATACTACAATGTGTTACATCCTAGCGTGCGCACAGCAGAATTTTCTGATTATGAAGATTATTTGCTGTTCTTAAAAGTCAGAACGCTCGGGACCCAATGGGAACAGTTGAAGAATTTTTTTTCGGGACGATCAGCTATTGAATTACGAAACCGATGGTTTGTTTTGTGCAACAGACGCAATCTATCGAACTATCCTACGACTCGGAATTCTGTCCAGCCGATCCAGCTTGCCCAGCTTGCTGTCCAGCCTGCCCATGCCCAGCTTGTCGAACCTGCCAACAATATCGACTTATATCCTGGGAGTACCCCTGCGTCGGACGTTATGGGCTATGATTATGCGTTCCATCCTTATAGCGAAGCATATTAGACTTATTTCCAAACCCTAAGAAACTAGGATTTTGGCAGGAGGCTCGGAGCCGGGTTCCCATTTGACGAGTCAAATGGGGGTCCCGAGCCGGGTTCCCATTCAATTGGTTGAATGGGATATTCTTGTGCTTAGGATAATTGGCAAAATTAAGCCCAGGCAGAGCCGTTCCATGTGCGCTCGGCGTTGGCGATTTTTATTATGTCGATCAAACTGCCGTCCACGTGAACTAACCCTGCGGTGGTTGCGACTGAAGTACCTAAATCCAACACACTTTGGCCAGAGGGAACGTTGGTCAATAGCGGAATACCAGCCCGAGTTAATTCAAGCACACCATTAATATATGTGACAAGCGCAGTCCCGCTTACAGATCCCAAGACATCCGCCCCAGGCGTAAAAACAAACGCCGCTACAGTCCCAAACGCCCCAGCTTTCATTTTTGCGCACACATCCATAATCCCGTTAACAGGCAGGCCATCCGTCGTCAAATGCCCAACAATATTAACGGCACAATTTGTCACTTTATAAAAAGCATTTCCCCCAACAGACGAAATCTGATCCGACAGCATAATGGCGCACAACTTCGTACACCCATTAAATACGTCGTTCGCTAAAGTTTTTATATTAGGAAATGACATATTCGTGAGAGAACTACAATTCAAAAACACCTGACGATCAACACTCTCAACCATTTCATTTGGCCAAACAATTGTCGTTAAATTAATGTCATTTACAAAAAGCATACGTAAAATGTTTTTTACATTCGCATTAGGTAATTCTACCGAGATTAATTGCGTACAATCTACAAACACGTCACTCCCTAAACTTTTTAGATTTGGAAAGCTGACGTACCTTAATGCACAGTGACGAAACGCTCGATGCACAAGGCCTTCTAGTAGCGGAAAGTTCACAAATTGCAGCGATGCACAGCCCCAAAATGCGAACATCTCTGTCGTTTTCAGGTTAGGCAATGACATATGCGTGATAGCACTACACTCAAACGCAGAAATCGCAATGCTCTCAACCATTTCATTTTGAAAAACGATGGTAGTTAAATTGGTATCATTCGTAAAAAGCTGAGCTGGTACATTTTTTACATTCGCATTAGGGATTTCTACCGAAATTAATTGCGAGCAGTTCATGAAAGCGTAAGTATTTAAAATTTTTAAATTTGGAAAGCGGATACGTTTTAATGCTTTGCAGTCATAAAAGACGTACGATCCTAAAGTGTTTAGGTTCGGAAAATGTACAGATTGCAGCGAGGTACATCCTTGAAATGAACTCGATTCTAATGTAGTCACGTCGCGAAATCCTACCGTACGAAGGGACGATGCACCATTGAACGCGCTGTTTGCTACGTTAGTGCCCCAGCGCGGGATGTTTAGGTACTGCAGCTTTTTGGGGCCTTTGGCGAGGTTTTGGATGGCGGTGCGGAGGGCGTCGGTCATTTCGCCGTCTAGCATAATTAGCTTTTCGAGGCTGGTTAAGTTGGGCCAGGCCGTGTGTTCTAGGCCGGTTGGAGTGTATCTTTTTACGAGGACTAGCGTTTTTATTGTGGGGAGGGCAGCAATTGTTTCAGATGAGATTGACGGCTGGTCGAGAAGAAATAAAAAAGTTGGGTCATTAAATACACGGGCTACTTTTTGTGGGGATGACAGGAATTTTATAAATTCGGATCGTCTGCGCTGTTGTAGAGGGAGGACTAGGTTGCCCATACCTATGACTAGTGGGCGAAGAGCCCTTAGCTGGTTGGATATGCGTTTGCGCATGATAGGGTCTGATAAGTTTTTTTTAGATAATTTTGCTTGAATTTTGCTGACGTATTGCAGTAGTTTGATGTTGTTCTGCTGGTAGGCCTGTTTGGATCGGGCTAGAGAGTATGTAGAACAATTCCCCGAAAAATTAAATGTAAAAAACGCGATCGCAATAGGCAGCGCGCAAAGAATGTGGCGACGCACAGGAAAAGCGGCAACAATCGGCAGGGCGCAAAAAATGCGTCGTGCGCCAATTTGGCGCGCACATTTTCCCCTGTCTTCGAGTCTTCGAGTCTTCGAGTCTTCGAGTCTTCGAGTCTTCGAGTCTTCGAGTCTTCGAG
>JAISXM010000025.1 GCA_031270515.1 Holosporales bacterium | reverse complement strand
ATCAGTGCTTTCGCGATTGCTTTGGTATCTTTGCGAGGAATCGATAAGTGGAGGAACAATTCCAATATCTCATAATCGCTCAGCGCCTTTCCCTGTGACTCGCGGAAGCGCTTTCGCAGACGCTCTCTGTGCCCAGCGTAATGTGGCGGCATACGTAGCTTCCATAGAAAGGCCGTGCAACGGAGCCATCTCTTATTATTAACGATATACTATTTATAATAAAAGATCAACATTACGCATGTGTATAAAGACGTTCTTCTTATCAATCTTCTGTGTATAGCAAAAAAAACACAAGCAGATCTTCCGTTTTTAATTTGCAGTTTTGTATTGACAAAACGCGTTTTTTATGCTATAGTAGCCATCCCTAACCCCCACCCACCCAGGGGGCGTGCGGTGGAGCGCTATGCCCAATCTTAATTATGTCATTGCAAAGGTTAACAATGCAACCACTTTTACCAATTTACTTTATCAATATTTCTTGAGCTGTGATGATGTAGCACCATTTATTTGAAACTAATCGTAATGCAAACCTCAATCTAGTATAAAGAATAAATTGTTTTTATAGTGATCCGGTCTATACCCAACCACAAATAAGAATTAGCCGCAGGAGTTTTGGATAGCAAGCCCGGGACCCCATTCAACTTGTTGAATGGGCACTCGCCCGGGACCCCATTCAACTAGTTGAATGGGCACTCGACCGGGCCCCCATTCAACTTGTTGAATGGGCATCCGACTTGGGATTCGAAACGACGAACTGATAAACTTGTTGTGCTTGGATACTCATGCTTCCAAAAAACTCCGCAACTTCCTCGACCTACTCGGATGCTTCAACTTGCGTAGAGCCTTCGCCTCAATCTGACGAATGCGCTCCCTCGTCACGGAAAACTGCTGCCCGACTTCCTCCAACGTGTGGTCCGTATGCATGCCGATCCCAAAGCGCATCCGCAGCACTCTCTCCTCCCTCGGAGTAAGCGTCGCCAAAATGCGCGTAGTCGTATCCCGCAGGTTGGCCTGCATCGCGGCCTCAATGGGCAGCACAACATTCTTGTCTTCGATAAAATCGCCCAAATGGCTGTCTTCCTCGTCCCCGATCGGAGTCTCCAAACTCACAGGCTCCTTCGCAATTTTCAGCACTTTGCGTATCTTTTCGAGCGGCAACCCCAAGCGCTCCGACAACTCTTCCGGCGTTGGTTCGCGCCCAATCTCATGAATCATCTGCCTGGACGTGCGCACAATCTTGTTAATGGTCTCTATCATATGTACAGGAATGCGAATCGTCCGAGCTTGATCTGCAATCGACCGCGTAATCGCCTGACGAATCCACCAAGTTGCGTATGTCGAAAACTTATACCCTCGCTTATACTCAAACTTATCCACCGCTTTCATTAGCCCAATATTGCCCTCTTGGATCAAATCTAAAAACTGCAACCCTCTATTTGTGTACTTCTTCGCAATAGAAATCACCAAACGCAAATTCGCCTCAATCATCTGCTTCTTCGCGTGCGTAGCTTCGCGCTCGCCCTTTTGCATCACAATAATCAAATTGCGAAAATCGTTGAACGGAAGCCGCGTATTTTGCCGAATATCGTCCACGGTTTGCACAAACGCCACAAGCTCGGGCAAATGTTCCTTCACAAATGCCGCAACGTTCTTGGTCCCCTTCTTTTTCAAATTATCCAACCACGCCTGGTCATACTCTGCATGCCCGAAGAACTCAAGGAACGCCTCGCGCTTCACTCCCATTTTCTCTGCTTTTTGAAGTAATGCCGTCTCCAGCGTAACGACGCGCCGCACGATATCGCTGTGCGCCTTCATCAATTCATCCAAACGCAACTCATGCAAGCGCATCTTTTTGAAGGAATCTATCGTCGCCAATTTTTCCGCTTGATAAACCTCGTCTTTGTCCCAGCGCATGTTTTTATGTTTTGCAATAAACGCCTGCTGAACGGCCTCCAAGGATTTGTACTGAGTGCAGTAATTGTCCAAATAAATGGAAACCCTGGTGCGGATGGCGTCCTCTTCATCAGACGGCTTTTCAACGGTCGCTTCGACTTCCCTCCCATCGTCAGCATCTACGAAATCCGTATCCGGCCTCCTCGTCTCGTCATTATTCGTATCAAGAGCAATTAAATCACGAATGTACAGTTTTTTTCCCGTCAGCAATATATTCCACTTGCTGAACAGCTCCGCCGTAATAGGGCTCTCGCACAAGCCAGCAATCATCTGTTCCCGCCCCGCCTCAATGCGCATTGCGATCGCGATTTCGCCATCCCGGGACAACAATTCCACGTTCCCCATTTCTCGCAAATACATGCGAACCGGGTCATCCCTCCGATCTACTTCCTCCTGTTCTTCCTCTGTAGCCTGTTCATCCGCAGAAAAAGTCGACAGCTCACTCATATCCGAGAAATCATCTAAAAATTGCGCGTCGATCTCATCTCCGTCAACTAAGCTGACCCCCATGTCCGAGAACATGACCATGGCTTCTTCCATTTGGTCAGACGTCATACTCCCTTCAGGAATAGACTCATTCAGCTCTTCGTAGGTTATGTAGCCGCGCTCTTTTCCCATCGCGATCAACTTCTTTAACCCTGGCGACGCCTTTGCGAAGTCAGTTAGCGTGCTGTCTTCTCGTGATTCATCTGTTTCCGGAATGTAGTCGGAATTATTAAAACTCATATATTGCTCTCCGTTACCATGCTTTTATTGCTCTCCGTTACCATGCTTCGCGCATTAATTGACGCGCCCAACTTCGATTTATTTTATTGTATTACAACTCCAACGCATTACGACGACATCCATATTGTCTATTATTCACCTATAGGTACTATTCTATATTTTAGGCACATAAAGTCAATCATATTTAGAGTTAATCAAATTTTTTATCTGAATAATCGACACTAAAAAACAGTGCCTTCATTTGCTCCCACAGCTTTTCGTCAAAATTCTGCTTGAGGGTATTACCAAGGTGCTTAAAGTCCCCCTTAATCATACTATAGCCTTCAGTACAAAACCACACTTCTTTCCATCTTTTTAACACTAACTCCGAAGATACATCATCGTCAAACAGGAACGGCGCGTGCACTCGCAACAACGGGATACCAATTCCCTCTAAATACGCATCACATTGAGCTTGATTTTGTTTGTCTTCTATAAATGTATTGTTCGCATTACAATCGAGCAACCAATTTTTTATATCAGACAACTTTGCATCAACAAAATCTACCATAGACAGCAATTCATATACATCCGCCAATAATCCGGGTCGCTTCAGCACAATCCCCAGCAATATCTTTTGCCCCACAATCTTTTGCGGTTTGGAATGTGGCGACAACTGAGCAGCCGCGAGTGGCCTTGTGTTGCGGACAGGGCGCCGTTGCATTGCGGCAAACTTATCCAGCAACGCCTGCTTATACGAGGCCTGGACTTCCGCATCTGTAATTAGCGTCACAATGTTCGTGATGTCCCTCTTTAAAGCGGCCTTGTCCTCGGGCACCCAACTCTCTCTGCCCAGGTTTTTTCGCTCATACACAGCAACAATATCTTGCCACAGCACATCGACAAGCGACCGCGTTTGCTCCAAATGTTGCTGCATAGCGGCGTCCCCTTGCGACTTTAGCAGCTCGTCCGGATCCAAATTTTGCGGCAAATAACAAAAAAACAACGTATTCCCCGGCTTAAGCAACGGCAACACACGCCGCACAACACGCACCGACGCGCGAACGCCAGCCGCGTCTCCGTCGAAGCACAACGTTGGGCGTTCGCAATACTTCCACAACGTCAGGATTTGTGTCTCAGTCAGCGCCGTCCCCAACGCAGCAACTGACTGCTCGAAACCGTGCGAAACCATGGCTATGACGTCCATGTATCCTTCAACGAGGACTAGGCCTTTTTCTCTCGCATGCTTGATTGCATTGTGCAAGTTATATAAGTTGTGTCCTTTGTGGTAAATATCCGTTTCTTGGGAATTTAAATACTTTGGAATATTAGGGTTGTTATCATCCAGCGTCCTCCCTCCAAACGCAATCGGGCGGTTTTTTATATCGAAAATGGGGAACATTAACCTGTGCAAAAAGCGATCGCGAAGTTGTTGCGTTTTGTCATCGCGGAGGGATACTCCTGCCTTGAGTAGCGTCTCTTCACTATATGACATGCTTATGAGGTACTTAGTCAGCCCTCCATCCCCATACCCGAGTTTAAACTGCTCTATTGTTTGCTCATTAACTTGTCGCTTTTGCAGATATTGCCGGGCGACTGCTGCCTTAGGGCCATTCCGCAACGTCACATTAAAATACTCCGCGGCCAAACGGTGCACATCAATCAGCAACTGCTTCGCTTCATCGGCTTGCGTTTTACGAAGCTGCTGCTTAGGAGAGGCAGAGCGGGAGGAAAACGCAGGCAGCTGCACGCCGGCTTTATCTGCTAGCAACGCCAGCGCTTCTTTGAAAGAAATGTTCTGTTTGTTTATCACGTAGCTGAACGCATCCCCATGAGCGCCGCAACCAAAGCAGTGGTAGAATCCGTTGCGCTCATCTACGGTGAAGGATGGCGTCTTTTCTTGATGGAACGGGCATAAACCAACGTAGTGCCCACCCCTCTTCTGTAAGCGCACGTCGAGCCCTATTAGCTCTACGAGCGACGTTCTTGCTAAGATATCTTGTTTGGCTCGGTCAAAGGTGTCGTTCATTTCCGCACTCCTTAGAATCCGTAGTTGCAAAAAGGCGTATACGGACGTCCACAAGCCACTCTACAACCAGCAATCGCTACCTCTAACTAGTAAGCCGCCTGTAACCAGCAAGCTCCCCATAGCAAGCTCTACTTCTCACGCAAGCCAACAGCTAACCAGCAAGCGCCTTTACAACCAGTTCAAAAAAGCCCCTTTCTTCTGGTTCTGCATAAACGCAGCTACGTCCAGCATTCGGTTTGAAAAGCCCCATTCATTATCGTACCACGCAAAGACCCTGCACAGGCGCCCAAATTTGTCGATAACCCTTGTTTGCGAGGCATCTACCGTAGCGCTATTAAAGTTATGGTTAAAGTCGACGGAAACCAAAGGTTCATTACAAAACTCAAGCACCCCCAGCAACTCATTCTTCGCCGCAACAGCCAGCGCCTCATTCAGCTCTCTTGCACTGGTTGACTTTGCCGCAATAAACGACAGATCCACCGCAGATACATTCGCCGTCGGCACCCGAATCGCCACGCCATCCAAGCGCCCCGCCAACTCCGGAAGCACCAAGCCGACCGCCTTTGCTGCGCCCGTCGAAGTCGGAATCATCGACACTGCGGCGGCGCGCGCTCTGCGCAGGTCCTTGTGGACCGTATCCACTGTCCGTTGGTCGCCGGTATACGAATGTATAGTTGTCATATGCCCGCACTCAATGCCAACGGCGTCGTTCAATACCTTTACAATAGGAGCCAAACAGTTAGTGGTACACGACGCATTTGATATAACCGTGTGCTCTTGCTTTATGCTCTCCTGATTCACACCATAAACTACCGTGATATCGGCATTCTCACCCGGCGCGGAAATTAGCACTCGCTTGGCGCCGCCGGTCAAATGCTGTGCAGCAAGGTCCCGGCTGGTAAAACGGCCAGAGCACTCGAACACAACGTCAATATCCAAGTCCTCCCAGGGGAGCTTTTCGGGCTGCGGCTCCTGAAACAGCAGCATGTCCCCGAATCCGATGTCCATTGTGCCACGGCACATTGGGTGAAGCTCATGCGCGTTTTCAGTCTTCGTTTCAATCGGAGCAAGGAAGCGCCCGTGCACGGAGTCGTATTTGAACAGATGCACATTTGCGTCGACTGGAGCCAGGTCGTTGATTGCGACGACACGAATCGCCCCTTGAATGTCGGGCAAATCTAGAAACTTAAAGACACTCCTTTCATGGAGAGCTCGCAATACCATGCGACCAATTCGACCAAAACCATTGATTGCGATTTTTAACGCCATATATACCTTCCCATAAAAACAATTTGATTTTTTATTCTAGCCTAAACCTTGTAATACAACGAGCTTCAATTTGTTTGTTATGGGGACCCGGTATATACCCAAACACAAAAAGTTTATCAGTTCGTCGTTTCGAATCCCGGGCTTGAGCAGTACGTTTAGTACAGCTCTGCGCCCGTTATCCGAAACTCCTGCTGCTAATTCTTTTTGTGATTGGGTATATATACCCCACAAAAAAAATCAAGACGGAAGCTTCTACAAACGAACGGAAGAAGGCTTCTCACCACAAAATCAGGACGGAAGCTCAAACGCCTCCAAACTAATTACGTGCGCAAGTTCCTTTCCAACTTGAACATCATATAAACAACTATCGTCCAAGACAAGGTCAAATTCTGCGCCACATGGGATGCGCGCCTCCAGGAGCTTGAACAACGAATCCGCAGGAATAGAGCGCCCTTCGTACTCAAGCCACGCCCACTCTTGGACGTCGGACATATCAATTGACCTAAGTTTTTGGATAAATTTAATCCATTTTGAGCAAACGCGAGCATGCATGCCCAGCGGATGCGTAACAACGAAATGGGATACTATCTTTGGCACCCAACCCTCCTCTTCTAGACCCAACAAATAAATTGAGTCTTTATCCACATCTACTCCTTGAATCACAATGAACGGCCAATCGTTTACTATATACCCCATATACGCTTCCATAAAGACTTTGAACTACAACGAATTTCAAATTATTTATTATGGGGATCGGCGTATAGCCACACACAAAAAGAATTCGCAGCAGGAGTTTCGGAGCGCAAGCCGGGACCCCATTCAACTAGTTGAATGGGCACCCAGCGCCGAGCTGTACTTAGGTACTGCTCAAGCTTAAGCTTCGAAACTACGAACTGATAAACTTTTTGTGTTCGGCTATACCTAACATGCGACTAAAGATGCTATAGAGATCTGTTTTTTTCCTGCCTCCTCCGCCAGAATGCACGCCTCGCTAGGACGAAGCCCATTGCAACGCTCCCGCAACGTCAGCAGCTTCAGAACCATCGGCAAATTGACCCCCGCAACGACCTCAACGTCGCGAATGCCAAGGGTGGATATCGACAAGTTGGACGGTGTCCCGCCAAACAAATCTGTCAAAATCACGACTCCATCGCCCTCATTCGCTTGGTCAATTACAAGCAGAAGGTCTTCACGCATTTGGTCAATTTTCGCGGATACACTGGACACGGAGACAGTATAAATACGCTCTTTCCTGTCTAAGATCATTTCAGCACTTTCGACAAGCGCGGCTCCTAGTTGCCCATGAGAAACGATAACAATTCCGATCATTTACCTTACTTTTCTAAGCACCAACAGTGCCATTCTATGAGATCTGTCCCATCCTTGTCCACTCTTCTGCTAGACCCAAACAGGGCGTCCTACTAAAAATTTTTAATAAGACCCCTTTTTCTACCTGTTTGTGCAGCGTTTTTTGGTTGTCTTTTACTTGAGTTAGAAGGATCGCACCAGCGTTTTTTGCTAATTTGAAGTTTTTTTTTGACACTGAATTGCGTCAACCGTAACTAAAACGCCTTGTAAATCCAACTCGCCCAACAACGTCTGAAATGCAGCGATTTCGCTGTCTTTGTCGCTTGATAGCGCGATGTGTGCAACAACCAAAACATAGCGTAGGTTCCCGCACATAGCCGCTACAGTGCAACCATTATCTGCACATTCGCATAAAAATAATTTGAAAGTTTCGCACTGAATATCCCAGTTTGCCAGAATAAACAATTTAAAGATCGTTGTACGAGAGTAAAACTTCAGATTGTTTTTGTAGAGACTCAGGGTATACCTTGCGAACAAAATTCGTGTTATCATCGTCCGATGATTCTAGTGTTGACGCATGCACGCCGTCGTTGTGTGCTGCGCGTTGTGCAACAAAGAGGAGATATAATGGTAAACTACGCTTGGGGGAAGAAAAGGGTTTGTGCAGGTTGTGCTGTTCACTATTACGACCTGAGGAAGCCCGCGCCTGTCTGTCCTAAATGTGGAATGGCCGCTGACCTTGGGGACGCGGACAAGTCAAAGCGACGCGTGATCAGCGGGATTAGCAGCAGCGATATTGACGCAATTGGTGATGTCGATTTCGACGTAGGCAGCGACATAGTACCTGACGTTGACGACATAGAAGACGGTGATTTTGGCGATGACTTGACTGTTATATCGTCGGATGATGCGGAAGATTTGTAGCTTATGAATCTTTTGGGGCTAACCAAAGGCAGTTTTATCCAACTCATCACGGAAATGGGGTTCCCTGCGTGGCGTGGGGATCAATTGTGGAATTGGATATACAAGAACGACGTTGTCTCGTTTGAGCAAATGTCCAACCTGCCGGCGGCGATGCGGGAGCGTCTGGCGGCGGAACATTCGATTTCTGTGCCAGAGGTGGTGCGTCATGAAGTGTCCGCCGATGGCACAGAAAAATTTTTGTTAGCGTTGGAGCGCGATGTATCAGGTGGCGCAGAGAACGCACGAGGTGATGCACTTGATGAGAGACTAGGTGACGCCCCCGTTGACACACCCGAGTCTGCACAATGTTATTCCCCCAATGACGCCCCAAATGCTGAGCGTAACGACAACCCCCCGAATGCATTGACTGTGGAAATGGTCATCATTCCCGACGGCGAACGCAACACTCTCTGCATATCATCCCAAATCGGCTGCTGCGTCAGGTGTGCGTTTTGCCACACGGGAACGCAACAATTTGAGCGAAACCTGCATGCGCATGAAATTGTCGGGCAAGTCTTCGTCGCGCGGAAAGCGCTAAGCGATTGTGGAGCGCTGAACCGCAAGCGTTTGCTGACGAACATAGTGATGATGGGCATGGGCGAGCCTCTGCATAACTACGCCAACGTATCGGCGGCATTGCAAATTTTGATGGACCCAAGCGGATTCGCGTTTTCGAAGCGACGGGTGACGCTGTCTACGTCCGGAGTTGTGCCGCTAATGAAAAAGTGCGGCGACGAGCTGGGCGTGAACTTGGCGGTTTCGCTGCATGCACCAAACGATGCCATCCGTAGCAAACTCGTGCCTTTGAATACTCAGTACGGCGTCAAACAATTGATTGATGCCTGCATGGAATACCCGAATGTGAACGAAGCGAGGCGGATTACGTTTGAGTACGTTATGTTGAAGGGGATCAATGATTCAGATGCGACGGCTTACGAATTGGCGGAACTGATAAGTGGGATACACTGCAAGGTAAATCTTATACCATGGAATCCGTGGCCTGGAGCACACTTTGAAGCATCTTCCAGCGAGCAAATTGGGCGGTTTGCAAAGATTTTGGGGCGGAATGGAATCACGGTGATCGTGCGGACAAACCGTGGCCGAGATATATCTGCCGCGTGCGGACAACTAAAAAGTGCCGCCGACACAGTTTACTAGACCGAAGACACCAGTTCTGAAGAATAAGACACTATTTACTAAGTCGCAGACACTATTAACTATGCAGAAGGCACTAGCGATTATACGGAATACACCAGCGACTCCACGGAAGACACTATTAACTGTGCGGAATACACCGGCAACTATGCAGAATACACTATTGTTTGTAGTACTTCCGCATAGGATAGGGTTAATATTAGGAGCGAGAACGAATCACTAATATCCGAATGATTGCATAATGTCATCAAAGGAACCACGTTCACATACCTCATCCACTTGACGAGATAAATAAAGTGAAGGCTCGTCATGAGGAGCGACAGTCGCAGGGAGAATCGGTCCGGGGGGGGGAGCAGCCGGCCACCTGGCCATAGTTGCTGGCGGCGGAGGAGCAACCATACGTAGCATATTGTCGCCCCGATTCAACCTTTTAAGTATGTATATTTTTACATCTAAATTAGTTCGCCCAGGAACGCAAGACGCGAGTATTGACCATTTTCTCCCAAACTCTTCGTACTTTTCCCACAAAAGATCGCCTTCTTCTTGAGTTATAGGAGCATGTACATCCCCGGATAGGTAATGTTTCCAACGATCTCGGCATTGACGGGCGTCTCTGTTAGGGACACGACCTGCGACGTCATCCCATTTCTTTGTTCCAAATGCTTGAACAGCCTCCCTTATCAAAGCATCTTCTTCTTTAGAAAATCTTGGACGTTTGGTAGCAAATAAAAACATCGACGGGATCAATGTTGACAAAATAAACGCGCGTGACAAAATACGTAGCATTTTAACCTTCGATAAATAAGATATATACACTTAATCGTATTGAAACACGTTTTTGCGAACGATGCAATACATCGCAAAAAAATCCATTAAATCCATTATCGTTATTATGTATAGAAATATTGCAAACGTATCGACAATATCTTAACGAGAAGGAACGCTATGTCGCTTAAGCATTTGTCAACATGCTTGTCGCAGATTTTTCATGCGTAGGCACCAATATACGAACACTTTGAATTGACAGGAAATTCGTCATTGTTATACACTTAATGTGACGGGAAGTAGCGTAGCCTGGTATCGCGTCTGCTTTGGGTGCAGGAGGCCGGAGGTTCGAATCCTCTCTTCCCGACGTTGTTGTCAGATCTCGTCATTGGTACTGTGGGGGATGCCGTTGCGGTGTTTGCGGGGAGTAGCGCAGTCTGGTTAGCGCGCCTGTCTCGGGTGCAGGAGGTCGGAGGTTCAAATCCTCTTTCCCCGACCATGGGTGTGGTTGTCCTCGTGGAGCATTTTGTGGATGTGGTCGTGTCGCCTTGTTTGTCCTAGTGCGAACATTTTGCGGATGTGATTGTGCGGCCTTTTCTGCGATTGTGGCGGGTGTAGTCGTGCCGCGTTAGTAGTTCGTGCATATGTAGTGGCTGCACTTTAATTGGTAGCATTCGGTGTTTTGATGCATTCGCGCTCAAGTTAAAATGAAGTGTGTGCGAATTCGACAGTTTAAATTTTTCGGAAAGTGGCGCAGCCTGGTAGCGCATCTGCATGGGGTGCAGGGGGTCGGAGGTTCAAATCCTCTCTTTCCGACCAACGTTTTGAGGCATTGCGTGTCGCCATGCGTCTAGTAGGCAATCGTTCATTCTAAGGCAACACAGTTTCTTAAGCCTAATCCAACACAGTATCCTGCCCCAGATCCAGTAAAACTTCTTTCATCAAATCAACCGTTGGGGGTTGCTTAGGCGAGTATACTTCGCTAATATAAAAAAATGCCGAGTGTATGCGCCAGTGAGTGCGCAATAAGGATAAGTCTTATGATTTTTAGAAAGCATAGCCTCCGTAGGCGTAAAGGTATAATCCTCCTCGATTTTTTGATTTTGCGGGTATTGTGCTTGGTTGCGCTGTTTTTCACCGTGTCGCCGGCAAACGCGGGGTCGTCAGCAAGCAAGGACTGGGTCGCCCGTGCTAAGTTGTTTAATGAATATATCAATCGGTTGTTTTCGGCGCGAACTGAATTGCGGTACACACGTGGGGAGAATGCGGGAGAATTAGTCTCAGAGGAACATGCGCAGCAATATACGAATGTTCAAAATAATGCTGAGTCGGGATCTGCTCGTCTCCGTATACAGGCACTTTCTGGTAATATAGTTTCTTTGCAAGTTCTTCCATGGAACAATATTCGTAAGGTCATGTATCTTAGTGAGGATAGAAAATCCGTGAAGTTTAATCTACCAGCTGAATATGATTGTGATTATTCGCGAGCGCTTCTTGCTGCGAAGGCTGTGGAGTGTATAAATAGGTCTAATCAGGTAAAAAACAATCAAGAGGCTCGTAGTGTAAATAATGTCCAAATAAAAGTCGGGGACGTTACTTGGCGACAGGAACAGAAAATTCCAGGTAACGTGCCTATAGGGAACGATGGAGGGGTTTTGGTGAGTTATCAAGAGGTTGAAAATACTCCCTCTGATGAACTAAACATACTTAGCGATTTGTGTAGTCAGTATGTAAAACAAAAAATGTTTAGAAATAAAAACGTTCAGGTCGTTAACTTGGAAGATATAGAACAGCGTGAAATATATAGTACATTTATGAGTCCTGTATCAAGTGTGGTTTTTCCCACTATTTTAGCAGAGACATTTAATGCTCCATCTTATGAGGCTCATCTGGCGTCTCTTAATCTGTCGGAGCGGGTTGCCTTTCTGTTTTCGTGCGGCACAGTAAACTTTCCTCCCCAAGGTAATACTGCGACCGACGAAGCTCGTAAGGCTTTCCCTAAACGTTGGTGGGGAACGAGTGCATCGGTGGATGACTGGATCGATTTCGTTCACGTGTGCAATGACTCAGTGGCTCTAACGCGCCAGTTGAAGGCGGAAAATAGGGGCCCAACGACTACAAAGGAATTCGTTCACGTGGGAATTGCGCATGTGCTTGAACATGGCGGCACCAACGCTAGTATCGCGCGCGCCACGGAGTGTTTTGGCAAAGCTTGGAATAACATAGAACACAGAGAAACAGACGCAAATGACTTCCGCACAGGGTGTTGGCCAGATCGTGTGACATCATTGCATGCATTTTGCTTAGTAGAAAGTGTGCAGAGTCTGAGTGTTGATGAATTGTGTTCTTTGCCCACGTACAGATTGCGTACGTTGTGGCCTAAATTTGAATGTATAGGATGTTGCGCGAATTTATGTCGCTACAACGAGTTTTCGCTTGGGATGACGTTACTTGGATATATATCAGGAACGAAATGCGAGGTCAGAGATGATACGCGAAAATACTTAGGATTATTAAAGCAGGACTTTTTTAGGGCAAAATTAGCGAACGCAAGCAAGCAAGGAGACCTAGCATTTGTTCAGAGATTCGTGGATATGGGAGTGCGATTTGGTTCGCTTGATTTGGTTGCAGCTTGTGGATATGTGTCAGAACAAGCCGCTACTTTTCTGGTAGAATTTAACGAATTAAATCGAGCCCCGAATGAGCCTCCCTCGCCTGATGCCTACGTTAAAGATCAACTTAAGTCTGGCATAAGCCAAATGAGGGTTCCGGCGTGGCCTGTCTCAGGCGATTTAAAGCGTCTAATAACGGATCCCACTTTTCAGATGTTTATGGTGCAGAGATTCGCTCCTGAGCGTAATGTGAGGTACCCAATAGCAGTGCGTGGTTTAAATAACATGAT
>JAISXM010000105.1 GCA_031270515.1 Holosporales bacterium | reverse complement strand
AAGTCGTAATCGGCTTAGAGGTTCATGCGCAAGTATCATCCAAGTCCAAGTTATTCAGCGGCAGCGCTGTTGACGGGACAGATGGAGCAAACACCCGCGTTAACTTTGTGGACGCCGGTATGCCGGGGATGCTGCCCGTCGTAAATTCATATTGTATAGATCAAGCAATTAAAACAGGACTTGGCATTCGTGGACAAATAAACAAGCTGTCTGTATTTGATCGCAAAAATTATTTTTACCCAGATTTGCCTACAGGGTACCAGATCTCGCAGTTTTACTACCCGATCATAAGTGGAGGATATTTGGATGTGCAAGTACAGGGGGAAACAAGTCGCATCAACATTACGCGCATACACTTGGAACAAGACGCGGCGAAAAATATTCACGACCTTGATCCGACGCGTTCTTACGTGGACCTGAATCGTGTTGGCGTTGCGTTAATGGAAATTGTGTCAGAGCCGGACATGCGCTCCGTAGAACAGGCCGTGGTCTTTGCAAAAAAGTTACACGTTTTGGTGCAATACTTAGGGACCTGCGACGGGAATATGGAGAAGGGGAATTTTCGGATTGATGCCAACGTTTCTGTGCACAAGCCAGGGACTCCATTGGGAACGAGAGTCGAAATAAAAAATTTAAATTCATTTAAATTCATGCAAAGTGCGCTGATGTATGAAATTGAGCGGCAAATTAACGTAATCGACGACGGAGGACGCGTAGTACAGGAAACGCGTCTATATGACCCGATTCAGGGCATCACAGCAACAATGCGTGACAAAGAGGACGCGGATGATTACCGGTACTTTGCGGACCCCGATTTGCCGCCTCTGGTGTTGAGCGACGAGAGAATAGGCAAAATTCGAGCTCAGATGCCAGAGCTGCCCGACGACAAAAAGGCGCGGTTTATGGAGGAGTTCGGCTTAAGCGAATACGACGCGGAGTTGTTGTCGAGCGACCGTTTATTGGGGCAATATTACGACGAAGCAATAAATACGGATGTTTTCACAGACAAGAGGGCGGCGTATAAGTTGGTCGCGAACTGGATTATTGTGGAGTTATTTGCGGCTATGAAGGAGCGCTCCATTGAGATCGATGACTTAGAGTTGCGTCCGAAAAAGATTGCGCACTTGGTTGCGTTGATTCAGGACGGGACGATTTCGGGGAAAATAGCGAAGGTCGTATTCGAGCATATGTTGAACAACCAGCAGGACGAACCGCGAGATATTGTCGAGAGGATGGGGATGCGGCAGATTTCGGATGAGGGCGCGATTGACGCGGCAATTGCGGAGATTTTGGCACAGAATGCGGGACTGGTCGAGGAATATCGAGGCGGAAAGGCGTCGGTGTTTGGCTTCTTTGTGGGGCAAATAATGAAGCACTTCAATGGGCAGGCGAACCCGGAGATGGTGAACACTTTGCTGCGGAGGCAACTGGATAGAGGTGCTGGATGAGATAGGGGTAATTCTGCAGATATGGGCGATATATACCGAGTACCCATAACAAACAATTTGAATTTTTCCCCTCATCCAGGTCTTGCATGACAACGAGTTTCAACTTGTTTGTTATGGGGTGCCCGGTGTAACAGTAACAAATCCGCCCTAGCGCGCCCCGTCCACATCAAAATCGCTTGCATTCACGACGATCTCCCCATCCCCGGCGAGGCTCAGCACATCGCGCGCTCGCTCTTCAAGCAAATCCAAATCCAAGCTCTGCGGCCGAAGCAAGCGAATATCGCGCAACAAAATGCTCTTTTCATTGCGCAACTGCTCCACAAGCTCGCGCTCTTGTGACACGACTTGCCGGATTTCAAACAGCGCAAACAGGCCTCGGTTGCCATGGAACAAGTGGTACAACATATACGCAGCCAAGGCTCCCAGCAGGAACAGCTTGCCCAGCGATTTTTTCGACGGCCGATTGTTGTGGAGGAAGACGGCTTTTAGTTGCATACGTTAACAATGCCTTGGACGTTGTGCCTTTGGGCTTGGAAGTTGTGCATATGGCCTTTAAAACTATGCATTTGGCCGTTGAAACTATACACTTGGTCTTTGAAGTTGTGCATTTGGTCTTCGAAGTTATGCATTTGGCAGTTGAAGTTGTGCATTTGAGTCGCCTGAACAACGATTTCTCCACTACGCGAATAGTGCCATAAAAAGGCAAGAAATGTAAATTTTGTCCGCAATTTAGAAATGTAAAAAATATCGAACAGGTATACCCCGCGCTCCATCTGCAAAATTACACGCAAACGGAGCCATTTCATCGACAGAATTACGCAAAGGCGGCACCGTTCCATCAACTAAATTAAGCCCAGACATAGGGAATTAAGCCCAGGCGGAGTCGTTCTATTGACGGAATTACGCACAGAAGACCATTCCATTGGCGGAATTAAGCCCAGGCTGAGCCGTTCCATGTGCGTTCTACGTCAGCTATTTTTATTATGTCGATCAAGCTGCCGTCTATGTGCACGAGTCCTGCTGTGGTTGCGACTGCTGTCCCTAGGTCCAACACACTTTGCCCCGCCGGAACATTGGCCAACAGAGGAATACCTGCCCTAGTCAATCCAAGCACACCATTAATATATGCAAGCAACTCCGCGCCGCTTACCGCCTCCAACACATCCGCCCCAGGCGTAAAACTAAACGCGGGCACCGTCCCAAATGCCCCAGCTTTCATGTTTGCGCATACAGCCACAATTCCGTTCACAGGCAGGTTATTTGTCGTTAAATGCCCAACAAGATTTATTGCGCAGTTTGTAATTTCGCTAAACGTATCTCCTTGAATCGATGCGACTTGATCCGACAACGTGATGCGCCGCAATGATGTGCAACCCTTGAGCGATCCCGTTTTTATAAAAGCAACAATGTTCGGAAGTAATAGCTCAGACAGGCCTCGACACCCCCAATAGGTCTCCCATCCGACGTATTTTATGCCTTCGTCGTGCCAGTTTATCGTTGTGAGTAGCATATCGTTATAAAATACATCTGTGCTCAACGTTTCTGTATTTGCATTTGGCATACTTACATAAATTAATTTATGACAATCTCTAAACATTTTCCATGCGGGAATCGTTTTTAAATTTGGAAACGACGCCCTAACCAGTTGTCGACAATCTTCAAAGCAGCGATTACTAGCTATTATCGATTCAAGGCGTGGAAAATAGAGTTCAGTCAATGCGCACCACCTAAAGCATTCTTCCCCGTTTATCGTAGTTAAATTATTAAGAGTAATTGATTGTATTGCACAACGCTGAAACGCGTGTCCAAGTAATGTTGTAACATCGTCGAATCCAACTATTTTGCGAAGACTTCCTGCGTAGGCAAACGCGCTGTCTGCAATCGTTGGGGTGCCCCAGTGCGGGATGTTGAGGTATTGCAGCTTTTGGGGGCCTTTGGCGAGGTCTTGGACGGCGGTGCGAAGGGCGTCGGTCATGTCGCCGTCAAGCATGATTAGCTTTTCGAGGCTGGTTAGCTGCGCGAAGTCGAGGCCGTGTGGCGTGTAGTTTTTTACGAGAATTAGGGAGGTTATTGTATTAAGTGCGCTGATTGTTTCCGGGGATAGGCTGGGCTGGTCCTGCAAAAAGAGGAAGGTCGGATCCTTGAATACGCGGGCCACTTTTGCTGGGTTAGAGAAAAATTGGTACACTTCCGGAGCAAAAAATTTTGTAGGGACCTTTGGCGCGCGCGGATTGGAGCGCGTAGCAAAGTACGTATCTATAAAGCGGTTTGAGGCAGCGCACTGGGCGCGGAGGGCGCGCAGGCGCAGGAGTAGGTGCTTGCGGTCGCTTGGTTTGGTAAGGTCCATGTTGTGAAGGTCATCGCGAATTTCACTAAACGAGCGAATTAATGCATTGGTCGTATTGAGATAGGGCGCCGGAATATTCGCCGCATGAGTAGGGGTTATGGCAGTTAAAGCAACAATTCCAAAAAGCAGGGAGCCATGGTTAAACTTTAAATATTTTTTATAAGGAAGGAAGGAAGGAAGGAAGGAAGGAAGGAAGGAATTTTTGTTGCATATTTGTCGCATTATATGTCGCCCCACTTAGCTAATATGAGCACATTTATTTGACTCAAAACAGCCCCTCCTTTTTATAATTATGAGGCTATTTATATGAGGCTATATGCTGGAAAGTTTCGGCTAGTTTTTTTGTGTTTTTGTGTTTTTGTATACAAGCGATGCGATATAATCACAATATATAAAAAGTTGATAAAGTAAATTGGCCAAAGTGGTTGCATTATTAACTTTTGGTGTGACAGAATCAAAATTGGACAGGCACCTCACCACTGCACGCCCCCTGGGTGGGCGGGGGTTTGGGATGGCATTTTATCACAAAAAGATTAAAAAAACGTTAAGCGCCAAAAAAAAATTATGCGACATGAAACCTTTTGCTGCAGCACTAAACCCAAACACAAAAAATAATTAGCCGCAGGAGTTTTGGAACGCAAACCGGAACCCCATTCACCCAACCGGAACCCCATTCAACTATAGTCAAGTACACCTGTTTCCCCGCATTGAACCAGACTCAACACACTGCTAATGCTAGAAAATCTCGAAGGAAACGAGTTGTGATTGGGTATAATTGAATGGGCACCCGACGCCGAGCTGTACTGACCTCCCCGTAAAAACAAATTGTTTTATGGGAATGTATAACCTGGCACTGGAGGGCTAATAACCAACGTAGATGGGCAGTACTGAAATGCGTTTGCAGCAAGATTCGCAGCTGTCATTTTCGGAATATATATTGAAGTAAGAGTACGACAGTGAATAAAAGCTGTATTTCCGATGTACGTTGCCTCAGGAAAGGATACAGAATTTAGCGATAGGCAATTGAAGAACGCATGTGTATTAATTTTTGTAACAAGAGGAAATGACGTCGTCTTTAACGACTGACAATTATGAAATGCACTACTTCCAATAGACTTTGCCATAGGAAAAATCGCCGACGTTAGCATCTGACAATGAGGGAACGCAGTCCCCTCTATCGTCACAACCGCAGGAAAGTATGCACTGCGCAAAGGAGTATCGCGAAACGTCTGTTCACCAATGCGTGTTAAAGAAGGGAACGATACCGATGTTATAGGGTTGTATGCAAATGCCGCAAACTGATACAAAACACCGTTCGCAATCTCCGTAATGTCGTTCATTGTCACGTGAGCAAGGCTCCCAGGCTTGGACGATGTGCAAGAAAAAGCATCCGCCGCAAGTATTGGAGTGCCCCAGTGCGGGATGTTTAGGTACTGCAGTTTGCGTGGGCCTTTGGCTAGGTTTTGGATTGCGGTGCGAAGGGCGTCGGTCATGTCGCCGTCTAGCATGACGAGCTTTTGGAGGGCGGTTAGCTGCGCGAAGTCGAGGCCGTGTGGCGTGTAGTTTTTTACGAGAATTAGGGTGGTTATCGTCCCGAGTGCGTTGATTGTCTCCTGGGAGAGGCTGGGCTGGTCCTGCAAAAAGAGGAAGGTCGGATCCTTGAATACGCGGGCGACTTTTGTTGGGGATGAGAAAAATTTATGCATCTCCGTCGCAAAAAACTTTGTAGGAAACTTTGGGGCACGTGGGTTTGAGCGCGTAGCAAAGTACGTATATATAAAGCGGTTTGAGGCGGCGCATTGGGCGCGGAGGGCGCGCAAGCGCAGGAGTAGGTGCTTGCGATCACTTGGGTCGGTAAGGTCCATGTTGTTCAGGTCGCGGCGAATTTCATTAAATGAGCGAATTAATGCATTGGTGGTATTTAGGTAGGATGCAGGAATTTGCGCAGAATGGGTGGAGGTTATGGAAGTTAAAGCAACAATTCCTAAAAATAGGGAACCACTGTTAAACTTTAAATATTTTTTATAAGGAAAGGATAGGTAAGGATAGGAATGGTAAGGAATGGAAAGTATATGATAGGAAAGGAAAGGAAAGGAAAGGAAAGGAAAGGAAAGGAAAGGAAAGGAAAGGAAAGGAAAGGAAAGGAAAGGAAAGGAAA
>JAISXM010000048.1 GCA_031270515.1 Holosporales bacterium | reverse complement strand
GTAGCGACGCGCTACAAAAACTCCGAAATTCCTTTACTTCTACTGCATCTATACGAGCCTAAAGCGAATACGCTTCTGGTGTCGCATGGGGCGTAGCTATAGCATTGCTGAGTAGTAACTTCAACTTGTTTGTTATGTGGTCCCGGTATACCTGCGAGCGTTCACCCCAAATATACCTGCCCATAAAAACAATTTGAATTTTTACCTTATCCTAAATCTCGTATTACAATGACTTTCGAGTTGTTTGTTGTGGGGGAGCCGTTTACGAGACTTGCTGCAAAAGCCGTTTTGGCTTGTCGATTTCTGTTGCGTTGATGCAGCTTTTTCAACAGGTTTACTCAGCATTGTGATTTATTGATTGCAATTGATTAGAGCGCGCTGTAGGCTCATACCTAGTAGAAAATAGCTGACAATTTATATTCTTCTTATGTTACACGTTGCCTATTATTCTATCATGCTATCTGTATTTTGTGTGCAAAGTTGCGGAGCGGGCGCAGCCCCGCCTATCCCAGGTGTGGTCATTGACAATGCACAGGTGCCATCACGCATAAGAAAACGACCACCGCATTTCTCTCAGGAGGAAGATAATCGGTTGTGTGAATTGGTCGCGATGCAT
The DNA here is from genome assembly GCA_031270515.1 of Holosporales bacterium. GTDB lineage: Bacteria > Pseudomonadota > Alphaproteobacteria > BNTO01 > BNTO01 > JAIRNK01. The sequence continues at coordinate 8,086 of JAISXM010000048.1, read as the reverse complement.
GGCCACCAATCTTGGAAGCGGATTGCGAATGGAATGGAATCGAGTGGAATGGGACATGGTAGGCCTCCACGTCGATATAGGGAGCGCTGGCATAATTATCTGAGTCAACAGGTAGATAAGAGGGCGTGGAGACCTGAAGAAGAGGAGCGTTTAATCTCGCTTATTGAGGAGTGGGGACAGAAGTGGGTCAAAATAGGCGAAGAACTTCAACGCTCAGGAAACGACGTAAAAAATCATCATCAACTAATTTTACGTCGTCGAGCCAAAATGGTACGACAGCAAAATCCGATCTTACGTCGTCGATCCCGGATGGTACAACAGCAACAGCCGGATGTACAACAGCAAGATTCGGCTCCGGCTCCAGCTTCGGCTTCCGATCCCGCTCCCGATCCCGCTGGGAATGGTTTGAGCTTTTTTTCCAATTCTGGTGCTGGTTTTCCAGGTTTTGGAGGGACTGATTTCGATTCCTTTTTTGGATTCTAGCTTGGTGGTATACCACGAGCGATAGCCTTTCCATAAAAAAAAACATTTGAATTTTTGTCTCTATAAAAAATTGAGTCACAATAATATTCGAATCGTTTATTATGGATCCTCAAAATATATCTCCCCATAAAAAAAACAATTTCAGTCATGTCATCTAATATTTTGGGGATACTGGAAAGCATATTGTTTCCCTTTATCTGCAAACGTTCAACTAAAATATTTGCCATTTAGGTTTGCAATTGATTAGGAATATCTGTAGACTAACACTTGAAAGTGGATATCTTACAATGAGTGTTTTTTATGTTACACATTGCCTATTTTTCTATTGTGCTATCTGTATTCTGTGTGCAAATCTGTGGAGCGTCTGAACTTAACGTAGCTCAGCCTGCCGCAGACGCGAACTCTGATAATGCGCAAGCGCAAGAACGTATACGCGTACGACAGAGGTTCTCTGAGGATGAAGATGCTTGGTTGCGTATATTGGTAGAGAGGCACGGCACGAGTAATTGGTCGCTAATTGCCCGTGAAATGGGAAACCATAGGCCTCTACGTCAGTACAGGGATCGCTGGAATAATTACTTGAACCCGCGCACAGTTACTCGTATATGTTGGGTCCCCGAGGAAGGTGCGTATTTATGCCAGAGCGTTGACATTTTAGGACGGAGGAGCGCTCATATTGGGAATAGAATTGTGGGCCCAGCAGACGAAGTGATGAATCGTTATCGTCAGATTTTATGTCAGCGTGAACGGATTGCACGACAGCATAATTCAGATATATCTCGGCCAGATTCAGATTCAGGTCCAGATTCATATTTGGATCCGGCTCCTGATGTAGATTTGAGCAATCATTTCGGAACTTTTTTACGGTGGTTAAACAGACTTGAGGAATACTAATTTAAATTCTTATTTTTGATGATACTTCTCGTTATGAGGGCTCCCGCATCAAATGTTTGTAATCCAGGGTTGCAATTAGTAATAGCGCGTTGTAGACTTGTTCCTAGTAAGATATATTGCAATCGCATTTTTTTATGCTACGTGCTACCCACTTTTGTATCATATTGTCTGTGTTTTGTGTGCCAAGCTACGGGGCGTCTATATTTGACGTCCCGCCTATGCCAGAAGATGCAAGCTTCGATGATGCGCAGACGCTAGCACATACAGGATCACGAAAGCGGCGTTTCTCTCCGGCTGAAGATGACCGGTTGCGTGCATCAGTAGGGAGGCATGGCACCAAGCATTGGGATGCAATAGCCATTGATGTTGGAAACAGAACCTCACGTCAGTGTTGGGATCGCTGGCATTTTTACTTGGATCCAGAGATAAAGAAGGGCGAGTGGACCCCCGAAGAAGAGGAATATTTAATTTCGCGTGTGGATGAGTTGGGGCAGAAGTGGGCTATTATAGGAAATGAACTTAAGCGCTCAGCAAACAATGTAAAAAATCATTATTGGCTACATTTTACTAAGACCTCCGATAGTATACATGGAGAAACGCAGGATTCACAGGTCGTCCCAAAGATAAAAAAATATAAACGTCATCGTCCCGCAGCCGCGCCTGTACGGATTGCTCCCGCTCGGCGTCCCATTCAGCAGACAGGTCCATACCAGCAGCTAGGTTCAGGCCCACTGTTGCCAGGTTCATACTCACTGTTGCCAGGTTCAGGTTCACTATTGTTAGGTCCAGCTCCACTGTTGCCAGATTCCGTTCCACTGTCTCCAGGTCCAGCTCCACTGTCGCCAGGTCCATGTTCTCTGTTGACAGATCCAGAGCAACAACAGTCAGATATATTATTTCCTCCAAATTGGGATAATCCAAACCCTCTTCCAGATTTTAATGCATACACTCTTTCTGGATGGGAGAGCTAAGCCACTTCTGAATTGAGCAGGAATGAAACTACTTTGATCACACTTCGCCTCGTGCTTCCCTTAGACGTCGCTGCACTATTTAGAGCCGACTTATTATAACCTGTATATAAAAAAATTGAATTTTTACCCGTGCCTAATCCTTGTAATGTAAATATTATAATGCATATCCTCTAGTTAGCATTTTATTGCTAGAAATTAGCCATGATCCCAACAATTGTTTTGCATTTGCACATCGCCGAATTTTGTTTTACTATTACGGTATGTATGGTGAAAAATATAATTAGGTTATTCGGGTATGCCATCGCACAAGTCTGCAGAGAAAGCCGTACGGCAAATAGAAAAGAGAACGCGAGTGAATAAGGCTCGCATCAGCAGGATCCGCACGTTCGTAAAGAAGGTGGAGCTTGCCGTGTCTTCATTTGGAAAGGATCCAAAAATAACGCCTGAGTTCATCAAGCAAGCGCTTGTGTCCGCAGAGCGGGAGCTTATGCGCGGGGCCGGGCATGGCGTCATGCACAAAAATGCCGCGGCTCGTAAAGTTTCAAGGTTGGCTCAAAAGGCGAGGAAAACTGTCGCCAGCGCCAGCGTGTAGCTGTCGTAGTCGGCATGTATTTTGTCGCAGTCATTGGCTCTGGGCCGTCTGGGTTGTTCGCCGTATCTGCATGCGGAGGCCTTGGGCTCGCGGATGCAGCGCGCGGCGGAGTCCTCCTTTTGGACGCAAGCGGAGCGGGAGCTGCGGGGGGAGGAGTAGGCGGCCAGTGCTCTGCCCTGTACCCAGAGAAGCCTGTTTATGGGGTGCCCGGGTTCGTAAATTCAACGGCCCAAAGCTTGGTGGATGCGTTGTTCGCGCAGGCGAGCGCGTATGCGCCGACAGTGGTGCTGGATGCGCTCGTTAGTAGCGTTAAGCCTCTGGCAGGGGACGCGTTAGTCAATAGCGAGCCTTTGGCGGGGGACGCGTTGGCTAGTAGCGTGGAACCACTGGCTGAAAACAATAGCGTTAAGCCTCTGGCTGAAAATGCTGGGTTCGAGATTACCGCAGGGGATCGCGTTTTTTCTGCTCGCTATGTCATACTCGCAACCGGAGCGGGGCGGCTGCATCCAAACAAGTTGGCCGTCAATAACGTCGACGCGTTCGAGCGCAATCACATCCATTATTGCATCAAAGACCCGCAAAGGTTTGCTGGAAAGCATGTGGTTATTGCGGGCGGAGGGGATGCGGCTGTTGATTGGGCGCTCGAGTTGTTGCCGATCGCGGCGTCGGTTAGCGTGGTACACAGAAGGGCGGCGTTTCGAGCGAAAAACGAGGCCGTGTTGGCGAATGCTGAGGAAGCAAAGCGCCTAACTATATACAGGAACGCACAAATAACGGAGCTCCTGGGCGAAGGGGAAACGTTGCGCGCTGTGCGGGTCAGGAACTTAGCTACAAGTAACTTAGTTACAAGTAACTTAGTTACAAGTAACTTAGTTACAAGTAACTTAGTTACAAGTAACTTAGTTACAAGTAACTTAGTTACGAGTAACTTAGTTACGAGTAACTTAGTTACGAGTGACTCAGTTACCAACTCAGTTCCGAGTGACTCAGTCACCAACTTAGTTGGGAGTGACTCAGTCACGAGTGACTCAGTTCCGAGGGACTCGGTCGCGGAGGAGGCAAAAACGTTGGACATCAAAGCGGATGAGCTCCTCGTGTTTTTTGGATTATCGACCGCTGCATGTGACGACTGGAACGTCGCCACACAATGCGGCAAAATATTGGTGGATCCGCTAACTTGTGAAACTAGCGTGCCTGGGCTGTATGCAATTGGCGACGCAGTGTGGCGCCCCAATAAGATTTACATGATTACTCTTGGTTTTACGGATGCATTGGTTGCTACGCATGCTATCAAGCGCAGCGCAGCTTAACATCACGGCGTCATAACTACATACATATTTTGTATCCTATTCAGAAGATCGGGTTTTTCTTGCCTAAAAAACTTTATCGTGTTTGCGTCCATATGCAGTATACCCTCCTTCATCTTTATCCTTGAGTCGCGTAATGTCCTCTTCCATTGATAAGGTAGTAAATTCTCAACAAGCGCAAATTCGGAACAAGTGACAAACTGTATTTGTATTGATTGGCTCATGCTATTGAACTCATTTACAAAAGGCTCGTAAACTATCATTTGCTGGGGCCCCCTTCTACGAGGGAGTTGCACTCTACCAGGTATTGCGGGTTGCAGTGTTGGAGGTGTATCTGCATTTGCAAGAGTATATGTCTCTCTGCCACGCATAGTCTGCGTGATCTGAGGGGGATGATAATAATCAACAGGCGTAGTCTGCGTGCCTGGATTCGGGGGCGTTACGCTGGCCGCACCTTGACCTGAATAGTAGTCTTCCAACAGTTTAGCAATGCACCTAGGTAGTGGCTCTGCCTTAAGTGTGGAAGAAGCCGTGGGGGTCACAGGCGTTATTCTTTCCCCAACAACCTGAATGGCAACACTCCCCCGAGCATATCCACTGGATCCGACGGCGTCGACCAATAAAGTTTGTCCACCCACCAAAAATGGAACCCTGCCAAACACGTATGATACGTGGTCATGTCCACAAAGAACCTTTACTGCAAGTCGCCTTAAATTCTTGTCTTTCAAGGCTGCAGGCAAAAGTATAGATAGCACTTGCTTAGTTCTATCTATATTCTTATTGTAATTGCTTTCGCTTGGTAATACAGAAAATAATTCATGTGCGACAAAGAAAAAATATAAATCTTCGATCCCTTCTATATCATTCTCCCTATACAACTCATTAATGCCTGCCATTGCTCCATCAATTGCAGAAGCTATGATTGGCATGGTTTTACCATCAATCACGCACGTCTTGCGGTCCTGTCCCATGATTTCCAACATTTCTACAAAATCGTCGCTCAACACGATTGGCAGTCCACCTTCATCTCCTCCCCCTATAACTAGCGAACTAGTGCAATAGCCTACGAATAATATATTACCTATTCTATGATACTGTTTTACTATGGAGAACGCAGACTGAGCACGTTGGGCGAAGGAATATACTCTTTCTGGATTGTTTATGTACTCATCCAATTCTTTTATTTGAGCATTTAGGAGAGCAATAGGACGCGTATGTCCTGCGTAGTATGACAGTGCATCATTGGCCAAACTCTTCACCTTCCTAGCTCTACTCAATATACGACTCGCATCAAAATCAAATGCTTGCGGAATGTGCGAAAGTACCGGCACGTTCATTTCTTTACAAATCTCTAGCAGTCGAACAAAATACTCAAACGACTGCACGTCATGGTTCCCTATATTGACGATCATATGTCCATCGACGTGTCTCTCACGAAACAATTCGTTTAATTCCGTCAACAACGCTTGAAATTCATCAATCAAAAAAACGTTATTTATCTCCTCTAGGTCTATTTCAGCGAAGCGTATTGCTGCACGTTGTGCAATGTCACCATTAAATACGACTATCACTCTTATTACGTCTTTATCCTGTAATATTTCTTTCACATTATCGATCAATTTCGATCGTTCTTGACGAATTGAATGCAAGTCTGCTACTGAAAGAACAACGGTCTTTTTGCCGGTGTAACATTTAAGGAACGTCGTTAAATATGTCGGCTTGAGCTGGCCAAACAGGCCGGACGACGTTGACCCTCGCTTAAAATATTCTGGCGTTCCGACGCGATTCATTATTGACCAATTTACGGCACGTGGGTCTTCCCATGTTAAGCGGCAATTATCATACGCGGCGAGCCTTGCTATTTGAAAGCAAATGACCACGGCTATCCACATGTGCACTTTTAGGAAATGTCCTACGTAACGTATATTCATTTTTTTACCACGACAATATCTGCCTCTTAAATTGATGGTACCACAATTTGATGACGTTGTGTATTTTTTCGTAATGTCGTGGACTTATTCGTGCGTGTACACTTGATGCATTCGTATTATAGCAAAGCGTATCTACTTTTCAGCGGTTCGTAGAGTATAAAGACCCTCCACAAAGAACACGCATATTTGTTTGTGATAAATATAATAAATGAAGTGAGATTTATATTGTTACTGGGAAAGTCAAAGCCCCCCATCACGCTGCTGGCGAGAGGCTCCCGATTGCACTGAAGTTGTCGTTCACCCAATTCACCAGAGTTCCTGAGATCTCCGCCCACTTCGTATTTGCAAAGTGCGCCAAGGCAGCTCGAAATTCCATAGCGACGCGCTACAAAAACTCCGAAATCCCTTTACTTCTACTGCATCTATACGAGCCTAAAGCGAATACGCTTCTGGGGGCGCATGGGGCGTAGCTATAGCATTGCTGAGTAGTAACGGTAAAAATTCAAATTGTTTTTATGGGCAGGTATATTTGGGGTGAACGCTCGCAGGTATACCGGGACCACATAACAAACAAGTTGAAACTCGTTGTATTACAATGCTTAGGTGATGATAAGAATTCAAATTGTTTTTATGGGCAAGTATAAAGATTCGCAATCCGTTTAACCACATGGTCATCGAGATTCCTCTCGGCTTCGCGCTAGATCTCTCGCTATTTTGTCCTTTTTTGGCGTCACATCGATATGCGCGACACTGCCTCTCCTGTTTATCGCGATACAGAGATACATATCGCTGACTCTTACATAACGTGATCCGTGACGTCTACAATTTAACTCTACACCGTTGCAGAACAAATCTGCTAATATTGGCGGGATGATGCAGTAATGATAGACCGTTCTATACCGCTTACAATAGTCCGCTTTTACTGTATCATCCTCTACTATTCCGTCTCTTAGAAGTTGCCATAGTATTCTCTCTATTGTTCTTTTACTAACGCCCTCATTAGGGCATAAAAAGGATTGAAATTTATTGGTTCGATCTGCTGGTACAACGTATCCCAAATAAGATGTTGCATTCCCATAAAGGTGTCTTGTTACGGTTCTTCTCATAAGATAGGGATTACAGTACACATTTAGCATACTAGCTGCGGCATTATTAGAAGTAAAAAGCGCACATAACAGCGGAAAAATAAGTTTGATTTTCATGACGATTCCTTTTTCAATTTTTTACAACAGACTTCGCACTTAATAAACAATAGACCTGTTGCTAAAGCTGCGTCAACACGGCAGTAATCAACGGCTCAAAAGGGCTTTCGCAACAGGTCTAATAGCTTTTTCTACACAAGTACATCACTGTAAACTGTATCAGTGGAGCGATGAATAAATAAGACTTCATCTAAATGTCTAGCTTTATTTACGGTTCAATATATTACCTAATAATTTAAGTCTTGCTGAAAAGCTCAATTTTTATTCGGAAGGGCGCAGAGTTATTTGAGTACGATGATATTGTTTGAATATATGTCAACTATTGGAGCTTATTCAAGTCTTTTTTTCACATCAATATGTTTTTTTACACGGAGGCACATACCTTCCCATAAAAAACCCAGGACATTCTCTATGATGTTCCAGTTGGTTGGATCAGGATGATATGCTTTTTAGTTACAAATGGCATGATTTTGTCGCCAAGGCGCCAGAGCGATATAGCGAAGCGCATTGAAAACCTAGCAACGCCTTTGCTTCGTCCACAGTCTTCCTAAAGCAATGTGCTGCTGTTTTTTCAAAAGGTCTAGTGATCGCTACTTCCAATTAGGCCAGATCTTCTTGGTAGAGTAATATATCTCAGGCCAATCATCAAAGCATTTCCCCTCAAATGTTGCGTAGGTGATATCGTAAGCATCAAACCTTTTATCAT
>JAISXM010000002.1 GCA_031270515.1 Holosporales bacterium | reverse complement strand
ATCAGTGCTTTCGCGATTGCTTTGGTATCTTTGCGAGGAATCGATAAGTGGAGGAACAATTCCAATATCTCATAATCGCTCAGCGCCTTTCCCTGTGACTCGCGGAAGCGCTTTCGCAGGCGCTCTCTGTGCCCAGCGTAATGTGGCGGCATACGTAGCTTCCATAGAAAGGCCGTGCAACGGAGCCATCTCTTATTATTAACGATATACTATTTATAATAAAAGATCAACATGACGCATGTGTATAAAGACGTTCTTTCTATCAATTTTCTGTGTATAGCCAAAAACACAAGCAGATCTTCCGTTTTTAATTTGCAGTTTTGTATGTTAGCGCAATTTAATAATGTCCTACCCATAAAAACGATTTGAATTTTTATCTTCGTCGAAGTTTTGTATTACAACTATATTCAAATCGTTTGTTATGGGGGCCCGGTGCATTTTTCGAAAAAACAAGAAAGATTGCGTAGATATCCCGGGTCCCCATAATAAACAATTTGAAGCTCGTTGTCTTACAAGGTTTAGATAAGGCTAGAAATTCAAATTGTTTTTATGGGCGGTATGAGTGCGTTGTGTACCAAATTACCGGGCAAGGACACGGATATCGATATAGGCATGCGACAGTGACCGTATGCGAGTGCACGAATGGCAGCGTTAAAGTTTATTGCGGCCAGCAGGAGATGCCATTCACGACGCTGGGACACACGAAACAACCTGTTATCGTGGATGAAAAAGAGGTCAACAGGTTCGTTGACCAACTCGCGATCAACAACCTCATCGGCGGGGACTATGAACCTATTTCCTATTAAGAAAAGAGGACATTTCTAAATTGCAGAACCGGACATTTCTAAATTGCAGAAAGAGGACATTTCTAAATTGCGTTGACAGTGCGCAACGCGATTATGCTTAGTCAAAAAAGTATGATAGCATTTGAACATAGGGAAATTTTATTAAAAAGGTCACATAACTATGCGTGTATTATCGAAGACGTGCTCTCTACTTGCGGTTGTGCTGGGAACAAGCTGTTCCAATATATCAGACAATGAAGCAGTTATTCCGGCTAAGCCACAGGCGAAAAGTGTGGACGCGCCGGCGGCTCCTGTCCAATCTGCAGCCAGTAAAACATCTGCCGTAAATATAATAAAAGATGTATCAAATGTGCCGCTAAGTGTGGACAAGCTCGTCAGCTTAGCGGAGCGCCATTACAGCGGGTTGGGCGTTCCGCAAAATATAGAGAAAGGACTTCAGTATTTTGTTCAAGCCGCGAACGCGGGCAGCGGATATGCTTGTCGGCGAATGGGCATGGAGTACAGCGATTTTGCGTTGAATGACAAGACGCCACGAAACTACGCGACCGCGCGGGCGTGGTTGGAGAAGGGCGTCGCGCTAGGGGATGCAGACTCTATGTTTTACTTGTCCGACTTTTTGTATAACGGGCGCGGCGGGCCTGTGGATAAGCCGCGAGCAACAAAATTGTTGCTGAATGCGGCAAAATCGAGCAGTCGTGGGGCGGCGCACAGGGCGTTAAAGTTGTCCCGCACGGGGGCGTTGTCTATATCCGCGGAGGACACGCAGGCGTTTAAGATATTGGATCGGAACTTGCAGCTCAATATATTAGCTATGGATTAGGTTGCTTCACGCAGCGAATGATTGCAATGTCGTCGCTGCGTATATATACCGGGGCCCCAGAACAAACAATTTGAAGTTCGTTGTAATACAAGGCTTAGGTGATGATAAAAATTCAAATTGTTTTTATGGGCAGGTATATACCGGTGCAATAGGTCTAATAAACAATGTGAATTTCGTTACGAATTAAAGTTTTCATAGTAATAAAAATTCGAATTGTTTCCATAAAAAGGTGTACACTTAAATGTATCAGGAGTTTTTTCTATTAATACACGCCTTTAAGCCATGCCCATATACAAACTCTTATCACAAAAATTTTGCCATGACATTGCGTCCCCGCTTAACGTATTGGGGCTCGTTATAAATGCTCAAAAAATAGACAACGACGACCTATCCCATGCCCAACAAAGCTACGAATACATGGTCAGCCTGCTGAACATGTACCGCGCCCTATCCGCGCGATCTCCGCAAGCAAACGCGATCGAAAAGGCCATGTCGATTGTGCGCGAACTTTGCAATTACAAGCGAGTGAAGTACGGCGCCTGCGTTGATAGCGCGCCCGACTCTGGGGTGCCGTATTTGATAGACGACAGCACACTCCCCTGCTCAATAGAGACGGAGGCGGACATTGGCAAAGTCCTGTGCTGCATATACTGGGCCGCCGCCAGCCACTTATGCGCAAACGATTCGTTCGTGGTAAAGCAGCGCTCGCAACGTTGCTTCGAAATACAGCTAACGACAGCGAAGGAAATACACGGGGACAAAATCCTTATGCCGCGAGCCGCATCAGGAGAAGGTGAGCCGTCTGGAGACGCGCCGCTATACTTGCTAAAAGCATTGTTGGACAAACATAGCGCGACTATAGACGTAACTGCAACACCGGACGAAAAGGTACATACGATAGTGGTAAAACTGTAAATATTAGCCGACTCAATAGCAAAAAGAGTATAAGAGCGTTTCGGTTATCGCGGGAACTCATTCAATTCATTATATTACAAGGCTAGACCGGGCATCAACAAGTTGAATGGGAACAAGCGCGGGCCCCCATTCAACTGTTAAATGGAACCCGACGAGAACCGAAACTACGAACTGATAAACTTTTTGTGATTGGGTTTATTTTTCTTTGTTTCTCTCCAGTATTGCTAACGTCAATGCCGCGGCAACGATAATCATTCCGCCAATCATAGTTGACACACTTGGCTTTTGTCCAAACAAGTAGTACCCAAATGCTAGCGTAAATAACATTTCCGTATATCGCAGAGGCAAATAACTCGACACCTCAGCCAAGTCGAACGCCTTAAACATGCAAACTTGCATCAAATTCCCATTGATCCCCACAATGATCAACAACAATGCCTGCAGCCACGTTAGCGGCGACCACACCATAATCGCTGGCACCAAAAACAGAATGGACGTCCCCAATCCGAAGTAAAACAACATGGTGTAGAGTGGCTCGCTTGCATACATTTTTTTCGCAATCAATGTGATAAATGCAAACGATGCTGCGGACAATACAGAGACCAACACCCAGCCGTTAAAGGTCTGTATATCCTGGTACGTCATAACGAGGATGCCCAGGAACCCCACGATCGCGCAGCCCCAGCGACCAATGTCGACATGCTCTTTGAGGAACACAGACGCCAGCCCTAAGAAGATGAGTGGCTCAGAAAATAAGATGCATGTATTCTTTAGCAACGGCACCTTCAGCACGGAGAATGTAGTCGCTGCAATTGCAACAACCCCGACTGCTGCCCGGAAAAAATGCATTCGCAGCATTCGCGTTTTAAAGTAAAGCCGCCCCTTTGGCAACATGAACGGCAACACAGACAACATTGTCACAAAAAAGCGAATAAACGCGATTTGAATCGGATGAATGTGCTGCCCAACGTAGTAGACAAGCACATCGTTAACAGAACTGATCAAGTTAATCACGATCAGCAACGTTGCTGCGATAAGATAATTTGAAGAACGGCGGCTCGAAGGGTTCACATTTACGTTATTTATGACTCGCGAATGCCTCATTCTATGCTACCACGCGGCGTAACACAAATATTGATTTTAGGGGGCAGGTGTCAAGTTATGCAGAATCCGCAGAATATACATTTTTACAATAAAACCGCCTAGCCGTATCAGTAAAACACACGCAAGTCAAGGTCTTGATAAAACGTATGTTTCGTTCCACTGTTTAGCTAGGTTTGTATAAAAATTATGGCAAAACTATGATATCAAAATGGCAACGACTGAATTCTATATTTTCAAATAACGTTTATCCGCGTTTTCGTGACAATATTGTGGGGGCAGCCGTAAATAGGCTACATTTATTTCGTCGTTTATTTCCGCATGACGCAGATATAGTTAGATCTATAAAGAGCACATATACAGAGAGCGTCGATAACGAAAATCCCCCAAATACCCGCCGCCATCTTTTGATTTCGCTCGTATTTCAGTTTTTTGCAATATCGTTGTATTCGTCTTCACCTGAACCAGCGGACTCAGTCGACGCATTCCAGTTTGATAGAGAACAAGTATTGGGATTAATTGACCAAGTAATAGATAAACTGGATGAACCAGAAGGAGACTACGAACAAATAATTGCGTTGATAAATCAAATACCTGATATTTTAAACGGCACACAAGTTTCAATTGCCAACATACTTGCTAATTTTCCTGAGTTGTATACATTCATGTCAACCTCGACAAATGTGAGTGAAGTTTCCCCCAGCAGTACTTTGGTTTTGCAGAATCAACCCGATGTTGCCCCTGCGCTTACAAATGAGCAAGTAAACACGCTGCTGAATACCATACACACTCTTGTCCTTGTAAAGAATTACGCCCCTACAAGACTTGATTTTGAAAAGTTAATAGAGATCGAAGCTCTTGTTTTGTTGGATGGACAAATGACTCCTGAGTTGCAACAGACAATATTCAATATTTTACCTAGAATAAAATATTTAGAAATTAATCGTTGGGGGACAGTAATTGCAACAAATGCATTTTCCTACAAAATTCTACAAGAAGTGCATGGATTCATTGACGTTGTCACGATAGAAGCATACGCATTTGCCCACTGCCCTTTGGTGTTGGCCGAATGTTTTATGAGTGCCATCAGCATGGGGGAAAAGGCGTTTGATGCATGCAACTCGCTGGAATCCTTGACTGTATCGGACCTGCTTGAGAGTGTTGGCGTAGATGCGTTAAAAAGTGTGCCACTTCGGACGCTAAATATAGTTCTGCGAAATACTCCACAGAACGCAATCGTTAGGGTATGCAACGCTCTTTCGGGCAAAGGACAGTCCGGACAAATAACAAATGTTACGTTTTCTTTAGGGGATGACATAGTGAAGGATGGGCATTTAGTGGAGTACTTAAACGAAATATTGGACCTGTCAAAAGCTGATGTTCCACTGTTACAAAGCGTGACGACTTGCACATTGGACCTGGGGGCAGCAATGATTGAGTCAGAATTAAGCGGATTAACAGGCAGAGGGGGGCTTGTAAATAAGGTGAGTATTGCTGGCAAGGATCCTTATTCATGGCCAATGTAGGATGCCCAAACACATAAGATTATCAGTTCGTCGTTTTGGGGCGCAAGCTGGGCCCCCAAAACGTCTGCTCTAATTTTTTTTGTTATTGGCATGATACTACTTTGCTTTTAAAGATATAAACACATTACTCACAAAAGTAATGTATTTTATTGCCGAGGCTACCTCTTATGCAATATTAATAGTAACTGTATTGTTTTTCTGTACAGTGCTTACAGAACTTGACATTGTTTCCTATATAGGGGAACAGATAGTGTGTACTATCCAAAAAAGGGAATTTGTTATGTCGTATGTAAAATTACTATGTGCGTGTGGAATATTATCAAGCGTCGCAATGACTGCAGAATATTGCGTGAATGACACGGCGCAGAGCACGTCTTCAGAAATTTGTTTGTCTCATTTGCACTTAGGATCTGATGGCTTTTTAGAAGACAATAACTATAAGGAAAAACTTCATGATATAACACGAGGTTTTTCGCGCGGAAGCACCGTTTGTGTGTCTATATCTGATCTTCACGCTGCTCACGAAAATGAGAAAATTGCCCGTTCTTTGTATAATGCTATTCTGAATCAAGTAAAGTATATCGATGAATTAGGATATATCCCGCGAATTATCCTAAATGGAGACATCACAGAGCGAATTGTACAGAGGCTGCCGCATCATCAAGAAATAGAATTCATTATTGAGAATTTTCTTTCGCCTTTATGCGCGCTGGTCTCTTCTCGAAATATAGTGGCCGTCGTAGGCAATCATGACCTTGAAAATCTAAATAACTTTGTTTCCTACCTAACTTTTTTGAGGGAACGCAATATTCCGTTGGGAATACAGACAGGGAAACTCGGGTTTGGATATATTCACGACATTCGTAGACGATATTCTGATAGAGTACTATGCTGTGGGGCTCCGAAAGAGACTGAGCAAACAACTTGTGCACTATTGAGCATTACAGAAGACGACTTGTACTCGCCCATATGTAATGTGGTTGATCTCGGTAATATAATAATTGTTCCATACACAACGTCGATGACTTGGAACTTTGGCGAATATTTATGGGATTTTGATTTTTCCTATATGAGCAACTGGTTGTTTAACGGTCGATGCCATGATAACTTGCCGGAAGCTCCAGACGAGAATCCTGTTACACAAAAAATGCTAGAGCAATGGACAAACGTCTTTGAATTAGTAAGAAACAAATCAGGTATTGTCCACCTCGTTATTGCTGCGCACGAATACTTTTCCCCGAAAGAGGATCTTCATTTTACCCAAGAATTTGGTGAGGCGCATGAAGATAGAGTAAAGTACATACTTGAATACATATTCAGATACATAAACGTTACCCCAGATGTATTAAGTCGGATCAGTTTGCACATTGTTTGCGGACATGAACACGTTCCGTACGTTTACAATAATTACGCTTTACTAATTGGAGATCATCGCGTGCGTTGCCATGTTGGAGGCTCGATAATAGCGTACCGTGATGATCCCAGCGTTGTCATGTTTGCATTACCTAAAGCTGACACAACTGCCGAACCTGAGGCTACGGCTGAATCTGACGCAACGGCGGAATCTGAAGCGACGGCTGAATCTGAAGCAATTGCTGGATTTGAAGCAACTACTGAACCTGAAGCAACTGGGACGTATAGCTAAATCACAACGCTATCAATCGGGCTGCTGAACAGGATAAAAAAAACTGTGAGCCGCAGAAAATCTCGGTTTGCGACAAAAAAGTGGTTGCATGTCCCCGTCAACCGAGCGATGATCAAAACTATGAAGTTGATGAGGACTTAGATAAAAACAGCGTTTTATTAATGAATACGAATCATGATTTACTTTATTCTCGAATCGAAGCCTTATATTCTCTGCCGACGAAAGAATTACGCCAGTTGTGGAAAGAAAAAATGAGGACGGAAGCGTCAGCCTATATGCAAAAGCGCGCCTTAATTGAACAAATAGCGTATCAAATGCAGGAAGAAGTGTTTGGTGGGCTGTCTGATGAAATGCAAGAACGTCTTGATATGTATACGGAACGCTTGAAAAAAGGAAAGCCATTGCTGTACGAAAAGCTTCAGCTGGCTCCTGGGACGATTTTGAGCCGTGA
>JAISXM010000001.1 GCA_031270515.1 Holosporales bacterium | reverse complement strand
ATGTCAATGTTTATACAGTTTGCGCACAGCAATGCAAAGAATCCAGACACAGAAACGTCACGAAGTCTTGTAACGAAGGCACAATCTTTGCAGAGGTATGGTTTTTCACAGGAGTTGTTACAGGCGTTGCGCGATTTTATGCATCAATGCGCACAAGCTGAAAATGATCTTTCGCTATGCATTTGCCTCGCTAATATCATGACGAAGAAATCGGACGAATTGCGTGCGTTAGAATACGTGAGGAGCGCGAGCAAAAAGCTAGGCATTGCACTACCAGGGATTCTGGATATTGCGCTCAATATGATGGCTGACGCACACAATACAACGTTGGATTTTTTTACAGAAATCTGTCGTGCTCACGGTTTTTTTCCAAAATTGTTGAGAACTATAGAGGTTATCGAATCATTTGATAAGACTCGCAAGGGTAGTAAACTCGACGACGAATTTGAAAAGATGTGCGCATATTTTCCCGAACGCACACCCAATGTAGACTGGGAAAATATAGCTGCACTCTTTAGTCAGTTCTTTGCCGCAGAAGAGGGACAGCTGCCTGGGTCTAATCTTGCTGAGTTTTTAAAGCAGTGCCTGGCTGATTCAAGACTAAAGGAAGAGCTTGCAGGTGTGGTGGAAGGAGAAGGAACGGAGTCCATTTTCTCTGGTGATGGCTTAGATTTAACGAAGATTGCGATAAATTGGACGAAAGTCGTGTCTCCTTGGAGAGAGGCTGTTGAACCACGTTTGATCGTTCCACATCCGGATGAAGCAGGTCTTGAAGGTTGTCGTCTATATCTAGCTACGTTGCCGCCTGATGTGCAGCAGGGTATATACAGGCTGCCATTTTTGCTGGTAATGAGAAATTTGCATGAGAGTCAGTTCGATCCAGCACGTTGTTTTTTGCCTTTACGAACAGAATGTCATTCTTTGTGCGGGGGACCTCGTGTTGGGATAATAACTGCTTCTCACTTGGCGTTGGCTTTCAAATTTGCACAACATCCTCAATTTTTTGATTACCTTGAATCCTCAATTACAAAAATCGCTCAATGTGAGATGCCGACGATTCAGTATGAATTAAGTGACGATCAGAATAAAGTATTCGCTGTGTATAAAGAGGAATTTGATCGATTATGCGAAGAACAACGATCTATAATCAATCTCAGAAAAGAACAACGAAGAATCAATCAATCTCAGGAGGACGAAGCGAGGAATAGACGTTTTGAAGTCATATGTAATAGGATTGGTGAGCTGAAACAACTAACGGTCCTACCCGCGCAATTGGTAGATTTGAAAAATCTAACGCCTGTTCAAAAACGTGAAGTAGATCGATCATTGAAGGGGTATTCCACGTTTTTCAACCTAGTACATTGGGTCAGGCAATGTTGTGGCGGGGCCAACCTTGATTATACAAGGAGTGATCCTGCCCGCGTAGAGATGGTTACGCAATTGTCCAATCTGTGGAGGACTCTGCAAGTGCACGTATTGCCAGTTAAAGCATTACACAGCAGCCCGTTTGGTAATTTTGACAACATCCTATCAACGATCTCAGATGTGAGTAATGCGTCCTTGTACGTGCAAGCTCAATCGTACGTAATAGCAGAGCACTCAGGTCTTTGGCTAAAATTAATATCGCATTATGATTGGTCCGGATATACCTTCTTTGAATATCTCTTGGCTCAGTCAATTTATCCCGATAATCCATTTTTTGATAACATTATCAAATCCATAACAAAAAATATAATTGCGGCAGATGTTAATCGTTTTAATTTTAAGAGTAGCTTAAATGAAAAACTGATAGAACAATGTAAACATATTGGTAGTCAGTTCGTTCGCGTTCCAACAGATGCAGAAAATAATTCTGTGTTTAAAATCGAGGGGGCTCTTGATTTGTCGTCGCCAAATAAACAGCCAACGTTGAGTACTGTATTGGTGCAACCACGACATATTATGGAACCTGTTGCCCAATTTTCATCAAAGCTGTTTCCTACTTTATTAGAAGTTGTGTATGACTGTATTTCTGAAGACGTTATTGAGTCGTTCAATGAGATAGCAAGGGTGGACAAACAATTTGTGCCCGTTCTTACTCGTGCGCTAAGAGGATTAGATCCAAGAGATATCCCCAGCATTGATAATACAATACGTTTCATTTGGAACAGAGATAAAGCTATCCTTTTGAAGTGTCTAGACTCATTAGAGGGCGTAGTCTGTGAACGCGTTGTGCTTGAAATACTATACTTGTCGATCACTGATCCAATTTTTCAGAGAGACGAAACGTATAGCAGTGGTTGTCCGGCTAACGATTTCACGAAAGAATTGGTATCACGTTTTATATTATTTTTGAAGACTTTCTCTGAGAAAATACATCGCCATCGTTTGTATTTCCGATATGATGAGTTTTCGAAGCAAATATGTCATTCATTATTGAATGTCGTCAACAACTCAAATGATCCTGTCTCCACAGCTAAGAATATTATATATAATGCACTTATGGTGTTTTCACCTAAATGTGGTGACGCACATGATTCCGATATGTTTACGAATAACTTTAATGATTTATTTATTAAAGGATTGAACCCAAAGATTTTGTACAAAGTTTTAGCGGCGGATGGAACACTGTTAAATACTATATTGAGATCTTTCGTGTTGGCAACCAGACCAGACGACAGTGTGAATCTTCTTCCTTGCGAGTGGCCAGCACATACGATTTTGCAAGTACTAACAAGTCCAAATAATAAACTTCCACATATATATTTTGATGCATTTTTTGACGCTCTTAATGCAGCAGAGTTTCGATGTCAGGAATTACGCGCGGCGGGGAGGGCTATTGTTGACGAGGAGTACGACTTTGAACAAGAGCCTGATTACAACGCTCGCCAAACGACGTTTTTAGCAGAAAGACGTAGGATACGAAGTGGGGATGTATTGAAACAATTGCCTGAAGAGCATTGGCCAATATTACATTCGGTTGTGCAATCAGAGCAGAGCTAATGTTTTGTTGCGCAATCAGGGCAGAGCTAGTGTTTGATTGTGCAATCAGGGCCGAGTTCGCCATTTGGTTGTGCAATCAGGGCCGAGTTCGCCATTTGATTGTGCACGTTGGTCAGAGTTAGTGTTTGGTTGCGCAAGCACCAACCACGGGATCTTAGCAAGTCGCCTATTTCGACGTTGTTGGGGTCCCGATTTTTGTAATGGTTTTCATCTTGATCGTAATACCGGGGGCCCAGAAGAAACGAGTGGGAATCAGTTGTAATACAAGGCCGATCTCCGATCTCTATAAAAAACAGGGCAATTCACGTTTCTTTTCTCTTTTTGCGACTGGGTTCCCTCGCCCCCGCCCACCGAAGGGGGGGGCGTGTAGTTAAACGCCCCTTCCAACGATGGCGCCTAATGCTTTTGCTATACGGGCTGCATATTCGTCAATATCTTCTTTATGTGCTTGTAGGTGCGAACTAATGATCTGTTGTTCCTCCTGTTCAAATGCATCAAGATTCTCGCGTAAATGGAACAACGCGTCTATCGGAATATCTTTACGACGGGGATCGTTCAGCCATTTTGAAATCACCATTTTATATCGGCGAATCGCTTCCGCACTGTGAGTGACGTGACCCCATCCAGACATAGGGATATTAACATCTACGGTACTCAACAGTTCGGGCTTGTCAGCTGCATAGAGCCAAAATTCGATAGTATTGGATGCAATCTTCGCATTATTAGGGTTCTTTAAAATATCCATGAGTGTTTCCTCAACCCAAACTTTTGCTCGAGGAGTTGCTCTTTTGAGCAAACTATATAAGTGGGACAAAGTGTCGTAACTTATTGGAACATTCGGATCTATACCTAGTTTCACGTGTTCAAAACTGGGAGCGAACTTGTCGAGAATAGTCGCGAATTGATATTCATGCGTCAAAAGCCATACAGGAATTTTAACGTTTCCTAATTTGTCCCACAGCGCAGGTTGGCCTGCTGCATAGAGCCAGAATTCGATGAGAGCACTCGCAGGTTTCACATTCTTGGGGGTATTCAAAATACGCATGAGTCTTTCATTAACCCAAGGTTTGGCGCGGTCACTTGTCATTTCGAACACATGAAATAAATGGGGGAAAGTGCTATATATAATATAACCATCTAGATCTAGTTCCAAGCGTTCAACTTCGCTATCGAACTTGTTGAGCATAGTC
The DNA here is from genome assembly GCA_031270515.1 of Holosporales bacterium. GTDB lineage: Bacteria > Pseudomonadota > Alphaproteobacteria > BNTO01 > BNTO01 > JAIRNK01. The sequence continues at coordinate 7,267 of JAISXM010000001.1, read as the reverse complement.
GCGAATTGACATTCAGACGTCAAAAGCCTTTCAGGAATTTTAACGTTTGCCATACCGTCCCACAGCTCAGGTTTGCTCGCTGCATAGAGCCAGAAGTCGATGCAATTGGATGCAATCTTCACATTATTAGGGTTCTTAAGAATATCCATAAGTGTTCTATCAACCCAATGTTTTGTTCTAGGATTTTCTATTTCGAGCAAACTAAATAACGAAGACAACGTTTGATAGCTTATTGGAAGACTAGGATCTATACCTAGTTTCAATATATCAAGCACGGGACCTAATTTGTCTAAGGTATCTGCGCATTGAGTTACATTCTCCAAAATCTTTACAGTGAGTTGAATTTGTCGTCCCCCCCTATCCTTGGACAGGTCTGCTAAGTTATGTTGGTACAATAAAAAAACAGGCACCTTCCAAAACTCGAGTGGGGGGCATTCGTCTGTGCTAGTTTCAACTATCAATTTTTTGAGTAAAGAATCCGGACACTGTATTTGCGAATATTTCAACGGACCAAGACGATACCACGCCCTCCTTGCACTGTCGTCCTTTCCAAAAAACGCGCGTTCACACTTCTCCATCGCACATTCCCACACCTCAAGCTCAGCGGTATAATGCCATGGCTTCAATAGTGGTGCGAATCGATCATTCAGAAGAAACGAAAGCGAAACGCCAGCATAGTGTGCGTCAGACTCCAGGATATGTCGTGCTACCTCAGCCACTTGTTCATTATCTGCAGACTTAACCAGGGTGTGCAAAGTTGTGCCTTCAAACGTCACCCCCTGATCTGCGAAATATTTTAGCAGGTCGCCAGCCCGTTTCTTATCTATATCGCTTCCCTCGGGAGCGAGCATGCAAAAGCAAAGGCTGCGACTTACAATGTTGCCGCAGGTGCCTTCCCAAGCAGAGGTGCTTTTGTTCCAATTAGACAAAATCGTGCTCTTTCCATCTTCGCGAGAAACGGCGTTTAAATACTCTTGTATGTATTTGTTCGGAAATATCCTCGGAGTATCGTTGGGATAAGGAAATCCAAATTCGTGAAAAATACAAGCTCCTCTGGAATCTTTGATACTCAAGTCTGTGTGGCTCATGCCCAATGAGAAGAGAGATTGCCATTGTTCTAGGTGGCTTTTATGAACGACCCAGCCGTGATCGGATTTTAGTCTTTCGTCTCCCGAGTAGTAGATTCTTGGATATGCTAGACAACGAAGCGCGTTCGTAATGGGGTATCCTTCCTTACCAATTCGGCGGTTATAGCAAAAGCGCTGGTGCTCCATGATTGGTAGGGCTAGATCCGGTCGGTCTAATTCGAACGTTTTCAAGATGGGGGAGCCTTCGTTCGGGTCGATATCATTGAGGATCAACAAAAGTTCCAATATGTCCTTATTCCCACATTCAATCGCCGCAGTCAGGTATTCGCACGAAAACCCGCCCACTTCGAAACGTTCGTCGGCGAGTATCTCTTTTAACGAAGAAATATTCCCGCTATGTATGGCGTCTATCACGCGCGCCTTAAGTCTTTCGCTATCAGCATCTCGCGGCTCCGATGAATATTCCTGGGGGACGCGACCCGAGGGGCCTTGTCTCGCGGACTGGCATGGCACACTGCCCATAGCCAAACACAATAATGGTAAGTTTAATATTTTTTTTTGCATATTATCCTCTCTTTGTATTAATATAAACACAGGCACTTCGTCGCTCTAATTAACATATTATAGATTATCTATTCAATAGTCAAGTGTTTATGTGCAGGTGTGCAGGTTCATAACATATGAGACAGCTAGAGCCATAAAAAAATGAGCCCATTAGCAGAAGGTTGGACTTCAAAAGTTCAATTAACTTTGATAGCGTTATGGACTAATGATGACGTATAGCTAAACACTATGAAGACTCGGCACCGCCTTTGCTTCATTCACAATGTTTCGAAAGCAATGCGCTGCTGGTTTTTTATGGTGTTTAGCTATATTTTTATATTTTTCGCATTTTTTTACAGTATCTTTTGTGTTTATTTTATACGTGGCTGCCTGAAAAACGAGGCGACGAATTTGTATACTTTAAAAAGAAACAAGCCTCTTGTTTTTATCATATTTCTTTATATACAAGCAGCTTCTTAATTTAAATTGTTTTACGAGTAAAATGCATTGGGCAAAGACTTGACATGAATTATTCGACTGGGTACTATCTATTAGAATTGTGTAAGTAGGAGAAGTTCTGTGTTTGAAAATGTCGGTAGTTATTTTATAAAGTTGTTCTTCGTTTTGAACCCGTATCTTGTTATTCCGTTCTTTTTGTCTTGTACTCAAAATTTCACAAACGCTGAACGCAAGATCGTCGGCGCAAAAATGTGCATTTACAGCCTTTGCCTTGGTGTGGTGTTCTCTTTGATTGGAAATACGATACTCAGCGCGCTGGGGGTTTCGCATGCATCGTTCAAGGCTGGCGGAGGGGTGTTGCTAGGTGTAGCCGCGTGGAACATGTTGTACGAGAAGCCGTCAGCACCGGATGCAACGTCTCCTGAGCTTGCGATGCGTTCAGATATATCCTTGTGTCCGCTTGCGTTCCCTATGCTTGTTGGGCCAGCTACGCTAACCACAATAGTTGGTATGGTGAAGGATGCTGAGAAAATCGGCGTATTTGAGCAGGGGCTCGTAATCGCAACGCTCGCGTTCATTATCGGACTAACATACCTAGGTGTGTTGTGTGGTGGCACCGTCGTTAGGATTTTGGGAAAAAATGGCGGAATGATCCTGCAAAAAGTTGGGGGGATTTTGCTCGTTGGTATGTCAATCGAAATGATTGCGTATGGAATGAAGATGTTTTACGTCTTGCCATAAGAAACAACAAACGAGGAAGCCCAGAACAGACAAGTTGAAATTCGTTGTCGCTTAAGTTTTTGATTTCTGCGACAATCCAACATGTTTGTGTGGGCAGGTATATACTTGGGGGCTTCATAAAATGAGTATAGGGCGTTTTTTTAAGTACATCAGTAGCAATATATTGCTTGGCGTATTGTGTGCGCTGATCTTGGGCTATGGGCTGGCGTTTTGCATGCCGCCGTATTTATTGTCGTTCTTTTACTCGATCAGTTGTTCTATAAAAGACATACTGATGTTCTCGTTACCCTTCATAATATTCAGCTATCTAGTTGCCGCCATAATATTCTACGAAAACAACGCATACAACATATTGGTCGGCGTATTGGTTGGCGTAATCGTATCCATTTTTATCGCAACGTTTTATTCCTACGGCATAGGGCGCGCCGTTTTGTCCGGCATAATAACGCACCCAACCATAAACGACCTCCCCGGAGACGTCGTCGCTCAGCTATGGACGCTTCCGTTGCCCTGCATGTCCAATGACCGCGTGATGTTATTTGCCGTGGCGTTTGCAATTTGGCTGAACCTACTTAGCTCGTCCTTTATTTCGCGATTGCGCAACAGCCACTACCGCAAAATGGATGCCGCTGTCGTCGGAAATATATTCAAAGCAGTATTAAGTTTTGGAATTTTTGCGACAAACTCGCAACTCAACAGTGTGAAGCGGGTAATAACGTCATGTAAAAACGTGTCTGAGCGCATGTTATTAAAATTGTTCTGTCCAGTTATTCCGCTGTATGTTCTTGGTTTCGTCATAAAGCTATCAAAAGAAGCAACGTCAGGTTTTATGATTAAAGACTTTGGGCCCATTTTCATGTTTAATGTCGTGTGTATTGTGTTCTTTGTTGCAATTGCTTATTTAATTGCTGCAAAGTTTAACCCAATTACAGCATGGGTTTACTTTAAAAACATGTTGCCCGCGGTCATAACCGGCTTTAGCACAATGTCGAGTGTTGCTACGTTGCCAATTACAATTCAATCCGAAGAGAAAAATATCCACGATGACCACGATTTTGCGAGATTAATTATTCCGACGACTGTAAATGTGCACGCGATAGGCGACGTTATTAATATTTGTCTGTCTGGGTTGGCGCTGCTTTTGCTGACGTCGCACGGGCTGCCTTCTTTTTCGGCGTATGCGATGTTTGCGACGTACACTTGCATTGCGCAATTTTCGTGCGTGTCTGTTCCTGGCGGCGGAATCGTTATCATGGCGGGCGTGCTACAGCAACATTTGGGGCTAAGCGCGGAGTCTGTGATGTTGCTGACCAGTATGTATTTTCTAACGGAACCATTTTTGACGGCAATAAATGTGGCGTATAACGGGGCGTTTACAATAATTTTGAAGAATATGTTGAACGTCAAACGAATATAGATTTTTTGTTGAGGGAATAGCGGGGGGTATTCCGGAAAGATCGGGGACGTTTTTGTTGTGGGAATAGCGGAAAAATTTTTGTTGCCGCAATAGCGGGATTTATTACGGAACGCGTATGAACAGCAAAGTTGATTTAGGGTATTTACAAAATAAGTCAATAGATCTGGCGTGCGAATACTTAGCTCGAGGGGGCGCCGTTGCTATTCCTACAGAGACCGTGTACGGCCTTGCGGCTGATGCGACAAACGATTTGGCCATAGCAAATGTGTATGTAATAAAAAATCGCCCCTCCTTTAATCCGCTAATTTTGCACACATGTAGCCTCGAGCGCGCGGCCATGTTCGGCGTATTTTCGTCTCAAGCGTTGGCGTTGGCCGAGCAATTTTGGGCTCCGGGGCACCCGAACCACTGTCCATTAACGCTAGTTGTGCCACTGCAACAAGGCCACGGCATCTCGGAGCTCGCGACCGCGGGGCTTGCAACGGCGGCCATTCGTGTCCCCAACCACCCGTTGACCAATAAACTGCTGCGGGCATATCCAAATCCGTTGGCGGCCCCGAGTGCGAATATATCCACGCGAATAAGTGCGACAAATGCGGAGATCGTGCGCGAGGCGCTTGGGGACAAAATTCCGCATATCATTGACGGAGGGCAATGCGCCATTGGGATTGAGTCCACGATAATAGACGCGTCCGTTGAGCCATTCACGATCCTGCGCCATGGGGGGACGCCGACCGAGCTGATCGAGCGCGTGCTGGGGTATGCCCCTCTGCCAGCGGACATTGGGGACGTCATTAAGTCGCCAGGGCTGATGAAGCGGCATTATGCTCCGTCGATCCCGTTGTATATGAATCAATGCGAACGTGACGCTGAGGCGGGGGATGCGTTTTTGGGGTTTGGAGGGGAATGTCGCAGCCCACATAACCTGAGCCCCGCCGGGAGCTTAATTGAAGCGGCGGCGAATCTGTTTCGTATGCTGCATGAGATGGACGACCCGGCCAAATTTAATGCGATACGTGTTGCTCCAATTCCGATGCGTGGGATTGGGCTTGCCATAAATGACAGATTGCAAAGGGCGGCGGTTCCTGCAGGGCTGAGCTGCGTATAAAATGACGCAATAAAACGCCGCGGATTCGGACATTTCGCGTGCACTTTTAAGAGTTCGCAATAGTATTCGGATGTAGGGCAACGGGGGAATACTTGTGTAGGACAAGATGTCGCAGACTTGTATTGCGCGGTTTATATTAGACCTGTGCGAAAACTGCGTCAACACGGCAGGAATCAACGGCTCAAAAGGGCTGTCGCAACAGGTCTAATTATTGTGTTGCAGATTTATGTTGAAAACCAGTGAATTTGTACGCTAATATACAAAAATAAGGGTTATTTCGCTGGTGAGTTATGCGTAGTCTTACTGTTTTTTATTGTGCCATGTTGCCGTGTATGATACATGCGGCTGCGCCTGCTGCGTCAAACATAGCACAGGATATTGATCTGCTGACGTCCAGCTTGCTAAGTATGTTGAACGATGGAGGTCGCCCTCTTTTTGAGGGAGTTACAGTAGGTGATGACGGCCGCATATCCATAGATCTGTCAAAATTTGCGCCAGTATCAGTGCCGCCTGGTTGCACTAATCCCGTGAAGATACTTTCCGAGCGTATGGACAATAACGCTGTCGCAATGGATAGTGATGACAATCCAAATGGAGAGGTTGTTCCAACAACGTTATTTATGGAAAACTGGGGTAGGTTCGCTGAATTTTGCGACGGTAGTGTCATAATTTACGCCAAAGCGCTATCCAATCCAATTTGTGTTAGCAGCGACGATCACGCACTCAAGGCATTGGCTTCTCTATTTACAAGTGAAATATTTTCATCTAACAACGCAGAGACAACGTCCGCAGCGAATATTTTCCAATATGTTGCAGAACGAGGTGATCCCTGTGCGCAATACAACTATGGATTCTGTTTGGAAACAGGTACTGGAGTTCAGGAGAATGCTTCAGAAGCAGTCAAATTATATGAGCGCATAGCTAAAGGAGAATGTGCATCGGCGTCACGCGGAGTCTATGCACAGGCGCAATTCCGCTATGGGTTATGTCTTTATTATGGTACTGGAGTTGCGAAAAATGAAGCAGAAGCGGCCCAGTATTTCAAATTTAGTGCGGAGCAAGGAAATCCCCAGGCGCAGTTATTCTATGGGGACTGTTTGGAGAAAGGGATTGGAGTTGCGCAAGATCTGGTAGCAGCAGCCAATTATTACAAACTTAGTGCTGAGCAAGGATATGCCTATGGGCAAAACAACTATGGGCACTGTCTTTATTTCGGTACTGGAGTTGCGCCAGATATGGTAGAAGCTGCCAAGTATTACCAACTTAGTGCTGAGCAAGGTAATGCTGATGCGCAAAACAACTATGGGATCTGTTTGGAAAGAGGGGATGGAGTTGCGCAAAATATGGTAGGTGCAGCCCATTATTACGAACTTAGTGCTGAGCAAGGAAATCCCGAGGCGCAAAACAACTATGGGGTATGTTTGGAACGCGGGATTGGAGTTGCGCAAAATATGGTAGGTGCAGCCCATTATTACAAACTTAGTGCGGACCAAGGAAATGCCGAGGCGCAAAACAACTATGGGAGCTGTCTTTATTACGGTACTGGAGTTGCGCCAGATATGGTAGAAGCTGCCAAGTATTACAAACTTAGTGCGGACCAAGGATATGCCGATGCGCAAAACAACTATGGGAGCTGTCTTTATTACGGTACTGGAGTTGCGCAAGATATGGTAGGTGCAGCCCATTATTACAAACTTAGTGCGGACCAAGGATATGCTGATGGACTGTTCAATTATGGGGCCTGTTTGGATGACGGACTTGGAATTGCGAAAGACAAAGTAAAGGCCGCCAAGTATTACAAACTTAGTGCTGACCAAGGTGGTGCCTATGCGCAATACTACTATGGGTTCTGTTTAGAAAAGGGGAATGGAGTTGCAAAAGATGTAACAGAGGCCGCCAAGTATTACCAAC
>JAISXM010000092.1 GCA_031270515.1 Holosporales bacterium | reverse complement strand
AACCCCCGACCTTTACAATGCCATTGTAACGCTCTACCAATTGAGCTACGACCCCGGAAACGATGGTGGGCGCCAGAGGATTCGGACCTCTGACCCGCTGATTAAGAGTCAGCTGCTCTACCAACTGAGCTAGGCGCCCTCCAACGAATAGATTCATGATATACTAGTTTTTGGGTGAGCACTACCCCTTAATCGAATCTTGTGAACCTACACGCACAGAAGTAGCTTCGTTATATATTGTATTCAATTACTTTAGGAATGTTCACTCTCTATCTTTTTCCAATCCAAACGCCTTGAATCGTATTCCCAAACATTTCCTTCGGCAAACTTTACTTTGCAAGTTGGGAAAACGCAGGAACTTGCGCTGGGTATATCATAAGGCTTTGGATCCGAATAGAGTTGATCATAGTATCTTTTCTCAGCTTCTCTCTGCCAGCGCGGAAATATCCGGAACACAGAAGAAAGAAAACTCATACAATGACTATCCTTGTTTACGTCTACTTCTATTTCACTTATAAATGTCCATTCTCGTGGGTCTAGCATTCTGGTTGTAGGCCCAGTGAACGTGAAGTGAATGGTCGATATTTTTGTGCATTGTGATAGATCTACGTAATGCAGTTGAAGCATGGGTATGGGGCCGGGGAGTCCGCAGCTGACTGCAAGACTTTCAGCAAATGCGTACGCGTCAATACGTAACTCACATTTCGGAAAGACTATAGTCTCGACGTATGTCGGGTCTATAAACTCAGAGCCAATGACTAATTTTCGATCAACTTGTCCAGAAAGGAACGTTATTGCCTTGAGTGGGATGCCTCCAAAATAAAATGCGCGGTCCCAAATAGAAGTGACGGTAGTCGGAATTGTTACCTCTTCTATACTCCTAGTAGAGACGTCAAAGTGCGAAAAATACTGCTGAAACGCAGAAGGTCCAATACTAACCAGGCCTTCATTCAGTCTGAATGATTCTAACGGACAATCGCGAAACGCGGCAGCACATATCTCAACTACACTTCCAGGAATATTTACACTACGCATGCCTGTGTTCATAAACGCCGCTCTACCTATTTTTTTTAATCCATCTGAGAGCGTTAACGTTGTAAGACTCTTATCATTTGCGAACGCCCTATCACCCACGCTTATTAAGCTTCTCGGCGTAGATACCGATAGAATGTTTGTCATCCCAAAGAACCTCTCTTCGTTAATAACCATCGTCCCCTCTGGAATAATAATATTCCGTAAATATGAAGAACTCGAACAACTTCCTGCTATTGGGCCTGCTATTGGGCATACACATCCACACAAAAAGTATATAAAAAATTTATTTAGTATTTTACGCATGCAACTAATTCCATTCTTGTCTTAATAGATAAACTTCATTCTTATTTATATAGCAACATCGTTGCTTGGTCAATAAGAAATTTTTCGGCGTCCACAGTGTTCCTGACGCATTGAGTAATTGCCTTCTGTAATATTCCAAACAACTCAACGACACCGGACTCCCATATATACCTGCCCATAAAAACAATTTGAATTTTTATCCATGTTTAAGCCTTGTAAGACAACGAACTTCAAATTGTTTGTTGTGGGGACCCGGTATAAACAATTTGAAGTTTTATCTTCGTCGAAACTTTGTCTTACAACGATATTCAAATGTTTGTTATACGGCCCCTGCTATAGATCTGATTGCTCTAACGTGCCAAATTAGCGACAATGCAAAATGTGTTTGTCAATTAGAGGACGGAAATGCGAGCAGGCAGAAAATTAAGCCCCAACTTATTGCTGGTAATTATTGTTTTGATTGGCGTCGCAATTGCGTTTTGCCCTGCGCCCCCTGGGGTGGATGCAAAAGCATTCCCGTTACTCGGCGTCTTTATCGCAACCATAGTTGGAGTTCTGCTGCAGCCATATCCAATGCTAATCATAACGTTGTTTGGTTTCTTTGCGTGCATGGTATGCGGACTTCTTTCGTACTCGGAAGGGTTCGCATGCTTTGGGCAAGGGGTAATTTGGCTGGTTGTTTTTACGTCAATAGCAGCCAAAGCCTTTGTAAAGACGAACTTGGGACATCGTTTAGCGTGCTTTTTTGTAAAAAAAATGGGACACAGTTCCCTCAGTTTGGCGTATGGGTTGACGCTTAGTGAGATTATTTTATGCGCCGTGATCCCCAGCAACACCGCAAGGGCCTCCTGCATCACACTGCCACTCACGGTGTCGGTAAGCGAATCGCTCGGCAGCTTCCCAAGCGCGCACACCGAAGGCCTAATTGGGCGGTTCCTCAGCTTGTGCGCGATGCATGCGAATCAGCTGTCTTGTGCGATCTTTCTCACTGCAGTCGCAAGTAACCCCATGTGTCAGAAATTCATGGCCGACGCAGGAGTGCACGTGTCCTGGTGGGAGTGGTTCAAGATGGCGGGGATTCCCGGGTTGATTTGCATGCTCAATATGCCGTGGATTATGTATAAACTGTCGCCTCCGCAAATAAAGACAATTCAACACGCAAAAGATATTGCAGAGATGCAGTTGAGCGCAATGTCATCCATGAGCAAGAATGAATACATTACAGTGTTTGTCTTTTTAGGGATGTTAATTGGTTGGGTATTTGGGGACGTCCTTCATGTCCAAACGGCGGTCGTCGCGTTAGGGGGGCTGTGCGCGTTGCTAATGACCAACGTGCTAAACGCGGACGACATCACTGGGGCTAAGGACATATGGGGAATATGCATATGGCTGTCGATTTTAAACGTGATTACGGGGAAGCTTGCGGACCTGGGGCTGATCCAGCATTATTCCTCCATATTAGAGAGGCGCCTCTGTGGATTATCGTGGCCTCTAGCGTGGGCGGCTATTTCCGTTACGTACTACATGGCGAGATACGTGGTCCCCGGGAACGTGCTGCATGCGTGTGCGATGTTCCCGTCGTTTTTCCGCATGTTGATCGCGTGTGGGGTCCCGGCGAAATTGGGAGGGATGACACTCGCTGTTATTACGGCATATTGCGGTTTTGTTACGCCGTATGGCTCGTCATCTTGTCCGCTGTACTTGAATACAGGATATATAGGACAAAAACTGTGGTGGCGTATTGGCGTAATTACTACGTTTGCATATTTTGCTATATGGATCGTTTTTGGGGGGATTTGGTGGAAGATCTGCGGACAATAGTTAACTCAATCACAAAAATTTTATAAATGCGTATACCTCCCCATAAAAACAATTTGAATTTTTATCCTCGTATAATCATTGTATTACAACGATATTCAAAATCGTTTGTTATGGGCCCCCAGTGTAGTGCAACTTAAATTATTTGTCCAAATACGTTAAACGAGACTGCGCGCCGTCATTCCCTTGGGCCGCACTACGCTCGTAATACTCACGTGCTTTTGCTTTATCTTTCGCAACTCCCAAACCGTTCTCCAAACAGAACCCATAGCTGCACTGCGCATCGGCATTCCCTTGGTCAGCACTAAGCTTGAGATACTCGGCGGCTTTTTCTTCGTTTCGCGCCCCCCCAATACCTTCGTATAAACATACCCCATAACGAAATTGCGCATAGGCATCCCCTTGGTCAGCACTAAGCTTGAAATACTCGGCGGCTTTTTTTGCATCTTGCTTAACTCCAACACCTTCGTATAAACATACCCCATAACGAAATTGCGCATCGGCATCCCCTTGGTCAGCACTACGCCTGAAATACTCGGCTGCTTTTGCAATATTTTGCTCGACTCCAATCCCTTCGTATAAACATTCCCCGTAGCGACACTGCCCATTGGCATTTCCTTGGTCAGCACTAAGCTTGTAATACTTGACTGCTTTTGCAATATTTTGCGCCACTCCTCTCCCAAACTCCAAACATACCCCATAGCGACACTGCCCATTGGCATTCCCTTTGGCCGCACTAAGCTTGTAATACTCGACTGCTTTGGCAATATTTTGCGCCACTCCTCTCCCTAACTCCAAACATTCCCCATAGCGAAATTGCGCCTTGGCATTCCCTTTGGCCGCACTAAGCTCTAAATATTTGACTGCTTCAACCTCATTTTGCTCAATACCAAAACCTTGGATTAAACATTCTCCATAGTTGAATTGCGCAATGTCATATCCTTGATCAGCACTAAGCTTGTAATACCTTACTGCTTCTTTCACATCTTGAGCAACTCCAGTTCCTTCGTCCAAACATCGCCCATAGTCGCATTGTGCTAGGGGATTTCCTTGTTCAGCACTAGATTTGTCGTATTGGGCCGCGCCTACTAAATCTGGTTGCGAAAGTCCAACCCCTATTCTCAAACAGACCCCATAGCGGAATTGCGCCAATGCACATCCTTGCTCCGCACTACGCTCGTAATACTTGGCTGCTTCTTCTCTATCTTGCTCAACTCCATTACCTGCTTCCAAGCAGAGCCCGTAGTTGTATTGTGCGCAGGGATCATTACCTAGTTCTGCTACATAATGGAAAAGCCTGGCTGCGGATATCCTATCCTCGCGGCTAGGTAAAAATACTCCATTTTTAACGAGGAAAGCTAATGCATTGATCGCGTGAAGATCGTTGTGAGCTATACGTGAAAATAGCTTGATTGCATTAATTACGACCTTCCATTTACCATAATGAGCTGAATAAGAAGCAAAATCCGTCAAGTTTTGTTTAAAAAACTTTGTTGGAATGATATTCCAACTTGAATGTTCATCACTATATTCCATAGCTAAGGTCCCATGGGTCATATGCATGGACAAATCCATAATAGGGCTAGTGCGATCAGGCTGCCGCGATATTGGTGCAAATTTTTGCAGATCTACGGCTATGTACCCACCACGACGTATAGTCATCCACGGATGACGAGGGCGCGCACTAGTGTTCAATACATCTACAAACCTAGATTTCAACCTCTTTATATCCGGTGTTATGTCCAACGCCGCTGGCTCGCTAGCACATATTATACACGGCAACATCGCGCAACAAAAAGCAACAGTACAACGCATAATCCACCTAATAAAATCAATCTCTATGTTTATATGCTAGCGTACAAATAACTCGGCACGCAATATAAAAAACAATGAAGTCTGCATGCGTACAAAACAATGGCAAGACAAGGGCAAGACAAGGGCAAAACAAGGGTTCCATAAGGGCGCCAAATCTAGCGTTTCACATGAAAGGAGTGGCGCACCATATTTTTTCTAGGCGGGCGGTCTCCGTTTACTGGGGACAAAAATTGCATAAAAAAAGCCGCGCCGCCAATTTACTTCGGTTAAAAGGCCCGCTGGCTCCAATGGGCT
>JAISXM010000066.1 GCA_031270515.1 Holosporales bacterium | reverse complement strand
CATATAATCGTCAATATAGGGAACCATGACGTGCAGTCGTGTGAATATTTTGTTAAACAGCTAGAGATTTGCCACGAAATTAAAGTGCCGGTACTTTAGCACATTACGCCAGCATTTTTTTCTGACGGGCGTAGCATATTGAATCGAGCCAAAAAAATAAAGGCGACGTTCGACAATGCGGCCGAAAATAATAATAATGATAGACTAAGACTACGGGATGTACAACTATATGCAGATGCAAAACTATATGAGAAATATACGCCGGACTTAAAAAAGCTCATATGCCAAGTACAAGAAGTGGATGAATACATAAGACGTCCTGCAGAATTCTCAGACTTAGTCCAACGTGCGAATCTAGCGTTCCGCACAATAAAACCGTATCACCTAATAGGTAATATATTATTCGTAGGCTATTGCACTAGTTCGCTAGTTATAGGGGGAGGAAGTGAAGGTGGAAAGCCAATAGTGTTGAAAGACGATTGGGAAGAAATGTTGACAATCATGGGACAGGACCGCAAGACGTGCGTGATTGATGATAGAACCATGCAAATCATAGCTTCTGCAATTTTGGGAACAAGAGCAGGCCTAGATGAGCTGTATGAGAAAAATAAGAATGGACCTTTATATTTATGCGTTGTCGCACATGACTTCTTATCTACATTACCAACAGAAGAAAATTGTAATGGTGATATAGATAGGTTGCAGCAAGTGCTGAACATAATTTTGCCTGCAGCTCTGGAAGGCAGGGATTTATCGCGACTTGCAGGGAAGGTTTTTTGCGGACATGACCATATATCATACATGTTTGGCAGGGTTCCGTTTACGGTGAATGGACAAACTTTCTTGGTAGACGCCGTCGGATCCAGTGGACATGGTCCGGGGACAGTTGCCATTCAGGTTGTTGGGAAAAGAAGAACGCCTGTTGTTCCCACGCATCCCGAACGTCAGGCAGCGCCACAAGGGGCTAGGTTCTTATCTAAAATGTTGGAAGACGACGATTCAGGTCAATGTGCGACCGACGTAACGCCCACGAATCCAGACGCTGTTCCTACTACATTTATTGCACCTCGTGCTACACCTTTTATAGATCCGACAGTCAGAGGTTTTAAACGTCCTCCGACACTTCTTGACGCATCACCTGCACAAAGACCTCCCAGCCTCGAAGTCATACAGCAAACCCTAGGTGTTGACGCAGGTATTCGTAGGTCGTCTCTTCTCAGAAAGCCCCAGCTAAAAGTAACGTACATACCTTTTGTAGATGAGTTCAATAGCATAAGCACGTCAATAAAAGTACAGTTTGTAACTTGTCAAGAAGTTGAGTTCGTTGAGAACTCATTACCTGCTAAGTTGAGAAATACATTACGCAAATCAAGAATAAAGGTGGATGGGTATGGTCTGTATATGCGAAAAGACACATTTGATATATTAAGGAGCAATTATCGTCCTATTATTGATACGATAAGCGGCATATATAGAGTTATAGCTCAAGAATGAGTCAGGTATATGTAGTTCAACAACAAGCTAGGTATATGGAAGTGTATGTAACGGATAAAACACAGCTAGGGAAGCCGCTCGCAGAGTTGCTGCGTCCCACAGATTTAAAGGATATGGTTGGAAACGTAGAGTTTTCGGAAGCGAACCTGCACAAACTGCAATCCTTGATTCTGTGGGGCCCTCCTGGTTCTGGAAAAACAACGCTGGCGCGCATCATTGCCACGAAAAGCGGCCTGCCCAACGTGTCGCTATCTGCCGTGTCATCAGGGACTACCGACTTCCGCCAAGTTTTTGACATAGCAAACCGTGGCACAAAAATGGTGCTGATGATCGATGAAATCCATCACTTAAACAAAACTCAGCAAGACATATTTTTACCACATTTGGAGAGCGGCAATATTATATTGGTCGGCACAACAACAGAAAACCCATCATTCGAACTCAGGCAAGCACTCTTGTCGCGCTGTAAAGTCATCGTGTTCCCGCGCCTGACCAACGAAGACCTGCTCAAAATAATCGCACGCGCAGAAGCGTCACTTGGCCGCGCGCCATTTCTCACCGACGATGCAAAACTCTGCTTGTGCGAGCACGCCGACGGAGATGCCCGATATTTGCTGAACCGTCTCGAAGAAATCGCACACGCCAACGTCCCGCACCCCATCGGCCCAGAGGAGCTCGGCAATATCGTCACCCAAAAGCTGAAGCGCTACGATAAGAACGCGGAGGAGCACTATAACCTGATCAGCGCCTTCCACAAATCCATCCGCGGCTCCGACGCAAACGCCGCCATATATTGGTTGGTGCGCATGCTTCGCGGAGGCGAAGACCCCCTGTACATCGCGCGAAGGCTTGTCCGCGCCGCAGTCGAAGACGTCGGCATGGCTGACCCCCAAGCGCTCACCATCGCAATGAGCGCGGTTGACGCGTACCACTTTTTGGGCTCCCCAGAGGGCGAACTCGCAATCGCCGAAGCGGTGGTTTACGTGGCAACTGCGCCAAAGTCGAACGCGGTGTATAACGCCTACAACGAATCTTGCGCATATGTGGACAGAACTGGCGCGCTGCCCCCGCCCGAGCATGCCGTGAATGCGCCCACGAAGTTGATGAAAGAATTGGGCTATGGCAAAGGGTACGTGTACGACCACAACACGGAGCACGCTTTTTCAGGGCAAAGCTATTTCCCTGGCGAACGGCAAAATTTTTACAGGCCAAACGACCGTGGCTTTGAGCGGGAAATCAAGAAACGCATGGATTGGTGGGATAGTAAGCGACATGGCGGGCGACATGATAGAGAGACGCATTCCTGATTTTTCCATCGCACAAATCGCGGAATCCGGTCAGTGCTTTCGGATTACGAAAGTGGATGAAATTTTCGCAGGCGGCACAGCGGCGGCGCCCAATTTTGACGGAACTTCCGCAGCAGCGGTGGTCAATTTTGACGAAACTTCCGCAGCAGCAGCGGTGCCCCTGGACCTGCAAGAACGAGTACGCGCGAACAAATCATCGCAGCTTTGGAAAGTATGCGCCCTCGACAAAGTCCTATTCATTCAGGAAAACGCCGACAACATCATTCAGGAAAACGCCGACAATTTAATCAAAGGAAATGCTAACAACATAATTCAGAAAGACGCTAACAATACGCACATATTCTATTGTACTGATGAAGAATATAAAAATATTTGGACTGATTACTTTGACTTAAACAAAGATTACTCAGCAATAAAAAAACGAATCCTCTCCCTGAACGACGCCTACCTCACGCGCGCAGTGCAGCACGGCTGGGGGTTGCGCATCTTGCGACAAAGCGCATGGGAAGCAACCGTCAGCTTCATCATTTCCCAGCGCAACAACATCCCTCGCATCAGAATGCTGATTGAAAGGCTGTGCTGGAGCGGAATCGGAGGCGAGTGCATATGCGGGGGCGGATGCGGGGGCGGATGCGGATGCGAGCGCTTTCCTTCCGCAGAAATGCTAGCGGCGCGCCCCCTCACGGACTTCACCGCGCTCGGCCTCGGCTACAGGGCGAGCTACGTGCGAGACGCCGCCACCTCTGTGGCAAGCGGACGCATATGCCTCGACGAAGCGCGGCGCATGTGCACCGCCGACGCAATCGAATACTTGATGCAGCTGAATGGGGTCGGCAGCAAAGTCGCCCACTGTATCGCTCTGTTTGGGCTGCACAAGATTGACGCATTCCCGCGAGATGTTTGGATTAACCGAATCATAGACAGGGAATATGGCGGATATTTTGACGTGACATATGATATTGCAGGAATAATTCAGCAATATATGTTTTTCTACGAACGCAACAAATAACAAGCAGCAAGTGGTAATACTTAAACGTGCACAGCCGCGTTAAACGACTGTCGCAATTTAATAATGTCCTCCTCTGCAACTTAGAGACCTCATCCTCTGCAACTTAGAGACCTCCTCCTCTGCAACTTAGGAATCTTCTCTTGTGCAACGTAGATATATTCATTTTTGCAACTAAGAAATCCCTTCATTGCTATAATATAGCCGAAGTAAGGCACTTGATGAAATCGCGATTTCGTGGTATAATTAGCCGTGTGAATGTATGTACGTGAGGCGTAGGTGTTTAAACATGCGTTATACGGCGCGCTAGCGCTGGTGTTTTTGGGGGGAAGTGAATTGGCCATTGCGGCCAAGGAGGGGGGGGCTGCTGCTGTCACATACGGCTGCTTGCAGCCTGTGGTCCGAAATAAAGTGGGCTGCCCTTGTCCCAAATTGATAGAGGAAGCCATTGCTCTCAATAAATTGACGATCCCTGTATTTCGCGCGGTGCAAGACGATGTGCAGAGTTTCCGCGATTCTGATATACGAAAACACATAAGAATTGAGAACCAAAAGGTGGTCATCGATATTTTTGCGCAGGATGATCCACGATATAAAAGTCCGCTTTATAATTTTCTTCTGGCAATACGACGCTCCGAGTTGTGGGGATGTGCGTATGCAGAGGATGACAATTTCCTCAGGGACGCACGCTGGCAAACAAACGGCAATGATTTATCCGCTCTTCACGAGTACATCCTGGGCCTTCGCGAAACGCCGTCAACGCTTTGTACTTTGACTGCCGCCACACAAGATGAATGTGAGTTGTTAGAGTGCTTTGAAATGGATTATGCCATCGCAACGGGACATATTAATGATGTAAACGCGATCCAGGCTGTGTGGAAGAAAGGAAGCATTCCACTGAATGCGTCACATATAAGTCGACTCATTGTGTTGCTAAATCAAAGTCTTCGACGACCAGTGAATCCTCATGTTTACACGATAGTGTATCGCGCACTCAGCGAAGGAAAACGTGTGCAGAACGTTATTGAATGCCTGTGTGGCCTACCTTTGCGGGGCATTATCGAAAACGTATGTAATACGCATAGGCTAAAAGAGATCTGTACCCTAATTGATTTAAGAGTGCTGGATTTGTCTCAACCTGAGCAGGAAGTGTTACTTAGTAGTATCGGTTTTATCGATCATGTTCGTGCGATTCGACCTCGCATTTGGTCCAAGGATGCTTTGAATCACTATCCCGAAGCGATGGAGTTGATTCATGCTTGCGAAAAGTTTCCGTCATTGAAAAAAAAGTTCTGGCTAGAGTCAATGAAGTACGAATATACGGAAGGTATACTTCGTGTCTGGCAGTATAGATTGCATAAATGGTATAATCTTCTTAATAATGAGGAACGATTGTATTTTCAAAAATCTACAATACTCACGCAAATCAGAGATGCTACAAACGCACGAATTTGCCATCTTATAGTTTTATTTTCAACGGCAGAAAAAAGTGACGCAAATAGAGAGAGAATGCTGACTTATTTTTCTAGCACTCCTACGTTTATTAATCCTGCAATTGTGGCAAAAGCTGATGACGCGGGGTACTACGTTCCAACGCTTTGCTGTCTTCGTTCTTTAATGGATGATTTGAAGTCCGCGATTTCCCAAAATTTCCCAAAAGAACAAATGGAAAAAGTGGTGGACGATATAGATCGTCGTATTAGCGTAATTCTAAAACTTGAGGATTTTTTGGAATTAAAGGATGCCTGGATGTTACTGAAGGTTGACTACAGCAGGCAGTTTAAATGGCTTTGGGAAAAGAATAAAAACATACTTATAAAGTGGGCGATAGATTATGTTGACGAATCGCTGATTGACGAACGCGATCTGACACCAGAGACATTGATCTCTGCTCTTTTCGCTAAGCACTCCCCTGATGGCGCAGTTGTACCCATTGGCGACAGTATTGATCGTGTAAGCAGCATTATTGCTGCGAGGTGCCCAATTCAGTTAGATGATATAGCTAATTTGCTTGCGTACGTGGACAGCAATGTTCCAAGGACAGAGCCTTTTGTGCGGGTTTGCCCGATAGGAATTATTTTGGACAAGGCATACGCGAGGAGTCATGGGGAGGTGCCGGTGCCAGACGCTATGCCAGAGTGGGGGGCCGAAGTGGTGTAAGAAGCGGTGCCAGAAGAGGAAGCTGTGCTAGAGGTGCAGCAACTAACTAACAGGAGCTTTTGTGTGCAAACGGGACCCTATTCAACTAGTTGAGTGGGGGCCACTTCAGCACCGAAACTCCTGCTGCTAACTCTTATTGTGTTTGGGTCTATATTTTTGAAAGCATATAGTCCACGACCTTATCCCTGTCCGCCAATAGCGAATACTCGTGCGCAAGCATGTCCCCTAAAAAATGGCCGATTAATTTGAAGCAATCCGCAATACTATCCCTTTGTAAATTGTCCATGGATTCCAATGCGATAGGTTGCGACGTCATCCATGCGCTGTTGGACTCCAATGCGATAGGTTGCGATGTCAGTCTTGCATTGTTGGACTCCAATGCGATAGGTTGCGACGTCAGTCTTTTGTCGTTTTCCAATGCTGGTTGCGCGCCGTTGGTGTTTATTTGCGGCGTCCTATATTGCTGCATTGCGACCGCCAGCCACGACGGGCAGCGCAGGAGCTCACATGCCTGCGCCTCCCCAGCAGACTTAGTAAACACTGTGCCCGTCCTCGAGTCAATATAGCAATAAGGATCCTCTGGATTTATCTTGCCGAAGTCAAAGCCGAATCCAGTTTTCGTCAAAAGAAACAGCTCAAAGTACAGGTACCCCGTCACCCACGCGCCCCCTGCGCCTGGCGATGCTAATGCGTCCAGGAATTGCACGTACCTCCAAAATATTTCGGGGCAAGGCGTCCGTTCTGATAGAGCGACGCACAATAGCCGTCCAACGAAGATCAGCGTTTGCAATTTAGCTCTGTCGCGCATGATGCATGAGCTGTACGAATATTGCTGGTCCAGTTTCCAGCTCCCCAATTGCTCGCTTAAGCGGGCGGTCCACACTGCGTCGACAAGGTCCCCCTGCGCAAAATATCCGCGCTTTAGCATCCCTTTGTGCACGCCGTGGTTTTGCGACAACACGGTTACTATGCTGGACGATTCGCCAAATTTTGCACAATTTATGACGACCGCATTATCTTTCCACTGCATTTGTTTCCTTGCTATGACACAATCGTATGCATTTACTTTTTTTATTTAGACGCAATTTTTAGCCCGATACACTACTCGCACGAGCTTCTTTTACTTCGGCATCGCTTATGCATTTGTTTTTTTATTCCGGGTCAACTTTTTTCTTTCGACACTCGCGATTGCCATGGCCAGGCGCTCCGCCGCGTCTGTGACGTACATTTTCCGCACGGCCTGACTTATCCCAATCAACGCATCGCCACTGTGGCACAATTCATCCAAAACGGAAACCAACTTTGCCGTCGTAAACATATGCTCTTGCACCACAATCGCCGCACCATTTTCCTCGTATTGCATCGCGTTGTACAATTGGTCCCCATCCAAGGAGTTTGCCAATGGCACCAGCACCGACGGCACGCCCGCGGTCGCGATCTCCGCCAGGCTCAGTGCTCCGGAGCGCGATATAACTATGTGCGCCCACTGTAATATTTCGTCTATGTTTGTGAAGAACGGCGCCAACACAGCCTCTATTCTTGCTTGTTCGTACACGTATTTTGATGTACTGATGTCTTCGTCGCGTGTTTGCATGATGACGCGCACCTTTACTTTGGCCGCCAACTGCTTGATTGCCTCAGGGACCACGCGAGAGAACAAACTCGCCCCTTGACTGCCGCCCATTATAAAAATATTGAAAACCCCGTCTGAGGGAAGTGAGTACGGAATGTTGGTCAGCCTCAGGATTTTTGGGCTGACGGGGTTTCCTGTGAATTGTTGGTGCGCGATTGCCATGGGTTTGACTGCGCGGTGCCCTGTTTTTGTGGTGTAGCGCGTGCTGACTGTGGGGAAGCCCGTCGTAACGGCGCGCGCTCTTTTCATGAGGATTGCGTTTGCTCGCCCGAGGATGGCGTTGCACTCGTGCACCACCGACGGAATGTTCAACAGCTGCGCGGCGAGAATTGTTGGCGCCGATGGATATCCGCCGAAGCCAATCACTGCGTTGGGGCGCTTCCACATGAACGAAAAGATGCTCCTCACTCCACAGCGCAGCAGGCCAATTGCCAGCGCGCGCTTGTGAAACTTGCCTAGCAGGCGCGTGCTGTGGGATGGGCGGAACCTGGAGACGATGACTTTGTCCACGCATGAGCTGTCGACCCACTGAATGGCTCGCTCATCTGTAAAAAGGACGACAGTGTGCCCTCGAGATTTCAGCACCTTCGCCAGACTCATTGCGGGGAACAAATGCCCCCCGGTTCCTCCTGCTGCTAGGACGTACAAACTGTTCATGCGACAACCCTTTTATGGGGGACACTGTATACCTGCCCATAAAAACAATTTGAATTTTTATCCTCGCATAAGTCTTGTAAGACAACGAAGCTCAACTTGTTTGTTATGGGGACTCGGTACATACACGCGTACATTCTACAACGATATGCAAAAAAGGGCTATACCTACCCATAAAAACAATTTGAATTTTTGTCCTATCTTAAGCCTTGTAATACAACGAACTTCAAATTGTTTGTTATTGGGACCCGGTATACACGCAGATTTTTCCATTGAAAAATGCGGTTGGAGGCATTTTGTTAATCCGGCGTCCCCGTGTGTTCAGGGGCAGGATTGGGCGTCCGCGTGTGTTCAGGGGCAGGATTGGATGCACCCGCCGCATCATCCGCCTGTACCTCACAATCTGCGTGCGGCGGTACTACTGTACGTGCTTCAAGCTTTTGATTCAGTTCTTCTTCTAGGCTTTTAAGCGTCTTCTTCTGCGCCATAATAAACCTTCGTATGTCCGCCTGCCACGCTTTTATATTTTGTTGGCTATCGACGTATTCCTGATCAAACGTTTTTTGTGCTTCTGCATAAAGGTCTTGTGTTTTTCTGATATCCACTCTTCCTAAAGAATTAGCATACTCATTCATACTTGCCAATCTTCCTAAGGAATGAGCATCCTCATTCATACTTGCCAATCCATTGAAGTACTCATTGAAGAAAGTGGAAGCATTCTTATTATAGTTAGAGTAGTGACCTTGTTGATCTGTTCGAAAAGAATCGATAGCCTTTGACAATCTGTCTAATTCCGCGCTGACATCTGATACGTTCGAATCAGATTCTTTCCTATTTACTCTTTGTCGCGCATTCTCGATTTCCGTTGATAACGTTTGTTTTTCTCGTTCATATCTTTCTTTAAAAGTAGATAGCTC
This sequence comes from Holosporales bacterium, assembly GCA_031270515.1. Lineage (GTDB taxonomy): Bacteria > Pseudomonadota > Alphaproteobacteria > BNTO01 > BNTO01 > JAIRNK01. The sequence goes on along the minus strand of JAISXM010000066.1, from coordinate 2,058 downwards.
TTGTTCCCAAATATTCCATTTTTCATAAAGGTAGTCAACAAACTGAGTTATGGGTTGCAGTTGTTCAGTTAATTCTTGTTTTTCTCTTATCTGATTTTGTACAGCGAGCCTTTGTTCTTCAATTAATATTTGTTCTTCTCTTACCTGATCTTGTCCCGCAAACTTTGGTTCAGCGAACATTAGTTTATCGGCAACCCTTTGTTCTTCAGCGACTCTCCTTGCCTCAGCGACTCTCCTTGCCTCAGCGACTCTCCTTGCTTCGGCGAGCCTTTTTTCTCTGGAGTTCTCCCTGATTTTGCGCATCTGAGCTCGATAGATTCCTTTTGTTTCGCGCAATTCACCTCGTAGCTCTTGTTTTTGTTGCGAGCTCGTCGTTATTTGTTTCTTTAGTTGGTCTATTTGTCTGCTGAATTGATCGTGTAGTGTTTTCAGATCTTCAATCTCTCTGCTATGGTCTATGCGGAGCTTTTGTAGTTCTTCTCCCTTTTCGCGTCTTATTTTGCCGCAATCCTGCTTGAGTTGTTTCTCCATTGTGTCATACGTGCTTTGTGCTTTTGTTAATGCATCTACGCTTTCAGCGTGCTCTGTTAATAGTGTGAATTTCGCTTTTTCTAGCTGTTTTACCCGATCGTCATCTTCCTTTTTAGTCTGACTGATGCGATCTCTATAGCCTAGCAGAGCGGTAGCATCAAGTGATAGTGTTACAATTGGTGCTCTTGCTTTTTGTGTTTTTTTTTCTTTTTTCGTACTGGGCGCCTGTAGTGCTTGTGATGTGTTATAGTCGCGTATTTCAGGGTTTCTTTTGCAATTGTCCTCTGCTTCTTTTAATGCAGTTTCCGCGTTCTGGGCGTTCCGTGTCGCTTGTCCAAGTGACAACAGTAGCTTATCTAAACGTTCAGATATATCTCTCAATTCTTGTAACAGCTGATCACGTAGGGCTTCAGTCGGCTTTATTTTAGCTGACGCATCTTGAATTCGCTGTTTGTGTTTATTCCTTATAGCATCTGCTTTTGATTGAAGTGCGGCTTGCAGCGTAATTACGCGAGCGAGGCCGGTGTTTGCCTCTCTTAACAATTGCTCGATCTCTTCAGGACGAGCACGCCTTGCGTAAAAAGCAGAGTCGAGCTCTGCTCGTTGCTCATCATATCGATTTTTGCATTCGCTCTTTGATAGAGCTACAGAAGGTGCTTTTTGCTGTTTATTTAATGGTAGCGTTGCACCTTCGTCTAAGGGATAGCTGCCGATCACTATTCGCGCTGATTCCGTTCTGGGGAAAGGACTCCACAAAATATCGTCATCACTTCTGTTTCTACTTGCACTACACATTGATGGGAGTGCAATCATTCCAAGTAATATCCATCGGGCCACGAAAACCTCCTTTTTATATTTTCCTCCGACCACTGATTCCAATAGACCTGTTACAGCAGTCGCTTGGGATCGTTGATTCCTGCTGTGTTGAGGCCGCGTTCGCAGCAGATATAACAATGACTCAAGCATAGATAGAACAATATATGCTTTTTCGCTAGGCGATTTCGATGTCGAACACTGTCCTTTTCGTAACCTTAAACTTGAATTGCATTGCTTTGATAAATATTTCTCTTTCATGTTTTTTGCATTTTTGTTTGTGCTCATTTTTTTTATCCTCGTCGAAAACTAGATCTTGTAAAGTTGTACTGCCTGCCCATAAGAGCAATTTGCCCATAAAAACAAGTTGAATTTTTACCCTCACCTAAGCCTTGCATGACAACGAGTTTTAACTTGTTTGCCATGGGGGCTGTGTCTGTATTGTCGTTTGTCTTTGCGGTTAGTATAACATGAAATGATTTACTATTGGACGTTTTTATTGTGAAAAATTTGTGTGTCCTGGGATTTTAGTGTCGTGTGCGGTTAATTCCAATAAAAACGATTCGAATGTTATCGCTTTGAATATATACCGGGGCCCCATAACAAACAATTTGAAGCTCGTTGTAACACAAAGCGTCGATGAATATAAAAAATCAAATTGTTTTTATGGGTATGTATAACTGTTGCGAACGCATTCTTATGGGGAAGTGTACA
>JAISXM010000039.1 GCA_031270515.1 Holosporales bacterium | reverse complement strand
CAAAAAACCTGTCGATGAAAAGCTAGGCTTTACGCATCAGCTCCCTGGTTCAGCACTCAACCTGTGATACGTTACATTATCTCTATCCTCAGCCAGGCGTCGCAAACATTTCTCATATTTGCGTTGCGCGTAAATACTCCCTTGGTCAGCACTAAGCTTGTAGTACTGGGCTGCTTCTACTAGATTTCGCGCAACTCCAACCCCTGTCTCTAAACAAACCCCATAGTAGTACTGCCCGTCGACATTCCCTTGGTCAGCACTAAGCTTGTAGTACTTGGCTGCTTCTACTAGATCTTGCGCAACTCCAACCCCGAGTTGCAATTTGGACCCATAGCCGTGCTGCGCATAGGCATCTCCTTCGTCCGCACTGAGCTTGAGCTTGACTGCGTCTTCTATATCTTGCGCAGCTTCAATCTCGCGTTCCAAATCGACCCCATCGCTGCTCTGCGCATAGGCACCTCCTTCGTCCGCATTTCCATACTCAGCCAGGCGTCGCAAACATTCCTCATATTTGCATTGCGCGTGAGTATTCCCTTGGTCAGCACAAAGCTTGTAGTATTTGGCTGCGTCTACTAGATTTCGCGCAACTCCACGCCCTGTCTCTAAACAATACCCATAGTTGTACTGCCCGTAGACATCCCCTTGGTCAGCACTAAACTTGTAGTACTTGGCTGCTTCTACTAGATCTTGCTCAACTCCACGCCCTGTATCTAAACAAGCCCCATAGTTGTACTGACCATAGGCATGTCCTTGGTCTGCACTGAGCCTGTAGTACCTGACGGCTTCTTTTATATCTGGCGCGACTTCAGTCCCGTGCTCCAAATAGTCCCCATAGTTGCTCTGCGCACCGGCATCTCCTTCGTCCGCTCTAAGCTTACTAGACGCGGCACTATGTAAACAATAACCACGCCCGTCGTGCAATCTATTCTCTTTTTCCAAGCATCTCTCATAGTCGCGCAGCGCATCGGGATATCCTTGGTCCGCACTAAGTTTGTAGTACTTGGCTGCTTCTGCATAATTTAGAAGAACTCACCTCCCATTCTCCAAACAGGACCCATATCGGTGTTGCGCCAGGGCGTTTCCTTTGTCAGCACAAAGCTTATAACACGTAGCGGCTTCTTCCCGTTCCGCAACTCCAGCTATATTCAAGTAAGAAAGACAGAACCCATAGCGGTATTGCGCCTGTGCAAATACTCCGCGGAATCGCGCCAATGCACGCTCGTTTTCAACTATAGTCCTATAGATCTTGACTGCTTCCTCTCTATTCTGCTCAACTCCAACACCGTCGGCCAAACAGCGTCCATAGTTGTGTAGCGCGCAGATACTACCTTGCTTTGCAGCCCTTAGGAAAATCTTCGATGCGGACGCGTTATCTCTGTCGCTAGACAAAAATATGTTACTCATGAAAAGAAGAGCCAACAGATTAAGTGCCTCAGGGTTGTCGCGAACACAATCTGGATTTAGTAGCATTCTTGCATCAATTATAAGACTCCCGTTGATGAAGCAAGCTTTCCATCCCAAATTTTCCAGAAAAAACGTGGTTGGAACGACCTTCCCATTTGCCATCGCTATCAAGCCACGATACATCATACCGTCAAAAGACTTAGATCTTTGCGGCAAATTTTGCAGATATATGGACATGAAGCCGTCCCGAAACGCCCCCACCCCCTGAGAAAGAAGGCAATCTCTAGAGGTAAATACCTGTTGAAGTCTGGACGTCAGCAGATCAACATCCTGTCTTATGTCTGGATCAGCAAAATTAGCTAACGCCGCTGGTGCAACTAACTCAGCTAACGTAACTGGTGCAGCAAACTTAGCTAACGTAGCTGGCTCCGCAAACTCAGCTAACCCAGCTGGCGCAGCAGCATACATTCCACACGGCAACATAGCGCAACAAAAAACGGCAAGACGACGCATAACGCACCAACAAAACGATCTCCATACTTGTATATTAGCGTACAAGCGCCACGACTTTCAACATAAATCTGCGAGGAAGGGAATGTACAAAAAGTATATACGTTATAAGTATATACATTATTACTCAGCAATGCTAAGTATATACGCGTATAAGTAGTTTTCCGCTTCTTAAGCCGAGTTCCCCCGTAATCAACAATTGAAATATTGCTCACTGTTTAAGCCTTGTAATACAACGAGTTTCAAATCGTTTGTTATGGGTCCCGGCATATGCGACTTTATACATCAGCGCGTCATCGGTCCGCACTAAGGTTGCTTAGCAAATCCATATTCTTATTGTTGCTCGGGATATCCTTGGGCAGCAGCAAGTTGGTAATACTTGGCGGCTTCTGCAAGATTTTTCGTTACTCCAATCCCGCTTTCCAAACACATTCCATAACGGTACAGCCCTTAGCCATATCCTTGGTCAGCAGCAAGTTTGTAATACTTGGCGGCTTCTGCAAGATTTTTCTCTACTCCAAACCCGCGTTCCAAACATTCCCCATAAGAGAACTGCCCACCACCATGTCCTTGGTCAGCAGCAAGTTTGTAGTAAGAGGCAGCGTCTTGCGGATTTTTATCTACTCCAATCCCGTTTTCTAAAAATATCCCATAGTTGGATTGTGCGGCGTAATATCCCTGGTCAGCACTACGTTCGTAATACTTGGCGGCTTTATTCACATTTCGCGGAACTCCAATCCCACACAGCAAACAGTGCCCATAGCAGCATTGCGCCATGGCGTTTCCTCGCTTAACACTAAGTCTGTAGTACTTAGCTGCTTCTTGTTGATTTTTCTCAACTCCATCCCCGGAATAAAGACATTCCCCATAGCGGTATTGCGCCAGGGCCAATACTCCGCGGAATCGCGCCAATGCACGCTCGTTTTCAACTATAGTCCTATAGATCTTGACTGCTTCCTCGCTATTCTGCTTAACCCCAATACCGCGGTGCGAACAGTATCCATAGTTGTATAGCGCACAGATATGACCTTGCTTTGCAGCCCTTAGGAAAATCTTTGCTGCGGACAATTCCTCTCCGCGTATGTTGTATAGCGCGCAGATATTACCTCTCTTTGCAGCCCCTAGGAAAATCTTTGCTGCGGACATTTCCTCTTCGCGTATAGGGAAAAATATTCCACTTGTGAGAAGAAAAGCCAACAGATTCAGTGCCTCAGGGTTGTTGCGAACAGAATCTGGATTTAACAGTATTCTTGCATCAATTATAAGACTCCCGTTGAGGAAGCAAGCGCTCCATCCCAAATTTTCCCGCAAAAACGTGGTTGGGACTACCTTCCCATTTGCCATCGCTATCAAGCCACGCTTCATTATATCGGAAAATTTATTAACGAGAGGAGTGCAATCATCAAAAGGCAATGTTTGCGCAAAATCTTTCAGATATATGGATATGACGCCGTCCTGAAACGCCACCCCCTTAGGTAGAGGTCTCTTTCCATTGGCAAATTCTTGCACCCTGGACGTCTGCAGATCAACATCCTGTCTTATGTCTGGATCAGCAAAATTAGCTAACGCAGATTGTGCAACTAACTTAGCTAACGCAGCTGGCTCCGCAAACTCAGCTGACTCCGCAAACTCAGCAAACCCAGCTGGCTCCGCAAACTTAGCTAACCCAGCTGGCTCAGCAAACTCAGCAGCATACATTCCACACGGCAACATAGCGCAACAAAAAACGGTCAGGCAACGCATAACGCACCAACAAAACGATCTCCATACTTGTATATTAGCGTACAAGCGCCACGACTTTCAACATAAATCTGCGGGGAAGGGAATGTACAATAAGTATATACGTTATAAGTATATACGTTATTACTCAGCAATACTAAGTATATGCGCGTATAAGTAGCTTCCCGCTTCTTAAACCGAGTTCCCCCGTAATCAACAATTGAAATATTGCTCACTGCTTAAACCTTGCATTACAAAGGATTTCAAATCGTTTGTTATGGGGCCCGGCATAGGCGACGTTATACATTAGCGCGTCGTCGGTCCGCATTAAGTTTGTTGCGTAGCAAATCCATATTCTTATTATGCGAACTCGGAATATCCCTGGTCAGCAGCAAGTTGGTAATACTTGGCGGCTTCTTCAAGATTTTCCTCTACTCCAATCCCGCTTTCCAAACATTCCCCATAATGGTGCAGCCCATCACAATCTCCTTGGTCAGCAGCAAGTTTGTAATACTTGGCGGCTTCTGCAAGATTTTCCTCTACACCATCCCCTTGTACTAAAAGTGTCCCATACCTGCACTGCGCCTTGGCATATCCTTGGTCAGCAGCAAGTTTGTAATACTTGGCGGCATCTTCCGGATTTATATCTACTCCAATCCCCTCCTTCAAACATATCCCATAGTTGTATTGCGCCAGGGCGTTTCCGTTGTCAGCACTAAGCTTTAAATACTTAGCTGCTTCTTTTTGATTTTTCTCAACTCCATTCCCCCAAAAAAAACATAACCCATAGCGGTATTGCGCCATGGCCAATACTCCGCGGAATCGCGCCAATTCACGCTCGTTTTCAACTATAGTCCTATAGATCTTGACTGCTTCATCTCTATTCTGCTCAACTCCAACACCGTAGGCCAAACAGTGTCCATAGTTGTGTAGCGCGCAGATACTACCTTGCTTTGCAGCCCATAGGAAAATCTTCGCTACGGACGCGTCCTCTCTGCTGAATTTATCGGAGCAGGACACTCCCTCTTCTAAATCAAAGCAAAATATTCCACTTATGAAAAGAAAAGCCAACAGATTAAGTGCCTCAGGGTTGTCGCGAACATAATCTGGATTTAGTAGCCTTCTTACATCAATTACAATACTCCCGTTGAGGAAGTAAGCGCTCCATCCCAAATTTTCCCGCAAAAACGTGGTTGGAGCGACCTTCCCATTTGCCATTGCTAAAAAGCCCTCATCCATTCTCTCAGAAAATGTCCTGGCAGTAGTGCAACCATCAGGACACAACATTGGCGCAAAATCTTTCAGATATATGGATATGTAGCCGTTCCGAACCGCCACTCCCTTAGGTAGAGGTATCTTTCCATTGGCAAATTCTTGCACCCTGGACGTCAGCAGATCAACATCCTGTCTTATGTCTGGCATAACAAACTTAGCTAGCGTCATTTTTGCAACTAACTCAGCTAGCGCAGCAAACTTAGCTGGCGCAGCTGGCGCAGCAGCATACATTACACACGGCAACATAGCGCAACAAAAAACGGGAAGGCAACGCATAACGCACCAACAAAACGATCTCCATACTTGTATATTAGCGTACAAGCGCCACGACTTTCAACATAAATCTGCAAACTGTCAACGCAATTTAGAAATGTACTCTTTCTGCAAACACAGAATTTGAACCTTCTGCAAACACAGAATTTGAACCTTTATTCTAGCCTAAGCCTTGTAATACAGCGAGCTTCAAATTGCTTGTCATGGGGGGACCCTGTGTACATTTTCAGAAAAAAAGAAATGACTTTATGTAGTATTTACGTGAATTATCAATTACCATTACATTATGGGTGTTGAATTTATTTACGACGAGACTGGTTTATGTTCAGACTTAGCAAGTTGCTTCTGTGGGGAGTGCCATTAATTTTAGTTGGTTGTGATGGATTGAAGAAAAAACCAACTCAATCAGGCGGGAATCAGGAGTCAACGCAATCCACAGGGAATGCTGTGGCGGCGGCGGGCGACACGAAGGCTGATGCGAAGGCTGAGCCTCCGGCGAAAACAGATGATGCTGCGGCAGCGGATGAGGCAAAGGCTGAGGCTCCTGCAAAAACAGATGATGCTGATGCTGCGGCAGCGGATGATGCAAAGACCGAGGCTCCTGCAGAAGCAGATGATGCTGATGATACTAAAGCGGGTACTCCGGCAGCAGATGATACTGAGGCCGAAACTCCTGCAAAAACAGATGATACTCCTGCAAGTGATGCGTCCGAGTCAACTGGTGTAACATCCAGCGATACGACTGCTTCATCTGATTCGGATAAACCTTCTTCAGAGGCCGATAAAAGTACTGATGAGCCTAACACAGATAAAGAAGCTGATGAACTGAAAACAGATAAAAAAGCCGATGAACCTCAGGCAGATAAAAGTACTGACGCCCCTAAGGCAGATAAAAAAGCCGACGCCCCTGCGAAAGAACAAAGCGCTGACGAACCGAAAGCAAACAACGAAACGGATGCAGCAAACGTAGATGCCGATCCTGACGTTGTGGTAAAAGCCAAAATAGAGGAGCTCAAAGCCCTAAATGCCAAAACATCCGTGGAATGGATCAAGAATAACGTTGCGACGTTGGTCCTCCAAAAAGTATTGTTCCGGCGCGACCTGCGGCAGTCGAAGGACAAGGCGGATAAGCACTTTTGGGACACGTTCCCACAATTTATTGCGGCGAATGTGGTTTCGTTCATTCCTCTGATTGGCGATTACACCGTAGAAAAAGTGAAGCTGGAGGCGACTCAAAAAAAGGCCCGGCGGTTCGTTTTGTCGATGAAAAACAAGAAAACGGGGGAGTCTCTCGCTGTTACGGTGATGACGACGGGCAATTTGCGCATTATGGACATATCGGTGCAGGAGACGAGCCTCGTTGCGTTGCTGAAAACGTGCGTTAGCGAAGTCGAGAAAGAGCGAGATAATAAGATTGCAAAGTGGGATGAGGTTATAAACAACGCAAGTGCTAATGGTGCGTAAGTATGTGACATTCCCATAGCAAGCGATTTGGATATTATTGTATGCAATACTTAGACTAGGATAAAAGTTCAAAACGTTTTTATTGGGGATAAAAAATGTTAAGGCAATACGAACTTGTTGAAATGGTAAAGTCCTATGACCCGGGCATAGATGAAAACCTGCTGAACAAGGCCTACGTCTTCTCATTGCGGGCGCACGGAACGCAAGTGCGCGAGTCCGGCGATCCGTTCTTTTCGCACCCCGTTGAGGTCGCCGGCACTCTGGCTCGGCTGCAGCTGGACCACATCACAATCGCCGCCGCGTTGTTGCACGACACGGTGGAAGACACCGTCGCCACGTTGCAGGATATCGAAAACGGATTCGGCGAGCAGGTCGCGTTTTTGGTCGGCGGCGTGACGAAGTTGTCCAAGCTTTCGTTTCCGTCGGACAACGCGGCTCAGGCGGAAAATTTTAGAAAGCTAGTGCTTGCGATGGCGGATGATATTCGCGTCCTATTGATAAAACTGGCCGACCGCCAACATAATATGCAAACGCTGCATTACATCAAAGACCCCTTGCGCCGCAAAAAAATTGCTCAGGATACGTTGGATATTTTTGCGCCGCTCGCTAGTCGGGTCGGCCTGCAGAACATGAAAGAGTTGTTCGAAGACCTGGCGTTCAAAGAGCTGAACGAACGGGCATACCAGACCACGTGCGACCGCCTGAAAAGTTTGTGCCTGTCGTCGGATGAACCAATAAAAGAAATCGTAAATGATTTAACGCTTGTGCTTCAGCAAGCGAAAATAAGCGCGCGCGTGTTCGGGCGCATAAAGACGCCATATTCGATTTGGAAAAAGATGATTACCCGAAACACGACATTTGAGCAATTGTGCGACATATTGGCGTTTCGCGTTGTGGTGCAGACGTTGCCAGAGTGCTATCAGGCGTTGGGGATTTTGCATAATTCGTATTGGGTTATTCCGGGGCATTTTAAGGACTATATAAGTATGCCCAAGGTAAATAATTACCAGTCGCTGCACACTGCGGTGATTAGTCCAAAATATCAGCGCATGGAGATCCAAATCCGCACGGAAAACATGGATATGGTGGCCGAATATGGGATTGCGGCGCATTGGCAGTATAAACAAAATGTGCACGCGCACGATGGCACTCAATATCAGTGGATTCGTAATTTGCTGCAATTGTTGAATAACGCGAGCAACCCGAGTGAGTTTCTGGAAAACACGAAGATGGAAATGTTTCAGGATCAGGTTTTTTGTTTTACGGAAAGGGGCGAGCTTATTGTGCTGCCAAAGGGGGTCACGCCGATTGATTTTGCATATGCGCTGGATTCTTGGGTTGGGGACCACGTTGCTGGAGTGAACATTAACGGAAAAGCTATGCCTCTGTGCACTGTTTTGAAAAGCGGGGATCAAGTGGAGATCATTACGTCTGAGGAGAAAACGCCTCTGCCATCCTGGAATGATTTTGTGTGTACGGGGCGCGCGCGGATGCGAATTCGCAAGTTTTTGGATGATAATGCGAAAAATAACGTTTCAGATAAACCTCCAGAGTATTTAGAGTGTCCATAAATGTCATAGTATTTAGATAATCCATCAACGCTATAGTATTTAGAGTGTCCATAAACGCTATAACAAACAATCTGAACTTCGTTGTAATACAAGGCGTATCCCCGCCCATAAAAAGAATTAGAACGTTTGTTGTCTAAGCCTTGTCAGGCTACGAATATCAACTTGTTTATTATAGGGACCCGGTAGTCGAAAACTCTCTCAAAAAATCTGGATATCCATATTCGTTATCAAGAGCCTTGTCTATATTTTACTCAGTATTCGTCTCAGTATCAGAATCTGAATCTGAATCTGAATAGGAATCTGAATCTGATACGACCGGCACTTCCCTAAACAGAACGACGAGTCGCTCACGAAGTAGTTTATTCTCAGGATCTTCCGCTAATAGCTCCAAGGTCCTGTTACGGTATTTTTCAGAGATTGCTTCTATAGAATAGTGATCTTCCTCAGTTAGATTGGAAAGCAGATCATCTATGTCGTCTTTTGTAAGGTTCTGTCTTTCGCTGATGTCGTCTTTTGTAAGGTTCTGTCTTTCGCTGGAATTGATATCGCTCGCTGTAACAAGCATGGCGAACGCAAATAAAAATTTAATTTTCATAAAAACTTCCTTCAAAGGGATATGAACTATTAGGAAGGCTAACAATATACTGTTAACGAGTCAATCCTGTTCGATTGTAAAATCAAAGGATCCTATTCCCACGCATTCATATTCGTTGCAGCTAAGTATCATAGCAACCCAACAACGCCTTTATTTCATCCACAGTATCCCTGTAATTCTTCGGGTTGCAGTGTATACCTACCCATAAAAACAAGTTGAATTTTTACCCTCATCCAGGTCTTGCATGACAACGAGTTTCAACTTGTTTGTTATGGGAGACCCAGTGTAGCGGAATACCTAGCTTTTCAGAAACAAGGTTTTTGTTCTTGGGCATACCGGGTCCCCATAACAAGCAATTTGAAGCTCGTTGTCTTATAAGGTTTAGGTGATGATAAAAATTCAAATTGTTTTTATGGGCAGAGATAGGAGACATTCATAGAATTCTCTCAGTAGATTGCCGATACAAGACGGGACACCAACTAAACGCTTTTCATCTTTATAAGGCTTTTGTATAGGTACGTTCTGATACAGAGCGAAGTATCTCGCATAAAGTTGGATTGCCGGAGAAGCAGCAGCAGAGAAAAACTCGTTACTAAAGCGCGATAGATTTGTTTCACGTTCTGATTGATCTGTTAATTCGATATCATGGCGTTCCTCCGGAGTTAGACTGTCAACCAGAAGTATTGTTTCGTTTGTAGTTAAGAATGGGAAGTCTGCCGTCGGACGTCGTGTCGATCCTAGGTCATTTGCTATCAGGAACGGGCAGCTGGAATTGAGATTGCCCGCTATAACAAACATGGCTAACTCGAATAAAAATTTAATTTTCATAAAAACTTCTTTTAAAGGAATATGAACTATTAGGAAGGTTAACAATATACTGTTAACGAGTCAATCCTGTTCGATTGTGAACCTTAGACCCGACATGTCCAAAATACTCCCACGGATCAAAAAAACACTTGCGTTCGAGATGGAATGGTTATACAAAGGCTTATAATATTTGTTAGTTGGATGTGAATATGTTAGCGTACGGGAAGATAGCAGTTATTACAAAAATGTTAAAAAATGGTCCTAAATTAATGGTAGGTATAGCGCTAGTTTCTGCGTTGTTAAGCACATGCGGAAGCGGAGCAGGCCTCCCGCTGATGATAGGAGATCCCCCAAGGATAGTCGCCGTGCAGGAGGAGGTTTCCCAAGGGCAGGTTTGTGATCGAATTAGAGCCATTCTTGGTGCAGAACCGAATAGGAGCGAATTGATCCAATTGGCTCGAGGTTTTTTTGAAATGACGTTGGATCGGGAAGAGAAGAGAGTGAAGGCCCGTCTTCTGGCTAAGCTTGAGCAAAATGCTGAATCCATATTGGCCATACTCGATACCCCCGAAGGGATAAAGGGGCTCCGGGGGGCGTACATACAAATACTCAAACGAAAGAGCGGGAACATTGCACCAATTGTGGAACAACCTCGATTTGGCGGGGCTATATTTGACGAACCTCGAACTGAAGCGCTTCTAACTGCAGCGCCTCTAACTGAAGAGCCTCTAACTGAAGCGCCTCGAACTGAAGCGCTTCTAACTGAAGCGCCTCGAGCTGAAGCGCCTCGAACTGAATACGCTTCGACAACGATCGCGTTTTTACTCAATCGGTAAGTGAAATTGTTCAGCTCGTATCTAAAAGCACTGCGAGGAACACGAGCCGAACATGTTTGCCAATCCCCCTAATCGGATTGGCTCCTGTGATGTTGATTGCGATTGGCAGCGCTACTATATAGGCTGCTCATCTTTACCAGAAGTTCATCAGGGCATCTCTTATGCATAACGGGAGATAATAAGACGATTCACCTTCATCTAGATTGACAGGTATTCCCTGATACAGAGCGGAGTACATCGCATAAAGTTGGACTGCCGGATGAGGAGTAGCAGTGTCAAAATGTTCCTTCAATACAGCGAGAGTCTTTACACGTGCTGATTCAGGGGTTAATTCGATATAACGGAGTTCCTGCGAATTTAGACTGTTAACTAGACTCGTCGCGTCGTTTTCTGCCAGGTATGGGTCGTCTATTATCGGGCCTAGTTGCCATGCTCGGTACTCTATGGTTAGGTATGGGCGGTTTGTTGGCGGACGTAGTATGTTCCGGTACGTTATGACCATGTATGGCTCGTCTATTGTTGGGTCTAGTATCCATTTTAGGTACTCTATGATCCTGCCTGGGTTATCGTCTGTTGCCGGGCGTAGACCCCCTAGGTCATATGCTGTCAAGTATGGGGCGGAATGGATATTGCTCGCCGTGACAAGCATGGCTAGCGCAAACAAAAACTTTATATTCACAAAAGATTCCTGTGGGGGTATCAACTGATAGGAATTCTAGCAATGTATCGTCGATAAGTCAAGAGAATTCGGTGAACACTATGATTCTTCCTCTTGACAGCAGGTCTCCATTGGCGCATCTTAGCAGTATAGAGGTTCAACTAGGGTAAATCGAATGATCCGTAAAGCATTAGTGTTGGGTTCACTGTTGTTAAACTTCCAGTGGGGCGACGCAACCCTGCGTGCGCGTTTTACGCAAGAGGAGGATCTATTCATTCAGGATAAGAAGACGGAAAATCCAGACATGTCTTTTGAGGAAATCGCTTCACATCTGCCTGGCAGGAGTGCAAGACAATGCAGAGAGCGTTGGTCTTTCTATTTAAACGCCGCCCTGCGTATGCCTTTTACGCCAAAGGATAATCAACGTCTTAGGGATGCTGTGATGAATTTAGGCACGTCTTGGAAGAAAATCGCTTTACTGTTTCCTGGCAAGACTGAATCCCAATGCAAATATCATTGGAATAAACATTTGCGCCCTGCCTCATACAAATCTACGCATCGTTTGACGCCGCATCGTTTTACGCCAGATGAGGATCAATGTATTCTGGATGGCAGGGCGGAAAGCTGGTCTTTTAAGGTAATCGCTTCACGGTTGCCTGGCAGAACTGAAACCCAATGCTCAAGCCGTTGGACAATTTTGAAACGCACTGCCAAGCCCCCTTTGGTGGATGTGCCCGCTCCTGATGACGGGCAAGATGTGCCCGCTCTTGATGCCTGGCAAACGGAGATCCTGCGATATTGGGGCAATGACTGGCATGGTGCCCCGAAACCCGAACCAGACTCTCGGTTAGATTGGCCTTTATAAACGATATTGGCCGTCTCGCCTCTAGGATAGGAGCTGCAGCGAATTAGCATGAGGAGGCAGTCAGTCGCATTCGTGCCGTACATTGATCCTTTCTCGCTGCAGTTCGTCCGTTTGTGCTAGGCCGCGTACTGTCCACGGGGCGGATATATGCAGCGTTTATAGAGGGCTCTGGTTATATAGCTAAGCACCAATAAATTGTGCAAAATATGTACTTCATGCGGAATATTTTGAAAATTTAATGATTTACTTCCATATCGCTCCCCCTATAGCAAAGCGTATCTACTTTTCAGCATTTCATTATGATAGTATCATTGCGACGCTATGCATATTACGTTGGAGCACTTATGTCCGGACAAACTCCATTCCGCCTGACTTCAGTTATTGTTGATCTCGTTCAAAAAATCTGCCTAATTCTTGGACGAATGGATCGTTACAACTTCAAAGTTCACAGTGATATTCATTTGCGAAAAACTACAAGTATCCGGTCCATCAAATCTAGCTTGGCTATTGAAGGACATAAATTGATGATTGAGCAGGTTAGCGATATTTTGAATGGGCAGCCAGTAATCGCGCCGAAAAATGATATTGTTGCCGTAAAAAATGCTGCAGCAGTTTACGAAATGTTCGATCAAATTGACGCTTTTAATATAAACGATATTCTTCAAATGCACGGTACGATGATGGCTGGGCTGCTCCCGGATGCAGGGCATTTTAGGCAAAGTAGCGTTGGATTGCTTAAAGGTCTCGAGGTTGTGCATATTGCTCCGCCGCACCAAAATGTATCCGGGCTCGTCGCAGATCTGTTTACGTATTTAAAAGAAGCTCCGGACAGTTTGCTTATAAAATCATGCGTATTTCACTACGAGCTTGAATTTATTCATCCGTTCCTTGATGGAAACGGCCGCATGGGGCGCTTCTGGCAGCAGCTTATACTTGCGAAACAGCATCCTGTTTTCAAATTGGTTTGCATAGAGGAATTGTTGGAAAAATACCAAGGCGAATATTATGACGTTTTGCAAGAAAGCGATAACGACGGGAGCTCGGAAAAGTTTATTGAATTTATGCTGAGCATTATTCTGCAAGCGTTGGAAATTTTGGCAACAAAATTGCTAGCGACTCAAGCACAGCTGATAGAGAAAGAAAAATGTGAGGATCGTCTAGCGTATGCCAAGCATTTTCTGGACAGATTTAAAAGAAAAGATTACATCAATCTATTTCCCAAAATATCTCAGGCAACAGCAAGTCGCGATCTAGCCAAAGGCGTTAAACTTGGTACTCTGGAGGCCGAAAATAATAAAAATCAAACGATCTACAGATTTAAGAAATAAGGCGTCGACCCAATCACAATAAGAATTAGCCGCAGGAGTTTCGGAACGACAAGCTTGGATCCTATTCCAATTCCTCTTCCTATTTCTCTTCCTATTTCTCTTCCTCTTCTATCTTCTTCCAACAATATTCCGTTAAATCGTATTTCCATTTATTTCTTTCGCCAAACTTTACTATGCAAGTTGGGTAGATGCGGTGAATGCTGGGTACGAATCTTACTTCGAGTGTTGGTATTAGAGGCCTTGGTTCCTCTGCAAGGTATGAATCAATGTCTGGATAAACGTCTGGATCAAAGTCATCTTCAGGTTCTGAATAATGCCATTCTTCTATCCGACGCAAGTTCGAAGCCGTCCCGAACACCGTCCCAAGGAATTCAACACAACTATCATTATCGTTTACATTTATGTCAATTACACTTACTCTATTTTTTGGATTTCGCGCTGCGGTTGTGCTGACGCCTCCTGGATTACGGAAGATCGATATTTTTGTGCAATTTGATAGATCTACAAACTTAAGTGTGAACTCGGGTTCGTGTCTCTGTTGGGAAGATACGAAAAGTGCGTTCTTGTTAAAAAGTGCGTCACATCGCGGAAATACTAAAGTTTTGACTTTGGTCTCGTCAATAAATTGTGTTCCAACTATTAATTGTCGAGCACCTTGTCCAAAACATTGATCGAATGTTATTGTCTTGAGTGGGTTGTTCGCAAATGAGCTATCCCCAATACAGGTTACCGTACCAGGAATGATTATATCTTCTATCTTTCCCTCCCCCCCATTCGAAAACGTCCCCGAAAACGCACAAAACCCGATAACTCTCAGGCCTTCATTCAGTATTACCTCTTTTAATTCTGAACAATCACAGAAAGCGAACGGTTCTATTTCAGCGACGCTACCAGGAATATCTACACGGGGTATGCCTGTGCCCCGAAATGCTGAGTCACCTATTTTTGTCAATCTACTTGAAAGAGTTAAATCGGTAAGATTCTTACAAACTCGAAACGCATACTGGTCTACTATCTCTACGCTATTCGGCATTTCGACCGCTCCAATATCCGTGCGGCCATCATACTCTCCCTTGCGAATGGTCGTCGTCCCATCCGGAATTGTGATCCGCAGCAACGTTGGAGATTGCGAACCACTTTCATCTGCTGCCGTTTCGGCGCCCGCCGCTGGTGCCGCTTGTTCCGTATATGCCTCTGGTAGCGGATTTTGCGCCTGCTGTGCATGGAGCGCAGAATGCGAACTGCTTAGCGCTATTGGGCATATACATCCCCATATAATACATATCGAGTTTTTGTGAAGTATTTTACTCATATAAACATTCTTACTCGTCAATCGACTCTTCCTAATATTAATTACACCACAGTATTATTATTTAGTCAACATGACTATCGTTCTACCCCATTTCTCCACGATATTCCTACTCTTATTCTATATTTCTATTCTATCCTTTCCCCAACAATATTTCGTCAAGTCGTATCGCCAAGAAATTTCCTCGCTCAACTTTACTTCACAAATTGGGCAGACGACGGGTGTTTCTGATTTGAAATATATGAAAGATGCTCTTTTGTTAAAAATTACCTCGCATCGCGGAATGACTATAGTCTCGACATCTGTCTCATTGAAAACTTCTGAGCCGACAATTATTAG